>CAYLHV010000035.1:0-2620 GCA_964383745.1 uncultured Rickettsiales bacterium | reverse complement strand
CTCCTTAGTGAAGGAAACGCACACTTTTATCTCTTCCTCGTCGAAGTATTTATCTACAAGATTGGCAACGCACATAGAAATTTTTTTATTTTCATTGTTCTCAGGGTGACATTTCATGTTGTCGTTATGCCAGAATATAGTCGGGTTATTTGCATAATTACTGATCATCCCCAAGATGTTTTGATGGATTCCAGTCTCTTTAATTTTTCCAAAGTTTGAAATGATGTAGAACCAGCTCGCATCTTTATTTCTGTGATGTAACTGGTTAGCCTCCGGCGACCCGATACTCTGGGATACCGCCAGATAATACGGTATAGAGTTCCTTGAAAGGATTGAATTGGAGTTTTCGGACTGTGGAGATAAAAGATTGGATACGGGCATAGATTTCCGCTCCGTATTGTGTGCGGAAGCAGCCACTGACTTTCATTTTGGTTTTGGTGGGTCTGATGTCCCTTTCCGCCTGATTATTGGTAAAAGGCACTTGTGGATGGAAAGCGAAAGCGAGCACGGCATCCTGATACTTGGTCAGGCGGTCAAACAAGTTTCGGCCCTTGGTTTTCTTTGGTTTTCCGCGCGATTTTTTAGTAGGCGGCGGTTCTTCCTTATCTGCTTGTTCGAGCAAATCTTGATACCGGAGAAGCACTTCGGGCCGTTCATTTGCCAGGATTGTTGCCTTGCCATTGTCAGAACGCTCGTACAGGTCAAGTAAAAAGGCATGGAAGGGTTGAGCCCATTTGCTCCCTGATTCTACAAGGGCGGTGAGTTCCCTGAGCAGGTGTGCGCCACAAACGGCATGTTGGCACCCGGTAAAGTTGAAATAGGTGGGCCAACAATCATGGACTGCCCAGTTTTGAAACGACGCCAATATGGAAATGTCGGGTTCATGGGCTGCTGCGCCCCGCTGTGGGTGCACAAACAAGGCAGTGTAGTGCTCATTGCTGGCTACATGTTCCCAAAATCGCTCTTTGCCCACATAAAAGCCTGTTTCGTCATAATGGACTACCTCGCTTTGGAGCAACTGTGTCTTGATATGCGCCTCGTCCCCGGCCAAACATGCGTAGGCAAATTCATTCTGGGCCTGCAGCGTCTGTTCGTTGAGCGTCACCCCATACAGGTCTTTGAAGATCGATTGAACCTTGTTGCGTGGGATGTTGTAGCCGTTGTTGAACAGCGCGCTCATCGCCACCAGCCGAAGACCATATTGCGTGTTGGAGCACACATCCCCGGGAAATTGGCCCTGGTTTAGCGTTTGGCACCCACTGCACACCCAATCCAAAACCTGATGCTCTGTCACTTCGATACGCGGCGGCGGTATGTCAAACACCTGCCGACGGGCGCGAACTGCCAGAGGTTCCGCGCCATGTATTTGACCGCACCGGACACAAACTTCAGGTGTATGCGTTTTTACTACATCTGGCGCTGACACCATTTTGAGCGTGCTGCCATCATGACCTTTTTTGCCGCCAACCTTGCCTCCCTTGACCCGGGGAAATGCAGGCCTGGACTTATACTTGTCCATCGAGGACGGATAATTTGAGTTGCGGCTGTTCTGATGCAATTGTGACTCCAATTCTTTCACTCGCAACTCCAATTGTTCAATCTTTTGGACATAGCCTTGTAGTTGAGGCTTGATGCCATCAACAAACGATGCCAACTCTATAATTATCCGGTGGCAACTTGATATGTCATTGGGTAGCTCCATTGGAACACAAAAATAAACTTTTTTCAATCGCCTGATAATAAATGGAAATCAGGCTAACCAGTTACAAATAAATAGAATGATGATTTCATGATTATCAATTTTGGTGATTCTTTATTCCAACGTAACTGTCACATTGCCCGAACCCAGGGCATCAGCCAATCCTGAAGGGTTGTCAATACGTCCGAGCTCTGTATAATTGTAGGACGTAGAAAATGACTTGTAAAAAAGCACCAGCGTGGAAGAGCCATAAATCATCAGATCGCCGGTTTGGATAGTTCCGGGATTGGAGGCATTGGTAGGGAGGTCGCCGGACAAATCAGCATATTTCTCGTTTCCGTTTAGTTCAATCATGTTTAGGGTCATCGGCAACATTGCTTTGAAGGCTGCTGATGTCGCACTGTTTGAAATGGTCGCCGTGAAAGACGCTGTGCCTGTTTTTATTTTGATTTTATAGCTCATGGTATCATGGCTGTTGTTTTGAGTATTCGTGCTGTTTGGTTCAATGCTTTTCTTATTGCAGGATGCCAAACTTGTAAAAACAGTCATGGTCAAGATGACAATCAAAGACGTTTGTTTCATCGTACAAGATTTTGTGGGATGCAGCTGTGCGACTCGCACAGCTGCATCCTGCATTTGCATTATTTCAAATTCTCCTTGAAAAAATCTTCCAATTTGTCAAATGGAATTACGTCAACCTTATCGTACAAGTCCACATGAACTGCATTAGGGATAATCATCAACTCCTTCGGCTCGGCTGCGGCTTTGAAGGCATCTTCGCTGAAATAACGGGAGTGTGCGTTTTCACCCGCAATCAACAAAACCGGACGAGGCGAAATTTCCTGAATGTGGGCCAGCAGCGGAAATTTCATAAACGGAAAAGAGTTTGTTGCTGTCCATGCGCCATTTGAGTTCAGGGAA
>CAYLHV010000034.1:0-2747 GCA_964383745.1 uncultured Rickettsiales bacterium | reverse complement strand
TGTTCTCGCGCCGACAGGAGCCCGCGAAACCCACCTCGCCGATCCGCCCCGACGCCCCGGGCGCCAGGACCCCGAAGGAGGGCCCGATCGACACGCTGCTGCGCGCCGCCGGCGGCAAGGTGCTGGCCGAGAAGCTGCTCACGCCGCTCTACGAGCGCCTGCTGAGCACGGCCGACCGGATCACCCCGGGCGCCATCAAGCAGGGCCTCATCGCCGACTACGGGCTCGAGGACGCCTATCTGGATGTGAAGGACCAGACGCGCGCGGCGATCAACAAGCAGCTGCGCAGCGCGAAGTCGCTCATCGACATGCTGGCGGGCCTGGACCGGGATCAGTCCCGGGTCGCCTATCAGTGGATGCAGGAGAAGCCCGACACCCGGGCCGAGGCCGAGGCGATGGCGCGGCTTCCCGAGGACTCGCGCGAGGTCATGCGCCGGATGAAGGACATGATCGACCAGCTCGGCCGCGAGGCGGTGCGGGTCGGCCTGCTGTCCGAGGAAGCCTACCAGCGCAACCGGATGGCCTACCTGCATCGGAGCTACCGCAAGCACGAGGCGCAGTCGGCCGGGCGCTCCGGGCGCCGCTGGAAGGAGGCCGCGCGGATCAGGGCCGAGACGTTCAAGGGCCGGGGCCTGTTCCACAAGTTCGACGACGACCGCATCATCCGCTACGCCGATGAGGTCGAGAAGGGCGACAGGTTCGTGCGCTACGAGCGCCGCCTGGCCAACGGCCGGCTCGCTGCGGTGCGCTACGTGCCCGAGGGCAAGCCGCGTCCCGATGAGCTGGCCGGCTGGGACCGGGAAGGCGTCTGGGAGGTCCGCGAGCTGGGCAAGCCCAGCGCCAAGCACGTCACGATGTGGCGCGATCTGACCAAGGCCGAGCGCGAGGCCCTGGGCGAGATCGAGGAAGTGCGCTTCGCCTTCGCCAAGACGGCTATGAGCGCGATCCGCGACATCGAGAATGCGCGCTTCCTCGCCTGGGTGGCCGAGCTCTACGGCCAAGACCCTGAATACCTCGAGCAGTCCGGCGAGACGGTGCACGATGGCAAGGGCGGCTACATCGACCTGCGGGCCTACGGTGCCGAGGAGTGGGTCAAGGTGCCCGAGACGAAGGTGCCCGGCACCAAGCTGAAAGCCTACGGCAAGCTGGCCGGCAAGGCGGTGCCCGCGGCCGTCTGGAACGACATTCGCAGCCAGTTCGGCTCGCAGCCCGAGACGCAGGTCGGCAAGATCTACGACTGGACGCTGCGCGCGTGGAAGATCAGCAAGACGGCTCTCAGCCCCGCGGTGCACATGAACAACGTCATGGCCAACATGGTGCTGGCCGACCTGGCTGACGTGCGGGTGACGGACATGATGCGGGCGTTCCGGGTGCTGCGCGCGGCCAAGCGTGGCGACGCCGAGGCGCGCGCGCTGGTCGACCGCTACGAGGACTCGGGCGCCGAGCAGGGCTCGCTTGCCGCGCAGGAGCTTCGCCTGGGCACGATCCAGCAGATGCTCGACGAGATCAACGAGGAACAGGACCGCGATCTCGGGCTGCTCAAGGTGAGCCAGCTGGTGAGCATGGCCGCGCACGGCGAGGTCGGCGCGGCGCTGCGCGGGCTCAAGTCCAAGAAGGAGCTGCGCACGGCGGCCGTGCCGTTCAAGAAGTTGATCGACGCCTACCGGATGGAGGACTCGGTTTTCCGGCTGGCCGCATTCCTGCGCCGGCTCGAGGATGGGTACTCGGACCTCGAGGCCGGCCAGTCGGCGCGCGATGCGTTCCTCAACTACGACATCAACGCCCCGTGGATCTCGGCGCTGCGCCGCGGCCCGTTGCCGTTCATCGCGTTCTCGTACCGGGCCATCCCGATGATGATGCGCGCGGCCGTGGAAAAGCCCTGGAAGATTGCGAAGTACGCGGCGATCGGCCAGGCGCTCAACGCGGCGGCCTACATGCTTCTGGGCCTGGGCGGCGACGACGAGCGGCGCGAGCGCGCGCTGCTGCCCGAGGAAAAGTCGGGCTCGATGCTCGGGGTGTTCCCGCGGCTGCTGCGCATGCCCTGGAACGACGAGCACGGCTCTCCGGTGTTCCTCGACGTGCGCCGCTGGGTGCCGGCCGGCGACGTGTTCGACGTGCACGGCTCGCAGGGCGCCGTGCCGCTGCCGGGCTGGCTGACGGTGGGCGGGCCGCTGGCGCTGGCCATGGAGCTGATGATGAACAAGTCCAGCTTCACCGGGAACCCGGTGGTGCTGGAGACGGACACGACCGCCGAGGCCATGGCCAAGGTGAGCGACCACTTGTTCAAGTTCATGGCGCCGAACCTGCCGATCCCGAACCCGCTGGGCTGGGTGGCCGACGATTCGGTGAACGTGCCGGGCCTGTGGCAAACCTACTCGGTGACCGGCCTGATGAACGCCGGCAAGGGAATGACCGACCCGTTCGGCCGGGAGCGCTCTGTGGCACAGGCGGCGGCCTCGTCGGTGGGCATCAAGGTCGGGTCGTACCCGGCCGACCAGCTGCAGTTCAACGCCGGCATCGAGCACCGTCGCAACGTCGACGAGATCCGGCGCCAGGTGCGCGCGATCGCCCGATCGCGTGCGCGCGGCGGGCTGGAAGCGGACGAGGCAAACGAGAAGATGGCCGCGCAGCGCGAGAAACTGCGCCGGCTCAACGAGAAATTGCGGGAGAAGATGCAAGGCACCCGCTGACCGGATGCTCTTTGTGCCCTGGTGACCGGCAAAGGCCGGTCAGGTTGGAAGATGGGA
>CAYLHV010000033.1:0-3030 GCA_964383745.1 uncultured Rickettsiales bacterium | reverse complement strand
CATCGTCGGTTACATACGCCGACCCGTTACCGATGACGAAGCGGTATCCACCAATATTCTGTTGGGCGATCCACTCCACGCGTCCGTAATATCCCTGAAGTAGGTTCGCTACTTCGTGTTGGATGTTCGAAACACTATCCATTTTCAGCCGCTGCTGTCGTTCTTCCTCTGATTCAATACGTCCGTTATTCATCGTCTACTCTCCGCTTGCTCGTCTACGGTCACTCGTTCGCTCGACTTCGTGGGGGAACGGTTGCACCTTGCCCGCCGTCTCATGCTCCGCGTCCGGCACCGGGCGCGCCGCCGCTGATTGCCCGTCCTCACGGCAGCGGGTCAGCGCCCACACGAGCGCGGCGACGAGGCACAGAATGGTGAAATCGCGGAGGTCGAAATGCTGAACGTTGGTCATGCTGACTTATCCATTCCGGCTTTCGCCGCCGCCTCATTCAGTTCGAGGAAGATACGGTTATCGACGTTCTTCTCGAAGTACGGCACATCAATGGCGGGCGTTACTTCATACGGCTTGTTGAGAATGTTGCACTCGTCCCACGCGATACCGAGCGCGCTCAGTGCTGATGTCGAGAACGCCGTCACCGCGCCCGCGTCGGTTGTCAGGCGGTAATATTCGCCCTTCGCCACGCCGTCTTTCGTTTTCTTCTCGCTTTCGAGCCGTTGAATCTTGCGCGCCAGCGACCACTGCACGCCCGCTTTCGGCGTACTGAGCACCGCATCCAGATGCTTACTCAGGTCATCACCTACGACAATCGTGGGCAATGGTTCAGGCAATGCGCCGCCGCTGGCGGTTGTCGGGGCTACTGTAGTCGGCGGCAGGGTAGCCGCTGGCGTAGGGTTTGCGGGTACGGTGGACACTGTTCCCCGAACAATTTCGCCAGTCACGGTATCAACCTTGCGCCCATCGTCGTGAACAACCGTCGTTGGCGTCATGTCGAATGGTGTAAAATCGTCAATATCCACTGTGAAGAACATGGAAACGTTCGCCGCGCCTTTGATGGCACTACTGAGCGCGCGTTTCTGTGCGATCTTGTCGATAGTGTTGGTCAGATCGCAAATATCACGGTTCGGGATTCGGTATTGAACGCCGCCGATTTCCCACCCGTCCGACTGTCCGCGCGACGTTTGTTTCTGCACCTTGCGCGCACTGCCATTCGCAATTGCCGTCTTAAACGCCTGCCAGTAGTCGGCGGGTTTACCGTACTTTCCGCTCGTCTCCGCTTTGTCCACCGCAAAAGCAAACTCGAACAGGCTAGCGTTCCGTTGATCTAAGGATACGGTGTCAATGTTCGGCGGTACTTGGTTGCGTTCGACCCAGCGCCACGCCCACTTACTCTCTTGGCTGTTCGCAGAGCCAAGCGCGGTCGATACGCACTCGCCTGTCTGGTAGTCGATCAGGCGGCACTCGTAGCGGTAGAAGAACAGCGGTTTGTCGAAGTCCTCAATACAGGTCTTCGCTATGTACTCAGCACGCAGATGCAGCGCACGCATCAACTTTTCCATGCCGGGTAATAGAAGCACAGGCTTATCATTCGTACCCGGTATCGATCCGAAATCCACCCCGTCCTTAAACACATCGGTGCGTAGCGCAGACACGATATTGACGAGGCGCTTCACATCATCAATGGCTAACCGCTCACTAGGGATTATCGCTAAATCACTCATAACATCCGCTCCTTAAGCCGCTATCTTCACGTCTGCCGCTGCTGCTTCCACCACCACAATCGCCCCGCGCTCGTCGCGCACGAAGCGCCCGCTGCTGTCGCGCTGGCAGGTCAACGGCGCTACCGAGTCGTTCAAGCGCCATGAACGCATCCCACGTCGCGCCCGGTGTGTCGAAGAACCACGCGTATACGTCTGCGAGCGTGGTCATGCTAGCTCCGTCTCTCCCATTCACCGATGACCGCCTTCACGTCCGCGACGAAGCGCGTGTTCATGCAGTCACCAGCAAAGTAAGCGTCGAAGTCGAATGCTGCAAGCTGGCGCGCCAACGCCGTTAGTTTTTCAATCGGCATCGCGCCGTCAAATTCCCAAAAGTAACACCCTGACTTGATATGGCTCATCATCCACTGCGACGTGTTGGGCGTCCCGCCGCGCGAATACGCGCAGTGGATAGCAAGCTGCCCGACGATCTCTGCGTCGATTTCCAGTTGTGAAGTCGGGTTGATTTGAAATGCGAATCTACCGTTCATGCTGCACTCCTTAACGTCACCGTATATTGGCTTTTATCGACTACCCACGTCGGCGGCTGCACAGTGGGTACAAACACGCCATCGTAATAGACCAGCGTCACCAGAAACGTTTCCGGCGTTGGCTCGTTCAGCCGTTCCTTCTTCGCCGCCAGTAGTTCCTCGCTCGTCATGCCCGTTCGCGCCGCCGTCGCCAGCAGTTCGAACGCCAGTTCGCGGTGCTCCGGCATCAGGCTCGTGAGTTGCGCGTAATGCCGCTGGCTGAGCTTCCAGCGCCGCGTTTCCTTCGGGAACTTCCGGCAGATCGTCATGCGATTTGCCAGCGTACGCGGATTCAGCTTCGTCGGGTCAAGCGCCTGCGCGTACCGCTCATCGCCCGACGTTTCCGCCCACAGCAACATGTCCGGCACGCACCAGTGCGCTTGCTCCTCGTTATCCAGCAGCCGCGTGATCTCGTCGCAGAAATCTTCGGGGTCGGGCAAGCCGTGAACGGTTGCGCCGAGCGCGTCGATTTCGATCATGCTCGCATGAGTGATGGTCATGATTGTGGGCTTTCGGCGGCGTACACGTACAAAACGCCGTCCACCTCACCGAGCACTGCGTAGCCTTTCGTCCAAGCCTGCCATGCACGTCGGGCGTAGTCGCGGTGCGTTTCGTCCAGCGGCACATCCGACAAAAACGCTTCAATGCCGATGTAAAGCGCCGCATCCCAAGCCGCAGCCCAAGCCGCAGCCCTAGCCGCAGCCCTAGCCGCATCCCAAGCCGCAGCCCAAGCCGCAGCCCTAGCCGCAGCCCAAGCCGCATCCCTAGCCGCAGCCCTAGCCGCATC
>CAYLHV010000032.1:0-3173 GCA_964383745.1 uncultured Rickettsiales bacterium | reverse complement strand
CAAACAGGAGCTGCTTTTGAAAAATGGAGAAAGAATGGTCTTAAAGAATTAAAAACAGGTTTAGATGATGGTATCGAGATTTTCAGTGTTGTAATAGGGGGTGGTACTAAAGTAGCAGACTATGCAAAATTAGTTTCGCAGAATACAGATATTAAAGCTGTTGGACCATTTACAGAAAAAATATTGGATGAACGAAAAGCAGATAATATCAAACCTAAAACAAAAGAGAAAATTTTTTGAAGGAGAAAAAGCATGAAATCAAAATTTTTAAGAAAAGAAATTTTTAAATTCGATCCCGAAGAGCAATCATTCTTGTTCGAAAAAGGTGCAGAAGATGAAATTGCGGAAAAATTAGCAAAGAAAATCAAGAAAAAAGGATATATATTAGGGGGAGAGAAGTATCCTTATTACTACAAATGGAGCAAAAGTCGAAAGGAAAAAGTATTACAAACACAAATCACAATGTTCTTACCGACTTTAAACAACACGCTGGAGGAATATCTATCAATTAGAAATACATCCCTAGGAACTGCTTTAAATGCTCTAAATTTTATGTTTTGTTTTACAAAAGATTCTCATTATGAGCGCCCTTTTGGTAGAAACTTCACTCAACTGCTAGATGATCATGATGAAAGAATCAACTTTGAAGCAGCAGATATTGAAAATAGAATTATAAATCAAGATTTAGAGAGGTTTCAAGAATTATATAAAAACTTTCATATAGAGAAAGCAACCAAAGGTGGGCCTTCTTTAGATTTCTTCTGGTCCGAGCTTTTAAAAGTATATATTACCGATGTGATTAGTGCCGTTAAAAGTCACGATGTCTTTAAAATCTTGGGAAATATTACTGATACAGAGGTTGCTTTAGGACAGAATGATACTGATACTGTCGAAGATTGCTTTACATTTTGCAGGTATCATGATGATGATGGGAATCTAAAGGCTCATAAATTCCCGGAAGAAGACCGACTTCCTGGTAATTTCAGTGATTCATACATGGCCGTCAGCAACAGAAATCATCTGCTTTCCCCAGATAATCCTGAGCATGTTGATGAGATTAATAGGATCATAGAAGAATGTGAAATTAGCGAGGAAACTTTGGAGAAATTTCACTTCCATCACGAACCAGCTTCCGCTGACCCAAGCACCATGAACCTTAGCGACGACGACATGGAATCTACCATCGACCCAGATGATCAAGAGGAAATCACCCACCGAGACACCCTACCCCCTTGCAGCAGCCATGTTGAAAGGGCTGCATCTTCGAGCGGGCGGCTTGGCCAGCAGGAGCGTTAAATTCTTCAAAATAATAAATTTAAACAAAGTGACTTGTTTGTCACCACAAGAGAAACGCATGTCAACCCAGAGTTACTTTTTCCGCACAAAAATCAACATAACTTTGGCTGGCCACGTTCACTAAATCCTTGACTTTTTAATAAAATTATGATAACATGCCTAAATCAAGTCTGTAGCAACAGACTTTTTTCCCCTTTTTCTTAAGTTCTCATTTGGAAATCACTTCAAATGGTTTTTCAAATGTCTGATAATCAAGCTTTTTTTAATTTAAAAAATCCAGAAAATCTAAAAGATTTTTTAATCAAATCTTTCAAAACCTTAAATCCAGGAACAGAATTTCTAACTAATTGGCACATTAATGCTCTGACGAAACTGCTCAGCGCAGTTGATTCTGGTGACATTAAGAGATTAATCATCAACATTCCCCCAAGATATTTAAAATCAGTTTGCGTGAGCGTGGCTTTTCCTGCTTGGATTTTAGCCAGAAAACCATCAAAACGCATCATTGTTGCGAGCTATTGCAAGCATTTGAGCGAAAAGCTCTCTCTAGATTGCCGCTCAATCATGAATAGCGATTGGTTTTTAAAAGAATTCCCAAATTGCCAAATCATAAAAGGGCAAAATCAAAAAAACAAATTCGTCACAACAAAACATGGATTTCGCTTTGCCACATCAATCTCAGGCAGTTTAACAGGGGAAGGAGGAGATTTACTCATTGTTGATGACCCTCATAACCCCACTCATATACACTCAAAAAGTCAACGTCTGAAAGTCATTAACTGGTTTGAAAAAACCTTCCAGTCACGCTTAAATGACAAAAAAAATGGAGCAATCATCATTGTGATGCAGAGATTACATGAAGATGATCTCACTGGACATTTGCTCGAAAAAGCAAAAAATTCAGGTTTTGAATGGTTTCATCTAAATCTCCCTGTCATCTCTGAGAATAGCCACTCATTCATTTCTAAGGATTTTTATATTCTGAGAAAAGAAGGTATTTTACACAAAATGCGAGAGAATGCAGAAGATTTAAAAATGCTCAAAAATGAAATTGGAAGCCTTAATTTCCAGGCGCAATATCAACAACATCCGAAATCTGCAGAAGGAAATTTTGTGAAAAAAGAATGGTTGAGATTTCATAATTTCGAAAATGCCGGACAAATTCCAGGTGAAATCAAGATTTTCCATAGCTGGGATTTGGCATCTAAAGCAGGTGAGAATCACGATTTTAGCGTTTGTACAATTTGGGCGGTTTCTGGTAAGAATTATTATCTAATGGATTTGTTTAAAGGCAAATTAGAATATCCTTTCCTCAAGAAAAAAATCCTAGAATTGGCTGATATTGCGAAGCCAAATGCCATTTTCATAGAAGATAAAGCAAGCGGGCAAGCAATTTTGCAAGAATTACAGCGAGAAAGAAAGCATAATCTCATCCCAATCAACCCAGTCAGAAGCAAAATTGACCGCTTTGCCGCAGTCAGTGCTGTTTTTGAAAATGGACGTGTGTTTTTCCCAAAATCTAAAGATTGGCTGAAAGATTTCCAAGAAGAAATTCTTAATTTTCCCTCCACTAAACATGACGATCAAGTGGATTCTTTGAGTCAAATGATTTTGAATTTTGAGAATATGAAGAAAAATGGTGGAATTAATATTAAGAATCTTTAATGCTTTTTCCGTTTCCTAGTTTCTTCCAAATAAACTTTATAGATAATTTTCCACTCATTTTCTCCGGAAAGTTCGTGTTGGAGAGATGGGGATTTGTCGGATAAAGGGCGGTATTGTTTTGCTGCGGGTTTGGGTTGGGAGGGGGTGTAGTCTATGGTTGGGAGAATTTGTGTTTGAATTTCTTTGGTTTGCTCTTGAGTTGGATTTTCTTT
>CAYLHV010000031.1:0-5338 GCA_964383745.1 uncultured Rickettsiales bacterium | reverse complement strand
TAAGTTCACTACCGATTCCGGCAAAGCTGAAAAGTTACAAGAAACGTTCACGCTAGATTATCACTTGGCGATGACAAGTGAAGAGACGAAAGCGCTTTTTGCATCACTGAAAGAGCGGATCTTGGCTATCGATACGGAAATTACTGAAGATCCAAAGAAGATGTACGTAGCCTACAAGACGACACGCAACTTCGTCGATGTCGCCTTCAAGAAGTCTAAATTAAAACTTTATATCAATATGAAGACTGGCACACTAGACGACCCACGGGGTCTTGCTCGTGATGTCGAGTCACCCGTGCATATCGGCCACTGGGGCAATGGTGATTACGAAGTTGAAGTTACAAATGGCACCAACTTAGACTATGTGATGGATCTCATCCAGCAGAGTTACGACATCAATCAGTAGTGGGTTGTCTCAAGGTACTTTTAAAAAAGCCGCAACGACTAGAGCAAATAGTAAACAAGGTATATACTGCAAATATGAAGATGTCGGATCGTCGCAAAGACTTACGACCAAGGGAGAAGCTCCAGGCGCGAGGTGCTGAGGTTCTGAGCGACTACGAGCTTTTGATGGCGATAATTGGCAGCGGTACGCAGTACGCTGATGTGACTAAGCTTGCTCGCGAGGTGCAAAAATTACTGAAAGAAAAAGGCAGCGAACTAGCTTATGAAGATTTACTCAGTGTCAAAAGTCTTGGCCCAGCAAAAGCAACAAATATTATGGCCGGCTATGAATTCTGGCGCCGACAATTTGAGGTGCCCGATCGGCCCATTATCGACAGTCCCGAAAAAGCCGTCGAGCAGTTAAGCGACATTCGTGACAAAAAGCAAGAATACTTCGTTTGCCTCACGCTCGACGGCGCCAATCGCCTCATAGCCAAACGCATCATAACCATCGGCACGCTGACCGCCAGCCTCGTCCACCCGAGGGAGGTGTTTGCCGACGCCATTACCGACCGTGCCGCCAGCATTATCGTGGCGCATAATCATCCGAGTGGGAATTTGGAGCCGAGCGAGGCGGACCTATCGGTAACGGAGCGCTTGACCGACGCAAGTGCTATCCTGAACATTACATTTAATGACCATATTCTAGTCACTAAATCAAGCTTCACCTCAATTATTAATCAATAAATCTGGTATAATCAGGATAATTATGAGTAAAAAAGAAGCAGCCGCGAGGCTTAAAATTAACAAACTCTTAGAAGAGTCTGGCTGGCGATTGATAGATAGCGAAGCTGGCCGTGCAAATGTTGATGTTGAGACGCGTCTTTCGCCGGGTGAAAAAATAGATCTTCATGAGGCTGGCGAAGACTACGAAAACGTAAAAGGCGGCTTCATAGACTACTTACTGCTGGATGACAACCAAAAACCGGTAGCTGTATTAGAGGCAAAAAGAGCAGGCATACGACCGCTTAGTGCCAAGGAACAGGCAAGAAATTACGCCAATGGCATGCATGTACGCTATGTCATTCTTAGTAATGGCGACGTACACTTTTTGTGGGATATGTATGAGGGTAATCCTGAACCGATTTCAAAACTACCAACCCTTCAGTCGCTACAGGATAAAAAGGACTACAGGCCAAACCCCGAAGCGCTTGCCAGTGAAACTGTTGACAATACTTATATCGCGCAGTCACAACACCCGGGGTTTGAAGAGTCGCCAGACTACAAAGCTGGCGGCGAACAGCAAAAAGACTTTATCGATAAGAATAAACTCAAAATCATGCGTCATTACCAAGTAGACGCAATTCATGCCATCCAAAAAGCAGCTGGACAAGACAAGAAGCGCTATCTCCTCGAGATGGCGACCGGTACCGGCAAAACTCTCACCTGTGCCGCGATCATCAAACTATTTCTCAAAACCGGCAATGCCCAGCGCGTGCTGTTCCTAGTTGATCGCATCGAGCTAGAAGATCAAGCACAAAAAGCTTTTCAGCAAGCAATCGGTTCAGACTTTACTGTGCTTACGTACAAAAAACATAAAGACGACTGGGGCAAGGCCGAAGTTGTTGTTAGCACTGTTCAGAGCTTGCAGGTGGGTGACCGCTATCGTGCTCTATTCTCACCAACCGATTTTGATCTTGTCATTAGCGACGAAGCGCACCGTTCTATTGGCGGCAACGCTCGCGCAGTATTTGAATATTTTGTGGGCTATCGTGTCGGCCTCACTGCTACTCCGAAAGATTATCTTAAGGGAACGGGTGAAGACGAAAACACCGAAAAAGAATTTGAACGTCGCCAGCTACTCGACACCTACACAACCTTTGGTTGCGAAAGTGGCCAGCCGACATTTCGCTACAGCCTGACAGATGGTGTTAACGACCCGGACGGCCCATTCCTCGTCAATCCAACTGTTGTCGATGCGCGTACCGATATCACCACGCAACTCCTAAGCGACGAAGGGTATGCGGTTCACCGAGTGAGTGAAGATGGCGAAGCCATGGATGAAGTTTACGGTGCGCGTGACTTTGAGCGTAAGTTCTTTAACCAAGAGACAAATGACGTTCTGGCAAAAACATTTCTCGAGCAAGCCGACAAAGATCCGATCAGCGGTGAAATAGGTAAGTCGATCATATTTGCCGTCTCGCAAGATCACGCCGAAAAGGTCGTAAATATACTTAATAAGCTGGCTATGGAGCGTTGGCCTGGTAGATATCAATCAGACTTCGCTATCCAAATCACCAGTCGTGTGCGCGACGCACAGGAGTTCACGGTACGCTTTAGTGAAAACGATTTACTTGGTCATACCCGCTGGCTCGATAACTACGAAAGTTCACGAGCTCGCGTGGCCGTGACGGTCGGTATGATGACCACGGGCTACGACTGTAGTGACCTACAAAACGTTGTATTTATGCGCCCAGTCTTTAGCCCGAGCGACTTCATCCAGATGAAGGGACGCGGCACACGACTGCACACATTCAACTATACGGACTATGCTAATGACGAAGAAGTCATCACACACAAAAAAACCGGCTTCAAGCTCATCGATTTCTTCGCGGTTTGTGATTATTTCAATGAAACCTATGACTATAAGGCGCCGCTTGTCATACCAAAACTACAAGAAGCTACTGCTGTTGCCGAACCAGGTGCAAAAGAAACCGGCACCATCATTGATGACTTGCCACCTCACTATGGTCCGATGGAGCTCGGTGAGCACGACGAGCTAAAAACTGCCGAACAAACCGCTATCGGTGCCGACGGCATGCGTATCGACCGCGAAATGTTCCAGAAGTGGCGCGAAGAGGCGAGCGAGGATGCCGAGCTAAGACGCCTTGATGAAGAAGATCCACTCGCTGCCCTAGAGTATGTCAAAAATAATGTACTCGACAAACCAAATCACTACATGACCCTCGACAAAATCAAAAAGCATTTCAAGCTCGATCGTCGTATTAGTCTCGGCGAGGCGCTCGATATCATCATGGGTCGCGTTGAGCAGCCACCTAAAAAAGCCGAGATCATCAGCGAAAAGTTCAGTGATTTTGTCACCACAAAAGGCCTATCGGAGCAACTGTCGGAAAACCCAGGACTATTTCATCTTGCTTATCGGCTATTTGATTCATACATTTCATCGCGCGAAGTCCGCGACGCCATCGACAGCCGTCAGTTTGGCAACCTGGCTCAGACCGGTCAGCTCACGCTCGACCAATACGGCACCCTGTATCGCGCCGAACTTGCCGAGCCGATCGTGAGCTACATCCGCGATTACATAGATATCGAAAAACTGAAAGGATAAACAAATATGTCATACGAAGAATTCCGTCGACGAATCGACACCATGCGCCAAATACTGGTTGGTGCCGTACCGTCACCAGCCGGACAGATTGACCAAATTACCTATGCCCTCATGTACAAATTCATGAACGACATCGACGATCAGTCGGCCGCACTAGGGGGTGTCCGTACCTATTTCACCGGTGAATACGAAAAGTACAACTGGCACGCGCTCATGTCATCAAGCCTTGGCGCTCACGAGCGGCTCGAGCTGTATCGTCAGGCTATTCAAACCATGGCCAAAAACGAAAACATTCCTGAGCTATTTCGCAGTATTTACCAAAACGCCTTTTTGCCGTTCAACTCGGCGAATGTTTTGACGCTATTTCTCAAAGAAGCCGATAAGTTTAGCCACGGCGAAACCGACGATATCGGCGACGCCTATGAGTACCTACTTTCTATCACCGGCGCGCAGGGCGACGTCGGTCAGTTTCGTACACCGCGCCATATCATTAAGTTTATAGCCGAAGCCGTCAATCCGACCAAAGACGACAAAGTACTCGACCCGGCTGTTGGTACGGCCGGATTTTTGATCGCTGCATACAACCATGTCCTGTCGCAGCACGACGGCAAAGACGAGCAGGGCAATACAAATGATGAAAAGCGCCTCACAGCCGACGAACTCGATAAAATTCATCATAACTACCGCGGCTTCGATATCGACCCAACAATGGTGCGCACCGCCAAGGTCAACATGTATCTGCATGGTTTCAAAACACCAGATATCATCAATCACGACTCTCTCAGTAGCGAAGAGTATTGGAACGACCGCTACGATGTCATCCTGGCCAATCCGCCGTTTATGACGCCAAAAGGCGGCATCCAGCCGCACAAAAAGTTCGGCATATCAGCCAATCGCGCCGAAGTTCTTTTCGTTGATTACATAGCTAGCCATCTCAAGCCAACCGGCCGCGCTGGTATCGTCGTGCCAGAGGGTATCATCTTTCAGAGTGGCAAAGCCTACAAAGAACTCCGCAAAAACTTGGTCGAAAATTACCTCTACGGCGTAGTCAGTTTACCAGCTGGAGTATTTAATCCATATGCAGGTGTTAAAACCAGTGTACTGCTGCTCGACAAAGAGCTTGCCAAACGGCGTGATGAGATTTTGTTTGTTGATATCAAAAACACCGGCGTAACACTAGATGCAAAACAGGCAAAAAAGCTCGGAAGTGAATTACCTGATGCGCTTAAGGCTATTGAAGCGTTTAAGAATAACGAAAGTATCGAGACGAATTTCGCACATATCGTCGAGAAGTCCAAGATAGTAGAAAGTGGAGACTTTAATCTTTCAGGTTCACGCTATATAGCGACAGAAATGCTTTCGAATTCGGACTACCCACTCATAGAGCTCGAAGACTTAATATCAGAATCACGTGAACGTGTGAAAGAGCGGGATATACCTGTCTGGAGTGTTTCAAATAAGCATGGTTTTGTGAATCCCGAAGCTCACTTCAGCAAGCAGGTTGCTTCAGAGGATAAGAGCAATTACAAGGTGATTAATCAAAATTACTTTGCGTACAACCCTTCGCGTATTAATGTAGGATCCTTGGCTTTCAACCATAAAGAT
>CAYLHV010000030.1:0-7806 GCA_964383745.1 uncultured Rickettsiales bacterium | reverse complement strand
GTAGCTCAGTTGGTTAGAGCGCCAGATTGTGATTCTGGATGTCGCCGGTTCAAATCCGGTCATTCGCCCCACTTCCAAATTCCAATTCCTAAAATTCCTAAAATCAACATCTCTTTGACAAATTAACGCATCAAAAAACATAAAAAAAAGACCCAACAATTGCATGTCAGGTCCTTTCTTCTTTCTAAATTTAGTGTAAATTCTTCATCTCTTAGAGAATTGGAAGCTTTTTCTGGCTTTCTTACGACCAGGTTTCTTCCTTTCCACAGCTCTTGGGTCTCTTGTCAAGAAACCAGCATCTTTTAAAGCTGCTCTGAATTCTGGGTCGAACTCATTAAGTGCTCTGCTGATTCCATGTCTGACAGCCCCGGCTTGTCCAGAAAGGCCTCCGCCTTTAACTGTGCAGAAAACGTCAAAACTGCCGGCAGCTTTCACAGTTTCAAATGGTTGGTTCATGAGCATAATCAAACTTGCTCTTTGGAAATAAGCGAAAGCTTCTTTGCCATTCACTGAGAATAAGCCTTTGCCTGGTTTAATCCACACTCTGGCAGTTGCGTCTTTTCTTCTGCCAGTTCCATAGGACCTGCCTTGAGCATCTCTGTTTGCTTTTCTGACAGGTTTTTGAGCTTCTACGGGAGTTTTTGCAGTTTCTGTTGCAGTGAACTCATCTTTAATTAAATCTTTGATTTTCATTTTTATGGCACCTTATTTATTAAGATTTTTTATTTTTCGGATTCATTGCTGCAATGTCAAGAAACTCTGGTTTTTGAGGTTCTTGTGCATGTTTTTCCCCGGCGTAAATATAGAGATTTTTCATTTGAGCTCTGCTTAATGGGCCGCCTGGCATCATTCTTTCCACAGCTTTTTCAAGCACTCTGTGGGAATGTGCGCCAGCCAAAATTTTGCCAGCAGTTTTTTCTTTAATTCCACCTGGGAAACCAGTGTGGTGGTAATATTTTTTACCAACATTAAGGTCATCTTTGTTGCCTGTGAATTTCACTTTTTCAGCATTAATCACAACAACATTGTCGCCGCAATCCATGTGAGCTGTGAAGGTTGGTTTGTGCTTTCCGCGCAAAATCATTGCAATTCTCGAAGCAAGTCTTCCCACTACAAGGTCTTGTGCATCAATTAAAAACCATTTTTTCTGAATTTCAGAAGGTTTAGCAGAATAAGTTTTCATAATGATTCATTCTCTTAAAAAATGTTTATTGTTTCATAAAATCAAGCTTTTGGCCAAAGGCCCGCATGCATGAAAGTTTAAATTATTGGATTTTAAATGTTTTTTCAAGACTTGAGTTGTTTAGCGGGCAAACAAAAGCCATAACATTTTCGCATCAGGGAGTTATATCACAGTTTTTTTCATTAATCAAGTCCTAAATTTACCATTTAAAATGAAAATTACATTCGTGGTAAAGTCACTCCTTTTTGTTTCATATATTTTCCACCTTTGTCTAAATAGGAAGTTTCGCAGATTTGATCTCCTTTGAGGAATAAAAATTGGCACGCTCCTTCGTTAGCATAGATTTTTGCTGGAAGTGGGGTGGTGTTTGAAAATTCCAAAGTCACATGTCCCTCCCATTCTGGTTCAAGTGGCGTCACATTCACAATGATTCCGCAGCGTGCATATGTTGATTTTCCAACACAAACCACTAAAACGTCACGCGGAATTTTAAAATATTCCACAGTATGTGCAAGCGCAAAACTGTTGGGCGGAATGATGCAAACATCTGAGATTCTTTCGACGAAACCGTCATTTGAGAAATTTTTTGGGTCAACAATTGCCGAATCAACATTCGTGAAAATCTTAAATTCATTTGCCACCCTTGCATCATAGCCATAGGAGGACAAGCCATAGGAAATAATTTTCTCACCATCGGACTTGCGATGTTGCTTTTCTGCAAAAGGTTCAATCATTTGGTTTTTAACAGACATTTCTCTGATCCAAATATCAGACATGATGGGCATTTGTTCCTCACTAGGCTTAGATTTTTTTAACAAATAATATTATAAAAAGAAACATCAGTCCACATTTAATTTTAAAAATAATGAAAATAAGTGATAAACATGCTTTTTACCTCTTGCAAACGGATTTTAATTTAGTTATTGTAAAACACTTATATGCTTAGGCAAAAATGCCTAAAATCAACTATTTAAATAAATGTATATTTTAACATAATCTTTAGAGGATAAAAAAACATGGGAAGAAGGGGCGATCACGGCAGAGACGAACTAAAAAGAATGATAGTCAACTCAGCAATTGAGATTCTTGAGGAATCTGGTTTCGGAGAGTTAAGCGCAAGAAAAGTGTCGAGCCGCATTGGCTACACAGTTGGCACACTATATAACATTTTTGAAAATATTGACGATCTTTTACTTCACGTTAATGCTTTCACAATTGATTCAATATATAACCGTTTCACAAAAATTATTGAGAAAAACAAAAATTCGGCTGAGTTAATTAAGTTGCTTGCGAGAGATTTCATCGATTTTAGCAACAAAAATTTTGCGCTGTGGAGTGTTCTTTTTGAGCATAGAATCACAACATTGCCAGAATTTCCAAAGTGGTATGTAGAAAAAATCACGCGCATGTTCTCTTTAGTTGAGAAAATTGTGGAAGAGAAATTCTCAATTTTGCCAAAAGACTCACCAGAGGTCACAAAAGTCATTTGGTGCGGTTTGCATGGCATTTGTGCTTTGTCAATCAGAGGAAAATTAGACACAGTTGGAGCAAATTCAGCTAATAATCTTGCTGATATTTTCATTGATAATTACACAAGTGGCATTAAATTTAAAGTTAATGCTTGAAAAAGATTCTGAAAAATCATAGAATTTTTATAAATGAAAAGTGCAAATTCATTGGGGGGTTTTCATAATTTTAAATGACTAAAGAATCTAAAAGGCCATTGTCACCTCATTTGACAATATATAAACCACAAATTTCATCAATGGCATCAATCACCCACAGAGGAACAGGAATTTTCTTGTTCCTTGGCCTGCTGGTTTTTTGTTGGTGGGTCTTTTTTGAGGTCTATGGCAGTTTTGAATGCAAATCAAAAATGCATGAAATTTTCTCATCTAATGTTCTTAAACTAGCCATGTTTTTCTGGATCTTTTCCATTTTTTATCATTTGCTGAATGGAATTAGACATCTCTTTTGGGACATGGGTTTTGGCTTTTCAATTAAAATAATGAATTTAACAGGTTGGGTGGTGATTTTGACAAGCATAATCCTGGCTTCATTGTCTTTCATGCTAATGCAAACCGCAGCCTAGAAGCATTTAAACCAAATTTTTAAGAGAGAAAAAAATGAGTTTCACATCAGAATTTTCAAAAATTAAATCAGCTGGCTCAGCAAAATCAGGCGTTAAACATTGGTGGGCACAAAGATTTACAGCAATTTGCTTAATTTTCCTTTTAGCTTCACTAATCTATAATGTGATATGTAAAATCTCTGAATCGGGTAATCTGCTGGTGGAAGATTTAATCAAAACCCCAATTCAAACAATTGCTCTTCTAGCTTTCGTGCTTGTGGCAGTGCATCATGCAAATTTGGGAATTCAAGTTGTTTTAGAGGATTATGTCACTTGCAAAGCTAAAAGAATGACCATGCTCATCATAACAAAATTAGTCAGCTATGCTTCAGTTTTTGCAGCTATTTTCGCCGTAATTGACTGTTATTTCTCATAAAAAATCTAATATTAAAGGGTTAAACAAATCATGTCTTTAGAAAACTATAAAATTATCGACCATGAGTATGATGTTGTGGTTGTTGGTGCAGGTGGAGCTGGTCTCAGAGCAACATTTGGCATGGCTGAAGCTGGCCTTTCAACTGCTTGCATCACTAAAGTTTTTCCAACCAGAAGCCACACAGTTGCAGCGCAAGGTGGCATCAGCGCTGCACTCGGCAACATGGGAGAAGATGATTGGCGCTGGCACATGTATGACACGGTTAAAGGAGCAGACTGGCTTGGAGACCAAGATGCAATTGAATATATGTGCAAAAATGCAATGCAGGCAATCATTGAACTAGAGCATCATGGCGTGCCTTTTTCCAGAACAAAAGATGGCAAAATATATCAACGCCCATTTGGCGGAATGACAAAAGAATTTGGAGAAGGTGGTGCAGCTCAAAGAACTTGCGCCGCAGCCGACAGAACCGGTCATGCCATTCTCCACACGCTCTACCAGCAGGCTTTGAAGCATAAAGCAGAATTTTTTGTTGAATATATAGCCCTCGATTTAATCATGGATGAAAATAATGTTTGCAGAGGTGTCATGGCTTGGAATCTTGACGACGGAACAATCCACCGTTTCAGAGCCCACATGGTTGTTCTTGCCACAGGGGGCTATGGCAGGGCCTATTTCTCAGCCACAAGTGCTCACACATGCACTGGTGATGGTAATGCCATGTGTCTCAGAGCCGGAATTCCGCTTCAAGACATGGAATTCGTCCAATTCCACCCAACAGGAGTATATGGTGCAGGTTGTTTAATCACAGAAGGCGTGCGCGGAGAAGGGGGCTATTTAGTAAATTCAGAAGGTGAAAGATTCATGGAGCGCTATGCCCCTTCGGCGAAAGATCTTGCATCACGTGATGTTGTCTCTCGTTCAATGACGCTCGAAATCAAAGCAGGAAGAGGTGTTGGCCCGAAAAAAGACCACATTCATCTCCATCTTGACCATCTAGATCCGGCAATCATTCATCAAAGACTGCCTGGCATTGCCGAAACCGCAAAAGTTTTTGCCGATGTTGACGTCACAAAAGAGCCAATCCCAGTTTTACCAACAGTGCACTATAACATGGGAGGCATTCCGACAAACTATAAAGCCGAAGTTCTTTTTGTAGAAAACGGCAAAACCAAAATAGTAGAAGGTTTAATGGCAATTGGTGAAGCTGCTTGTGTTTCTGTCCATGGTGCAAATCGCCTTGGTTCTAACTCTTTGCTTGATCTTGTGGTGTTTGGAAGGGCGGCAGCTCTCAGAGCGAAAGAAATTGTGAAGCCAGGTGCGCCACATAAAGCTTTGCCTGCAAATGCTGGTGAAATTGCCATTCAAAGGCTTGATTTAATCAGAAATTCTAATGGTCCTAAGTCAACTTCTGAAATCAGATCACACATGCAACATGTCATGCAAACTCACGCTGCTGTTTTCCGCGATGAAGCGTCACTTGCAGAAGGTGTTGAAAAAATTGACCAATGCTGGAAAAGCTTCTCAGACTTGGGAATCACTGACCGTGGAATGGTGTGGAATAGCGACCTTGTTGAGGCGTTAGAATTGCAAAATCTTCTAGATCAAGCTGTGGTGACCATGCATTCTGCCCATAACCGCAAAGAGAGCAGGGGAGCGCATGCCCGGGACGACTTCCCAGAAAGAGATGATGAAAATTGGATGGTTCATTCAATCTCCTGGATTGATTCTCTTGGAAATGTGTCTCTTGATTTCAGGCCAGTTAATCAATTCACATTAACTGACGAAATGGAATATATCCCGCCAAAAAAGAGGGTGTATTAACCTTTTGTTAACTTTTATATAATATAATGACAATAATAAGCTAGAAAGACAGGTAAGGAAAATGGTTGAATTTGCGCTGCCAAAAAACTCAAAAATCACCACAGGTGTCACTCACAAATGTGACAGTGAATCTGAAAATGTCAGAAATTTTAAAATATATCGATATAATCCAGAAAATGGAGCAAATCCGTCGATTGACACTTTTGAAGTTGACATGAATTCTTGTGGCCCAATGGTTCTTGATGCTTTAATTAAAATCAAATCAGAAATTGATCCAACTCTCACTTTCAGGCGCTCTTGCCGTGAGGGAATTTGTGGCAGCTGCGCCATGAACATTGACGGCACTAACACTCTTGCATGCACAAAACCAATCAAAGATGTGAGTGGTGATGTCAAAATTTTTCCACTTCCGCACATGCCTGTTGTGAAAGATTTGGTGCCAGACCTAAAACAATTTTACGCACAATATGAATCAATTGAACCATGGATTAAACGCAGCTCAAAGCAAGAAATCAAAAAAGAAACTTTGCAATCACCAGAAGATAGAGCGAAACTTGATGGTCTTTATGAATGCATTCTTTGCGCTTGCTGCTCCACAAGCTGCCCCAGCTATTGGTGGAATAGTGACAAATATTTAGGCCCAGCCATTTTGCTCCAATCCTACAGATGGATTGCGGACAGCAGAGATGAGGCAACAGCAGAAAGACTTGCTGATTTAGAAGACCCATTTAAGCTCTATCGCTGCCACACAATCATGAATTGCACAAAAACTTGCCCTAAAGGATTAAATCCTGCAAAAGCGATCGCCGAAATTAAGAAAGGAATTTTGGAATTAAAGGGAGTTGATTAATGTTTTATATTAATATGGAGAAATAATGTCAGACGCAGCCGAATCAGGCCCATCCAGGGGAGCAATTTTAAGTTCAATGGGAACATTTAGTAACATGGGAGGAGAAGGCGGCGGCGGTTCTTCCACGCTTGAAATTGGTCTCAGCTCTGAAGGAGTTTCCGTCATTAATCAACATGGCACTGGTTGGACCATTCGTGCTGTCACTGCTGGACTTTCCACAATTTTTGACGCTGTCCAGTCACCAATTTTCAAAGGTTTCGAAGGAATCGGACTTGACTCAGTCCTAAATCTCGGAGGCATCACCGCCTCAATAACCCCCCCAACCGCTGGCGCCATTAAAGGTCACGCAAAATCATAAAAACCAAATTGGGCAAATCCAAAAGGCGCATATCCCACCTCAATCTTTTCAATTCCCCCAACCGTCCCCCCAAATCCTCCCCAACATTCCTCCCCACAATCCTTCCCAACATTCTTCCCAGCGAGCCCCCAAATTCGTCACCCCCGCGCGAGCCTCTCCCCAAAATCGTCATTGCGAGCTGAAGGCGCGGCAAACCAGAGGTTATTTTACCCCCCATCAACCCAAAATCAATTCATCCCAACAAAATAATCCCAAATTAACCATTTATTAACTCCCAAATGCTAATATATACATATCCAGGGAGGGAATATGTATATAATTCAATATAAAAAACGCCAAATTGAGCGAATTCGGCGAGCGAATAAGAAGCTGATATGTTGGCTGGTTTCTTATTGTTTTATGGGGATTGAGGTGTTTGCGGCGCCTATGGGGGGAAATAATGTTGCGGGTGTGGCGCATGTGACACAAGAGGGGAAAATTACGAAGATTGAGCAGGTGACGGACAAAGCAATTATAAATTGGGAGAATTTTGATGTTGCGGCGGATGAGGTGGTGCATTTCTTACAACCAAATTCTAACTCTATGATTTTGAATCGTGTTCAATCGCAGCACCCAACTCAAATTCATGGGACGATTAAGGCTAATGGTGGGGTTGCTTTGGTTAATCAAAATGGGATTATTTTTCATGAAGGGTCGCATATAGATGTAAACAAAATAATTACCTCCACCGCGGATATAAAAAACAGTGATTTTATGTCCGGAAATCTAGATTTTAGCATCCCCGGAAAACAAGACGCCGAAACTCACCTAAATGGCAAAATAACATTACAATCCAACGGCTTAGCAGCGTTCGTGAGTCCCAAACTCTATCAAAACGGCATCATCACCGGTCATTTAGCGAAAATCACATTAGCGGCAGGAGATACCTGGACTTTGGATATGGGAGGGCTGGTGAAGCTTTCTTTATCGCAAGAAACTGCAAAAACCTTAATCCAAAAAGGCAACATCACCGGCGGTACGGTGCGTCTGACCATAAACAGCGCGAAATCCCTAGTAAAATCGGTAATCAACCTAGGCGGCCAAA
>CAYLHV010000029.1:0-9560 GCA_964383745.1 uncultured Rickettsiales bacterium | reverse complement strand
GGCTATCCATTAAGAACAAACCCAAGATGGAACTGGGTCTTAGGGGACGAAGAAGCACAATCAGGATTCTTAGTAAACCCGTCTGATGATAATGCTAAATATAGTTTAGATTCCGGCAATAAACCAATATTTAGAAGCTTAGTAATGAGAAAAAATCCGATCGATTGGAAAAAAATTACAGATATATTAAAGGAGGAAAAGAAAAGTTACGAAAAATCTAAAGATGTTTTGGTTAAAGTGATTGAAGCACAACTTAATCATGAATTTGAACATGCCAAAGAACATTCAAATGAACTGCTTAAGTCATTAGAAACGCGAATGATGAATCACATAGTTAAAATCAGAAGCCGCATGAAAGATTTTGCAGTTTTAGAATCTGATGAAAATAATATCAGAGAAAGAATTATAGAAGAAGTGAATGATGAAATTTCAACACTCACATCAAAACCTCTATCTGTAGGAGATTTCACAGATTTTGCCAATGCATTTTATAGTTTTAAATTAAATGAAATAATCCAAAATCAGATGCTGCTGATATCTGAACTAGAGTCAGCCCCCAGCATAACTTATTCCTGGGGCTCTTTTTTGTATGTCCCCAAATTGTATGAAAGTGACGCAGAATATATCGGGCTCATTAAAAATCTAGGCATTAATAAAATGTTGCCCAAGGATAAAGAAAAAATTGACAAAATGTTAGAACTGAGCATTGAAACAGGAGCACTTTTCGAAAAGTGGAGAAAAGAGCAAATTACAAAATTAAAAGTAGGTTTAAGTGATGGTATAAAAACTTTCAAAGAATTAACAAATAGTGATACTCAATTAGCAGAATTTATACAATTAATTTCGGGGAATAAAGTTGCGATTGGAGAACATACGGGAAAATTATTAAGTGAACAGAGTTCTACAGCTAACTCAAGTCAAAGAGCAGCTAGTTCGAGCCAAATAACACAAAGATAGTGAATTTAAAGGAGGAGAAGCAATATGAAATCAAAATTCTTAACAGAAGAAAGTTTGTCTTTTAACCGCAAAGAACAATCATTCTCATTCGCAGAAGATGTTGTTGATGAGATTGCAGAAAAATTAGTAAAGGAAATTGAGAAAGAAAATTATAGATTGTGGAATACGAGATATGGTTACTCTGACGAGGAATGGGGCCTAGAGCATAAAACAAAGATATTGCAATCTCAAATTGCAATGTTTTTACCAACTTTGAACGGCATATTGGAAGAGTATTTCTCAATAAGAAATATATCTATAGGAACTTCTTTAAATACCTTAAATTTCATGTTTTGTTTTACAAGTGACTATCATTATACGTTCCCTTTTGCTATAAATTTTATTAAATTGCTAGATAATAACAATGAAAGATTTGACTGTGAAGAAACGAAGGCTGAAAATAGAATCATAAAAGAGGATTTAAGGCAATTTCAAAGAGTATATGATACCTTCAATCTCGAAACTATAACTAAAAGCAGATTTAATTCCCCTTTATTTTGGTCCAAGCTTTTAAGACTCTATATTACCGATGTAATTCATGCTGTTAAAAACCATGATGTTTTTAAAGTTCTAGGAAATATTACCGACACAGAAGTAACTCTAGGACAAAATAATAACACCAAACTAGTTGAAGATTTCTTTACATACTACTCTACATTCCCAAAAAAACACAGGCTTCCTGGTAATTTCAGCGATTCATACATGGCTGTCAGCAACAGAAACCACCTGCTTTCCCCAGACAACCCTGAACATGTTGCTGAAATTAATAGAATCATAGAAAAATATGGAATTAGCCAAGAAACTCTAAACAAATTCCACTTCCACCACGAAACAACCTCTAGACCAAGCACCACGAGCTTCAGCGACGACGACAAAGAAAAATGTGACACTAGCGAAGAAAAAACCTCAACCCCAAGCATCATGAGCCTCAGCGATGACGACATGGATTCCACCATCGACCCGGAAGATCAAGAAGAAATCTCAGCAGAAAGCACCAAATGGCGCGACGCCCTCACTCCATCCCACAGCAGCAATCGGGTTACAAGAGCTTCGTCTGTTGGCCAAGGAAGGTGAATTTTGCTCATAAAATTTTATTGACTAAAACTAGTGCCATATACAAAAAAAACCTCGAAACTCTAATCAATAAATTTGTCAAAGTCGGGAAAAAGCCTATTTTTCAATTAGTAGTTTAGTGAATTATTTATTAACTCTCTTTCTCAGCATTTCAAGCAGAAAATCTACTCCATTACTGGAAATCACGCTGTTAAATTCTGACCTTTGTGTTGAGATTAAACTCACACCTTCGGCCACAATGTCAAAAATTTTGATTGCGCCATTTTCATCTCTGACCAGATAGCTGACTGAGATGGGGTTGGGATTTGAAGGTTGTTTAATGGCAGTCTTCACCATGATGTCACCATCTTGCAAATCAGAGACTGAGACGATATCAATTTTCTGATTATTAAATTTCTTAAAATGCATGACATAGTTTGCAGTGATGAAATCTGTATATAGATCAAGATATTCGATTTTTTGCTCCTTGCTTAAAGAGCGGAAATATTTTCCAAGAGCAAATTTCCCAATCCATTTAGTATTTACATTTTTTTGAAAAATTCCATTTAAAACTTTCTGCTTTTCTTCATCATTTATTGATGTGTTTTTCAATAGATTAATGGTCTCATCGGCCAGATTTTCGACAAATTTCCTGGCATTTTCTGTCTTATCCGCATGTGCAGACAAAGGCAGACAGATGATTAGTAAAGAGATTATTAGTTTTAAATTTTTTAGCATTATGTTTACTTACCTTTGATTATGGTTTTGCGATTTTGTATGTAGAGGCTTCTCATTGTTGCATAAGGGTCAATTGAAGTGCGTTTTATGTTGTCAATGAACTCAATGTTATAGGCCCTTTTGCTGATGCCAGTGCCAATTGTTCTTTGCATGTTTTGAGATTTTGAGAATTTATGTTTCACCACATCTAAATGTTGGTAGTCAACATAGGTGCCGGCGAAATCTCGCACTGATGAAGGGCCAAGAATTGGGATGAACAAGTAAGGCCCTGCAGGAACGCCGTAGGTTGCAAGTGTTTGGCCAAAATCTGCGTGATGATGGGGCATGTTTTCATGGGAAGCAACGTCAAAAAGGCCAAAGATTCCCAAAGTTGCATTCACAAGAAGTCTGCTGAAACTTTCAAAGGCCAAATCTGGGTCGCCTTGCAGAATTTGATTTGGAATGACGGTGAAGATTTTTAAGTTGGTTAGGAAATTATTGACAATTTCCCTGCCAAAATCAGGCACAATTGTGTTATAGATCGTTGCGGCAGGCTTAAGTAGGGCAGTGTCAATCACATCGTGAGTTTGGAACAAAACACGGTTAACTGGCTCAAGCGGGTCATAGATTGCGTCAATTTCATATTTGTTCTCATATTTCATATATTGAATTCTGTGAATTTCGTAGGGGTCTCTTTTAATGGCTGACTCTGTCTCTGCTTTCACAAGAAAAGAGAAGAAACACAGAAACATGATTAGAGCAAATTGTTTTTTCATAATTTTCAAAACCTTTTGAGGTCATTAATTTAGCTATTGATCTTATTTTACATGAAAAAGAATAATCTTTTATTAACAAGCAAAATTATTTTTCATTATTCAAATATTTTATGTCCAAAAAGACACTTTTGAGTCTTGATTTTGGAATTTCTTTCGAGACATTTAAGAATTCATTAATCAAATTAATCAACTCCTCCCCTTTTTTAAATTTTTCGTCAGATTGTGACAAATTTTCAATTGCTCTTTTCAAATGTAATAAAGCAGATTTTTGATCATTTTGCAATAGTTTAATTCTGGCAATTTCATAGTTTGTTTCAAAATGGTCTTTGCTGAAAAAATCAACGAGCTTGAATCTGAAAAGAGCATCTGACAAATTGCCTGCAGAAAAGTGGAATTTTGCTAGATTCATGTTCGTCTCAATTAGATTATCAAATTTCGCAAAAATGTCTTTAATTTCTGAGAGAATTTCTTCAAATTTTTTGAAACATTGAGTAATAATTTGCCTATATTTATTTTTCACCATTTTTATCACCTGATTTTTGAGAATATCTTATTCATATACATATAATTTTGTCATATTACAACCATAAAGACAATCTATAAATTGATTATTTCATCTATTTTAAAAAAATCTTGCATAAAAGCACAAAAATTAGGCTTGATCAGTCACTGAGGCTGTGCTAAAATTCACATTTTATTTAGGCAAATCAATCAAAGAGATTAGTAAATCAAATGCAAAACATCATTGCTGACAAAATTCTGAACATTAAACCATCTCCAACTTTGGCCGTGACAGCAAAAGCTGCTTTACTGAAAAGCCAAGGAATCAACATCATTTCCCTTGGAGCAGGAGAACCTGATTTTGACACTCCTGAAAATGTTAAAGAAGCAGGAATTAATGCAATTAAAAACGGGCAAACGAAATATACTGCAGTTAGCGGCATTAAAGAATTGAAAAATGCAATTTGCGCTAAATTGAAAAGAGAAAATTCTGTTAATTTCACTCCTGATGAAATTTTAGTGAGCTGCGGTGCAAAACATTCGATTTTTAACGCTTTCTTGGCAAGTCTTAATGAGGGTGATGAAGTCTTGATCCCTGCGCCATATTGGGTTTCATATCCTGACATGGTTTTACTTGCTTCTGGAAAACCTGTCATTATTCCGGCTGAAGAGAATTTTAAAGTTAGCGCAAAAAATATTGAAAAATTTATTACTGCAAAAACAAAATGGTTAGTTTTGAATTCCCCATCAAACCCAACTGGAGCGGTTTATGGTAAAGAAGAATTGCAAGAAATTGCTGAACTTCTTGTAAAATTTCCTCATTTACACATCATGTCAGATGACATTTATGAGCATTTGATTTATGATGATCAAGAATTTTTTACAATGGCACAAATTGCCTCGCCAGAGGTCAGAGACAGAATTTTGACCATTAATGGCTTGTCTAAATCCTATTCAATGACTGGATGGAGAATTGGCTATGCAGCTGGTCGCAAAGATTTGATTGAGGCAATGACGAATCTTCAGTCACAAAGCACTTCAAACCCTTGCTCAATTGCTCAATGGGCAGCTGTGGAGGCCTTGAATGGTGATCAGACATTCATTGCAACAAATCGAGCAATTTTTCAAAAAAGAAGAGATTTGATTGTCAATGAGTTGAACAAAATTGAAGGAATCAAATGTCTGAATCCACTTGGCGCCTTCTATGTCATGGCTGATTGTTCTTCTTTTTTTGGCAAAATTACAAAAGATGGTAGAGTCATTAATGATTCTTATGTATTCTCAGAATTCTTGCTTGAAAAAGCAAATGTTGCAGTTGTTCCAGGTTCGGCTTTTGGCCTTGATGGCTTCTTCAGAGCTTCCTATGCAACTTCAGAGGAAAATTTAATTGAGGCATGTCGGCAAATTAAAATTGCTGTGGAAAATGCTTTTTAGTTTATAACTATTTATCTAATTTAAGGCTTTGATGAATTTTAAACAAATTTTAAACGAAAAATTAAGAGGCCTATTTTCCTCTAAAAAATTCATCATAGCCATGATTGCTGGGTCTTTGGTTTCGGTCATTTCGACTTATGTTGCCATCACTCGCAGCTTCACACCTTTTGGCACTCCACCAAAACTCGTCATGTCTCTGCTGATTATTGACCTCATTTTTCTGCTCATGCTTGTTACAAGCATTTCGAAAAGATTCATTGGTTTCTTTGCTGAAAAGAAAAAATCTGGATATAGGCTGCAAAGTCGCATTATTTTAATGTTTAGCTTGGTTTTCAGCATTCCAACAATCATCATCTCCAGTTTTTCTTATCTTTTTTTCAGCTATGGAATTGAGTCTTGGTTTAATGACAAAGTGAGCAATGCTTTGGAAGAATCTGTGATTGTTGCAGAGTCCTATCTTGGGGAACATAAAGAAGCAATCAAAGTTGAAGCGATTAAAATGGCAAATATCATTTCAGAAGCTGGGCTCATTCTCATGCAAGATCAAGAAAAATTTAATGAATTTCTTGACATTGAAGCGAGTGTGCGTTCTTTGACGGAGGTAATCATTTTTAAACCTAACAAAGTGATTGCACAAAATTCACTCAGCTTCTCGCTGGCTTTCAGCAATCTGCCTGTTGATCAAATGAAAGAGGCAGATTCTGGTGATGTGATTCTTCTTTTCGACCCAACAATTGATAAAGTGCGTGCATTAGTCAAACTTAAGAATTTTTTTAATACATATCTCATTGTTGGAAGACCTATTGATCAACAAGTGCTCTATCATGTGAAAAAAACTCATGGTGAAGTCAGCGAATATCGGCAATTGAAAACAGAAATCTCAGATTTACAAATTAGATTTGCCATCATTTTCGTGATCATTTCTCTCATTCTCATGACCATTGCCATTTCAATGGGAATTATTTTCACAGGAGTCATCACTAAACCAATCAATGATTTGGTTTATGCAACAGGAAAAATCCAAACTGGTGACTTTTCATTCAGAGTGGTTGAAGGGCCGGAAAATGATGAGATTGCCATTCTTGCTAAGGCTTTTAATTTGATGATTGAACGGCTCAATCAACAAAGAAATGATTTAGTGCAAGCTAATGAACAAATTGATGCACGAAGACATTTTAGCGAAACAATTTTGTCTGGAGTTTCAGCTGGCATCATTGTGCTTGAGACAAATGGAAAAATTGCAATGATCAACCCTTCCGCCACCAGATTCTTAAATCTAGAGGCAAGCAGTTTAATTGGAGCGGAATTTGAGCAATATTTTCCTAGAATGAAAGAATTTCTGAGAGAAGTGATGGAAGACCCTAAAATCTCAGTTCATAAAGAAACTTCTTTAACAGTTAATGGAAAACAATTTTTTCTTCTCGTTAGAATTGTTGCGGAATCTTTTGCTGATAATGTCACTGGCTATATTGTGAGTTTCGACGATGTCACGGAATTAATCATTGCCCAGCGACATGCTGCTTGGTCTGATGTTGCAAGAAAAGTTGCTCATGAAATTAAAAACCCCCTCACCCCAATTCAGCTCGCAGCAGAGAGAATTAAAAGAAAATATGGGCAATTCATTCCAGATGCAGATCAGGAAACTTTTGGAAGATATGTTGACACCATCAAAAGACATGTTAGTGACATTGGCAAAATGGTGGAGGAATTTGTAGAATTTGCACGAATGCCCTCACCGGTCATCATTCATCAAGATCTCATGGCGCTTGTTAATAATGTCGTTTTCTCACGACAATGTTTGCAAAATAATATTTTATATGAGGTTAAAAGCGATTTTGAAAAAATTAATTTACCTTTCGACAAAAGTCAAATTGGCAGGCTATTAACTAATTTATTCAAGAATTCTGAGGAATCTTGTCAAGAAAAATTTACTTTAATTAAGAAAAATTCAAATAATTTCGATGAGTTAGCGAAAATCACTATTGAAATCACTGACAATAATCAATATATTACCTTAGTCGTTAGTGACAATGGTGCCGGCTTTGGCCAATCTCTTTTTCCAGATCTTGCTAAACCATATGTGACAACAAAAAGTGATGGTAATGGGCTGGGACTTGCAATTGTGAAAAAAATTGTTAATGACCATGCAGGAAATATTGAATTTGCAAATCTAGAAGTGGGAGCTGAAGTCAGAGTTCATTTACCAAAAAAATAAAATTATTTAGAAAAAAATGAAATTTAACTATTGATAATATAATTTTTTCTTGCTTTAATTTAATGTATGAAACTTTAAGTTTAAAAAACTGAGAGATTCGAAACTCAAGAATAAATGAAACAAATAATTAGGGATCTAAAAAAAATTATGGCATATGATATTTTAATAATCGATGATGAGGCGGACATTAGAGAACTCATCTCCGATGTCTTGAAAGACGAAGGATATGGCACTCGGGCAGTTTCCGACAGTGTCGATGCGTTCGCAGCAATGAACACGAAAATTCCATCCTTGGTCATTCTTGACATTTGGCTGCAAGGAAGCGAGCTTGATGGTCTGGGAATTCTTGAAATCATTAAGAAAAAATACCCTAATTTGCCTGTCATCATCATCAGTGGTCATGGAACCATTGAAACAGCGGTCACTGCAATTAAAATGGGCGCTTATGACTATATTGAAAAACCATTTTCAACTGATAAACTTCTAATCATGACTAAACGCGCATGTGAAGCAGCAAAATTGCGTCACGAAAATGCCGTTTTGAAATCAAAAATCAAAGAAGATTTGAGCTTGATTGGAAATTCTTCTGCACTTGTTGCATTAAAGTCATCAATTGAAAAAGTCGCTGTGACATCAAGCAGAGTCCTCATCACTGGCCCTTATGGAAGTGGAAAAGGCTTGGTTGCAAAATTAATTTGGAAAAAATCTAAAAATAAAAATAGAGGCCCTTTCGTTTTCTTCAGCCCAACTGGCATTGATGAAATTAAAATTGATGCAGAAATTTTCGGCACAGAGGCAGGAATTGGAATTAACGGCGCTCCTCGCAGGCAAGGCCTCCTTGAAAAAGCACATTTGGGGACTTTATTCATTGATGAAGTTGCAGATTTGCCAATGAGCGTCCAAACGAAATTACTGAGATTCTTGCAAGACCAAACTTTCGAAATGCCGGGAATAAAAAAATCTGAGAAAATTGAAGTCAGGCTGATTGTCTCAAGCAGCGTTGATTTGCTTGCTAAAATTAAAGAAGGTAAATTCAGGCAAGATCTTTATTACCGCCTTAATGTTGTGCCATTAAAAGTGCCGTCGCTTTCTGAAAGAAAAGATGACATTCAACCATTAATTGAATTCATCATGAAACAATTAAACGAAACTGAATCTTTCCCTCTCAGAAAATTGACCGATGAAGCAATTGCAGCAATGCAGGCTTACAAATGGCCAGGAAATGTGAGACAACTCAGAAATGTGATTGAATGGATTTTGATTATGAATCAAACAAATTCTTCAGAGCCAGTTTCAGCTGAAATGCTGCCACCTGACATCATGTCTAAAGCAAAGAATGGTGCCCAACCAACTAGTAGCAAAGTTCAAACCTCTTCTGAAATCATGTCAATGCCGCTTCGTGAAGCAAGAGAAATGTTTGAAAGAGAATATCTGTCAGTGCAAATGACGAAATTTAATAATAACATCTCCAGAACTTCTTGCTTTGTGGGAATGGAGAGATCAGCGTTGCACAGAAAGCTAAAATCACTCAATATTCATTCTACTGGCAATGTTAATGAAGAAAATGTTGAAGAAATGGTTGAAACATGAATTTAACTATGCTATCATAACTCAATGGGAGCTTAAGAGCGAGCGCAATATACAATAAAATCTCCTTTTAAATTGTAATACCTCATAAAAATTTGCGCTCGCCTTTAAGCTCCCTTTTTCTTTTTGGTCTTAGAATAATGTTTGTCTTTGAAATATCATTCTTTAGGATTGTTTTTTTAGCGTATGAATAAACATAACTCTGGATGGCCACGCTTCGCTCGCAATTGTAAGATAATTTTATGCTATAATGAGTATTGAGGGAGAGAGATGGGGTCAGT
>CAYLHV010000028.1:0-10029 GCA_964383745.1 uncultured Rickettsiales bacterium | reverse complement strand
TAACTGATTTTACTAGGGATTTCGCGCTGTTTATGGTCAGACGCACCGTACCGCCGGTAATGTTGCCTTTTTGGATTAGGGTTTTTGCGGTTTCTTGGGATAAAGAAAGCTTTACCAGGCCGCCCATGTCTAGGGTCCAGGTATCTCCTGCGGCTAATGTGATTTTTGCCAGATGGCCGGTGATAACACCATTTTGGTAGAGTTTGGGGCTCACGAATGCTGCTAAGCCATTGGATTGCAATGTTATTTTGCCATTTAGGTGAGTTTCAGCGTCGGGGTTACCGGGGATACTAAAATCTAGATTGCCAGACATGAAGTCACTGTTTTTTATGTCGGCAGTGGAGGTTATGATTTTGTTTACATCTATATGCGACCCTTCATGAAAAATAATCCCATTTTGGTTAACCAAAGCAACCCCTCCATTAGCTTTGATCGCTCCATGAATTTGAGTTGGGTGCTGAGATTGAACGCGATTTAGGATCATGGAATTTGAGTTTGGTTGTGAGAAATGCACCGTTTCATCTGACGCTATGTCAAAACTTTCCCAATTTATAATCGCTTTGTCAGTCACCTGCTCAATCTTCGTAATTTTCCCTTCTTGTGTCACATGCGCCACACCAGCAACATTATTTGCCCCCATAGGCGCCGCAAACACCTCAATCCCCATAAAACAATAAGAAACCAGCCAACATATCAGCTTCTTATTCGCTCGCCGAATTCGCTCAATTTGGCGTTTTTTATATTGAATTATATACATATTTCCTCCCGAGATATGTATATGGTAGCATTTGGGGGTTAATAAATGGTTAATTTTTGCTGTTTTTCCGTTTCCTAGTTTCTTCCAAATAAACTTTATAGATGATTTTCCACTCATTTTCTCCAGAAAGTTCGTGTTGGGGAGAGTTTAATGGCTCTGTAATTTATGACTAAAAATCATGCTTGACAAAGCATGAAAGCATTGATATCATGCTTCAAGATTATAAGTCTTTTAAATTAGGAGATAAAAATTATGGCAAAAAGTAAAAACGACCCAAGCATGCGTGGTAAGAAAGTTGACGTCATGTATCAAGGTAAGAAAGTTGTTCCAATTCTCTATGTTGGTGAAAACACGCGCTATATGGCTGTGCAGTTTGATGGCGCTGGGCTTGCAATGGACCAATTTGGTGAACCAATTGCTTGGTCAGCAATCAGCAACTGAGATTAGTTTTTGGGTTCAGATGTCACATTGATTTATGTTTGGCATCTGACTCTTCTTCTCTCAAGAATGTGACGAGAGCTTCTGGTTCTGATTTTGCTGTGATGACTTTGCTTAATTCATGTGTGTTAGAATTTTCCAATTTCCTCATGAGCATTTTTTGCCCATTAAATCCCACATATAAATTTCCACACAAATCTAGAATCATTCCGACTTCTGAAGCAACGAGTTTTTTTGAAGTCAAAAAAGCAACCATGATTTGTAGTGTCAAAAGAGCAAGAGATGCAAGCCAAAGTTTTTTATATATGGTCCAAAAAATGCCAAAAACCAGTGCTTTAAATGAAAATTTTTCTGCAATGGTGATGATGGAAGATTCGTCAATTAACTCGAGATCTTCAAGATTTAGTCCTTGTTTTACATAGATATTGTGGATTTTCATTAAATTCGCTCTTGATTTTTGAGAGTGATTTGTTATATCTTATTGATCATAAAAGCTTTTAACCTAGATGTAAACGTAATTTTGAGAAAAAACATGTCACATGAAAAAAATATAATGCATGGAACAACCATTCTGAGTGTTAGAAAAAACGGAAAAGTCTCCATTGGAGCAGATGGTCAGGTGTCTCTTGGCAACACCATCATCAAAAGCACAGCGAAAAAACTCAGGCAAATTAATGGAGGACAAATTTATGCTGGTTTTGCTGGTTCAACTGCTGATGCGCTGACGCTCTTTGAAAGGCTTGAGTCTAAAATAGAAAAATATAAAGGTCAACTTTCTCGCGCTTGCGTTGAGCTTGCCAAAGATTGGCGCACAGATAAATATTTAAGAAAACTTGAAGCAATGATGATTGTCATTGACAAAGATGTGACATTAATTCTCACAGGAAATGGTGATGTTCTTGAGCCAGAAGACGGGCTTGCAGGAATTGGCTCAGGCGGGACCTATGCCCTGTCAGCAGCAAAAGCTCTGATTGACATTGACGGAATGGAGCCAGAAGCAATTGTCAAAAAAGCAATGAACATTGCGGCAGACATTTGCACACACACAAATCATAACATTATCATAGAAAATATTGGTTAGAAAAATGGATTTAAAAACAAATATGACACCTAGAAAAATCACAGAAGAGCTGAGTCGCCACATTGTTGGTCAAGATGATGCAAAAAAAGCTGTGGCAATTGCTTTGAGAAATCGCTATAGGCGCAAAATGGTTCCAGAGAATTTGCGTGAAGAAATTGTGCCAAAAAATATTCTGATGATTGGACCAACTGGGGTTGGTAAGACTGAAATTGCAAGAAGATTAGCCAAACTTGCAAATGCTCCATTTTTGAAAATTGAAGCAACTAAATTCACTGAAGTGGGATATGTCGGCCGCGATGTTGAGTCAATCATTCGTGATTTGGTGGAGGTTGCAATTTTCATGGTGAAAGAAAAAAAACGTAAAGAAGTGAAAGAAAAAGCGCAAAAACTTGCTGAAGAAAGAATCCTTGATGCTCTCGTTGGAGAAAGCGCCAAGGAAGAAACGCGCGAGAAATTCAGAGAAATGCTTCGTCAAGGAAAGTTAGATGACAAAGAAGTGGAACTCACCATCCAAGATTCATCAAATTCTCAAATGCCCACAATTGACATTCCTGGCATGCCCGGCAGCCAAATGGGTGTGATTAATGTTGGGGACATTCTAGGCAAAGCTTTTGGTGGTGACAGGAAAAAGAAGGCTAAAATGAAAGTCTCGGAATCGCATGAATTACTTTTAAATGAGGAGAGTGACAAAATCATTGACTCCGATCAAATTTCAAAAGAAGCTGTTGAACTTTGCGAAAATGACGGCGTTGTGTTTCTGGACGAGATTGACAAAATTGCCGCCAAGGAAGAAGGCAGGTCTGGTGGTCAAGTGAGCAGAGAAGGTGTGCAAAGAGATTTGCTGCCGCTCATTGAAGGAAGCGTGGTGATGACAAAACATGGCGCGGTTAAAACGGACCATATTCTCTTCATTGCATCTGGTGCATTTCATGTGGCTAAGCCATCTGATCTTCTGCCAGAATTGCAAGGCAGGTTGCCAATTAGAGTGAATTTAAAAGATTTGAGTAAAAATGACATGATCAGAATTTTGAAAGAACCAGAAGCAAATTTACTTAAGCAATATGCTGCTTTAATGGCAACAGAAGAAGTCACTATTGAATTTAGTGATGATGGAATTGAGAAAATTGCAGAAATTGTAACTAAAATTAACGAAGAAATAGAAAATATCGGTGCAAGAAGATTGCATACGGTGATGGAAAAATTGCTGGAAGACATTAGCTTTAATGCAAGTGAAATGAGAAATGCGCGTGTTGAGATTAATGCAGCCTATGTCGAGAGCCAGCTTGCAGAGTTCATCTCAGACAAGCTGGATCTTGCAAAATTCATTCTCTAGCGAGATTTTTTAGATTCACCTGTTTGTTGCTGCTCAGATTCGAGTTGTGATGTTTTAGTTTGTTTGGTCTCAAAATAATCTGACAATATGATTTCTTGATCAGCGAATGCGGCATTTTCTTTATGGTCAGTATATATGATGGTTAAATTTTCGTTACGTGCGAGTTCTTTCAGTTTCTGACAAATCTTTTCTTTCCCGTCAGGATCAATTTGAGAGAATGTTTCATCTATCATGAGTAGTTTTGGTTTTGTTAAAAGAGCTTTCACAATCATCAGCTTCTGAATTTCTCCACCGCTTAATGTTTGAGAGTCAATGCCTGTTTCGTCAAAATCACTCTCGCAAGACACTCTTTTTTTGCTAAATTGAAATAAATCTAAAAGCTCTAGAGCAGTTCTACGATGATTTGCTTGTTCTTCCTGATCCTTAGTCAGAGGAAAGATGAGGTTTCCGATGGTTAGATTTCCTTCGTTAAAGTTGATCAAAGGCTTCTGGCTGATATAGTAAATTTCCGATTCTTTATTCAGAGCAAAATTTATATTTGAGTTACAAACAATTAATCTACGACCTGTGATTGCCTGCAAAACACAACTTTTTCCATAGCCAGACTCTTCGATGAATCTTACAATTTCTCCTTTTCTTATTATGATTGGTTTTATTAATTTTAACTTGAAATTAGGAGTTGTGATTTCTAGATCGCTGATCATATGATGATTTTCTGTTTTGGAAAATGTTCTATTGGCCACACAACTATTAAATTGTTCATTGAGTGACTCATTAATTTTCACAAAACCATCAACTGCGTTTTTAGCATTTTGGAGGACTCCGAAACTTTTCAGCTCTTTACCTGTGTAGAATTGAAAGCCATTGACAATATTTTTAAAATATACAGAAATTTCTCTTGGCCATGTTAGGTCTTTAACATGCAGATTTCTCTCAAAATAAGGTACAACAATGACGAGTGAAAGAACATGAGCAGCTACGTCAAAACAAACATCCAACATATTTTGAGCTAATGTGTAGTTATGATATTTAACTTCTGCAGCTTGAGCTTTGCGAAACTGCTTTCTTAATTCTTCGGATTTCGTCTTTTGTTGATCATTTTGTGTGATGTCTCTTTGATTTAGAGCATTGAAGTTGATCATACTCTCAGTCTTTGCTGCTTCCCCATGTTTTTTATCATGAAGGTCAGAAAGCTTTCCAGCGAGATATCTCGGGATGGCGCTTGCAATTAATGTGAAGCCAAAACAAATTATCAATCCGAAACCATAGATTTGATATATTTTTGAAATATCATTTTCATAGGGTTGATTGCTGATTGGGCGTATTGTGGCAAGATGGTACATTGCCAACATGAATCTGATTGATGTGGTGATGAATTTATATGAAAGTTCAACAGTCTGAAATTCCACGGCTGGAACTTTTTCCGAAAAAATTTTCGCAATTTCAGTTGGAGTGCGCCCTGTATAGTGATTATGGCTGATGGCTTCAAGAGCCTCTTGAGCTCTAACTTTATTTTCCCCAACAATGTAATTCATTGAACTAAGCTGGATATATGAAGTTAATTCTTCTATGATTTTTACACCAACAAAATAAGTTATGGCCTCACTAAGAGCTGGAAAATTTCTGAATAAAGCAACGTCAAGTCCTGTCCTATATTGTGCACTCCAGACGATCAAATAACTCCTGAACATTTCAAGAGTGATGATGGAGCAGAAATGAACGAAATTCTGCAAATTTTCCTTTCTTGTTGGAGCCACAGAATGCCAAAATTTCGGAAGAATGTCTCGATAGAGTTTTGAACATGTGTCAATGAAAGCACTAGCTGGCAAGATTTGTTGTATGATTGAAGATAAATTTCTCATTAATCAGATCTCCATAATAATTAAAAGTTGATATTGCAACCGCATTATATATTGCACAATTCTAATGCGCAAGGAATAAGTTGAACAGACTGGGAATATTATTAATTTTTAGGAGTATTTGTCACTTCATGGTCAAAAACTTTTAGTAAGTTTCTGAATTTTTGGTGTTTTGAATTTAAAGATGGATCTTCATTGATGATTTTTGTTGCAACATCTTTTGCTTGGCTTAAAAGTTTCTGACAATGGAAAAAATCATTTGCAAAATCGGCAATTTTAAATTCCATTAAGCCACTTTGCTTGGTGCCCAAAATGTCTCCTGAACCTCTGAGGGCCAGATCTTGCTCTGCAATGTAAAATCCGTCATTGCTTTCTTTCATGATTTTGAGTCTTTGCAAACCAATTTGACTAATTTGCGGACCATATAGCAGCAGACAATTTGAAGCCTTGCTGCCTCTGCCAACTCTGCCTCTGAGTTGGTGAAGTTGAGACAGTCCAAACCTTTCCGCTTGCTCAATGATCATGATTGTTGCATCTGGCACATCAACCCCAACTTCAATGACAGTTGTGGCAACTAAAATTTGAATCTCATTATTAATGAATTTTTCCATCACCGCATCTTTTTCCAGAGATTTCATTTTTCCATGAACCAAGCCAACCTGCCCTGCAAAATGTCTATTTAAAGTTTCAAAGCGAGCTTTGGCAGCGGCTAGATCTTCTTTCTCGAAATTTTTTTCTTCATCTTTTTCTGCTTCTTCAATCAAAGGACAAATCCAATAAATTTTTTCGCCTTTTTGCAGCAAATTTTTTAAAGATGCAATAATTTCATCAATCTTTGCAGTGGAAATGATTCTTGTGTCAATTGGCATTCTGCCAGCTGGCTTTTCATTCAAAATTGAAATTTCCATGTCGCCATAATGTGTCATGGTCAGAGTTCTGGGAATTGGGGTGGCAGACATTGACAAAATGTCAGGTGAATTACCTTTTTTTGCAAGATTTTCTCTCTGATTCACGCCAAATCGATGTTGTTCGTCAATGACAATGCTGCCAAGATTTTTGAAAATCACACGCTCTTGAAACAAAGCATGTGTGCCAATTAAAATGTCAATCTCACCTTTTTCAAGCTTTGCAAGGCATTCTGTTCTTTTCTTGCCTTTAATTTTCCCAGTTAAAATTGCAACATTTGCAAGGCCAGCACAATTTTTAGAAATCCACTCAAAATGTTGACTTGCAAGAATGTCTGTTGGTGCCATGAAAGCATTTTGAAACCCAGATTCAACTGAATTTAATGCAAAAATTAATGCCACTAAAGTTTTACCACTTCCCACATCTCCCTGCAAAAGCCGCATCATTCGATGGGGAGATTTCTGCTCTGATTCGATTTCTGCAAGCACTTGCTTTTGTCCATTAGTTAAGGAAAATCCAAGAATTTCGAGAAGTTTTTTGGCTTTATGTCCGTGAAAATTTAATGCATTACCAATTTGTCGGTGGCGTGATTTTCTGATTAACCCAAGGCCAATTTGATTTGCTAATAATTCATCAAAGCTGAGTCTCTCTTTGAATTTGCACTCTAAACCTAAAGAATTACCTTGATGAATTTGGTAGATTGATTCTTTAAAAGAAACCCAATTTTTCTCATTTAGCAGATTCGTTTCATGCCATTCAGGGAAATGTAATTTTGAAATTGCGAAATCAACATATTTGCTAATTTGTTTTGACACAATGCCATAAGTCAGAGGATAGATCACGCTTTGTGCTGGGACTTGACTGACCTCAGAAGCATTAAGGACAAATTCAGGGTGAGGCATTGTGAGTTCATTATTGAATTTTTCCACCTTACCACTGATGATTTTCTGCTGGCCGACTTTAATGGTTTTTAGCAAATAAGACGGTTGATAGTTGAAATAAACTAAAGAAATGAAGCCAGTTTCATTAGAGCAAATAATTTTGAATGGATGACGTCTGGAAAATTTCTGTGGTGGAGAAACTTCTTCAATTGTGACCATGCTGGTGATTTGCTCACCTCCAACCAGAAATCTTAAAGCTGGGTTGATTTTTTTTAAGATGACATTGGATGGAAAATGGAAAAGAAAATCTTTCACTTCACGAATGTGAAGCCTGTGCAAAGCCGCAGCCACATTCTCACCTATTGAAGGAATGGTTAAAATCGAAGAAAAAATTTCCCTATGTTCTAAATCAGTTTCCATTGAAATGTTTAGTCAATTCCTCATTAACGTCATTTGATACAAATTCAGACACATCCCCTCCAAGCCGAGCCACTTGCCTCACTAAAGTTGAAGAAACAAAATGGGTTTTTTCAGAAGCTGGGAGAAATAAAGTTTCAATTTTGGAGTTTAATTTACTATTCATACATGACATTTGAAATTCATATTCAAAATCGGAAACAGCTCTGAGTCCTCTGATGATGATTGAGCAGGAATTTTCCTCTGCAAAATTAACAAGCAAACCTTTGAAGATTTTTGCACTGACTCTGCCTTTAAATTCTGCGTGCTTTTCCAGTTCTCTCTCAATCATTTCTAGGCGTTTTTCTGGTGAGAAAACAGGGCTCTTGGAGGTTTCAACTGCAATTGCAACAATTAAATGGTCCATGAAGTTTGCGGCTCTTTTAATGATGTCCATGTGTCCATGTGTGACTGGGTCAAAAGTTCCCGGGTAGATTGCAACTTTTTGAACCATCTTCCTATTCCTGATTTGAAGTTTCATTAATTTCAGAAATATCATCTTCTGAACCATCATCTTCAGCATCTGCAATTCTTGCTGTTGAAACAACGACCTCATTTTCCACTTTGAACAAAGTGACTCCTTGAGTGTTGCGTCCGGCAATTCTAATGTCTTTCACTGGGCAGCGAATCATTTTTCCTTTGTCGGTCACAAGCATGATTTGGTCAGTTTCATCAACTGTGAAACTGTCAATCACAGAGCCATTTCTTTCCGATGTGACAATGTTTGCAATTCCTTGACCACCACGATTTGTGATTCTATATTCATAGGTTGATGATCTTTTTCCAAAGCCATTTTCGGTGATGGTGATCAAAAATTCTTCTTTTTGCGCAAGTTCGTGAATTGCTTCAATTGGCACTTCTGTTTGAATGTCTTTCAATGCTTCTTTAACTTCAGTGAGTGTTTCAAGTTTTGCAATTTCTTTTCTGAGCATGGTTGGGATTTTTAAATAGGAATCTCGGAATTCATTTTCCACACCTTGAATGACGCTCATGGAGACAGCTTCATCATTTGTGCTGAGCTTAATTCCGCGCACACCAGTTGATGTTCTGCTTTTGAAAACTCTGACTGCAGAAACAGGGAATCTGATGCATTTGCCATTTTTCGCAGCAATTAAAATGTGATTATGTTCAGAGCATAGTTTCACAGAAATGAGCCTTTCTCCTTCATCAAGTTTAATTGCAATTTTGCCATTTGATTGAATGTTGTGGAAATCGGAAAGATCATTTCTTCTGATGCCACCACGATTAGTGGCAAACATGATGTTAAGATTTTCCCATTCAGCTTCATTTTCTGGAAGCGCCATGATGTTGGTGATGATTTCATCTTCGGCAAGCGGGAAAATGTTGATTAAAGCTCTTCCTTTAGTGGTCGGGCTGCCAAGAGGCAGTTTGTAGGTTTTGATTTTATAGACCTTTCCAACACTTGAGAAGAAGAGAACTGGCATGTGTGTGTTTGCCACGAAAACATCTGTTGTGAATTCTTCATCTTTCATGTTGAGAGCTGAACGTCCTTTGCCGCCACGTTTCTGTGCTCTGTAGGCGTCTAGAGGAACGCGCTTAATGTAGCCACCGCTTGTTACAGTGATGACCATTTCTTCTTGCGGGATTAAATCTTCAATGTCATGTTCAAATTCAGATTCTTGAATTTCAGTTCTTCTTGGAGTGGAAAATTCCTGCTTCACATTTTCAAGTTCTTCTTTGATGATTGAAAGAAGCCTTGCTCTTGAAGTTAAAATGTCCAAATGATCTTTGATTTCTAGTCCAAGCTCGGTCAAATCAGAATTAATTTTTTCTTGCTCAAGTCCAGTCAAGCGTTGCAATTTCATGTCAAGAATTGCACGCACTTGGGTTTCGGTGAAGAAACATTGGCCATTACTAATTTCGTTAGAACGGTCAGAAACAAGTTCAATGAGGCTTTGCACATTTGCAGCATTCCAGCTTTTGCTTAACAGACGCTCTTTAGCTTCAGACGGGTCAGATGAAGTTCGAATTAAAGCAATGACTTCGTCAATATTTGCAACGGCAATTGAAAGACCGATTAAAATATGAGCTTTGCCTCTCGCTTTTGTGAGCAAGAATTTCGTTCTTCTTGTCACAACTTCTTCTCTGAAATTCACAAATGACTTCACAATGTCATGCAGACCCATCACTTTAGGTCTTCCTTTGTCAAGCGCAAGAGTGTTAATTCCAAAAGAAACCTGCAAAGGAGTGTAGCTGTAGAGCTGATTTAGGACAACTTCAGCATTTGTGTCTTTCTTCAATTCCACCACAACTCTCACGCCAGATTTGTCAGATTCATCGCGCAAATCAGAAATGCC
>CAYLHV010000027.1:0-13261 GCA_964383745.1 uncultured Rickettsiales bacterium | reverse complement strand
AAAACCGAATCAACTTTCACCTCCAAAATCCTCTCCCCTCAAGGCCGCAGCAGATAGCACAAAAAACTTAAATCCCTCCTCTTGACTTTCCCTAAAGTAAGACACATATCACCCCAAGAGCATATATCTGCAATCACGGAGAAAAAACCATGACCAAACTAATAGACGCCATTTTAAACAATAACATAGAGCTTGCCAAAAATCTAATATCACAAGAAGAAACCATCAACGAAACAGCTCAAGATGGCTCAACCGCCTTAATGTTCGCCGCAAGTAAAGGCCACAAAGGCATCGTAGAAGCATTGCTAGAAAAAGAAGCTGACATTAACATTCAAACTCCAAATGACGGACTCACCGCATTAATGATCGCCGCAGATAGCGGCCACACAGAAATTGTAAAAGCATTGCTAGAAAAAGGAGCCGACATTAACATTCAAATTCAAGGCGGATGGACCGCATTGATGCTCGCCGCAAATAAAGGCCACACAAAAATTGTAAAAGCATTGCTAAAAAAAGGAGCCGACATTAACGTTCAAACTCAAGACGGATGGACCGCATTGATGCTCGCCGCAAATAAAGGCCACACAAAAATTGTAAAAGCATTGCTAGAAAAAGGAGCTGATATTAACACTCAAAATCAAGACGGATGGACCACATTAATGGACGCCGCAAGTAAAGGCCACACAGAAATTGTAAAAGCATTGCTAGAAAAAGGAGCCGACATTAACATTCAAATTCAAGGCGGATGGACCGCATTGATGCTCGCCGCAAATAAAGGCCACACAAAAATTGTAAAAGCATTGCTAGAAAAAGGAGCCGACATTAACGTTCAAGATCAAAATGGATGGACCGCACTAATGTGGGCCGCAGATGAAGGCCACACAAAAATTGTAAAAGCATTGCTAAAGAAAGGAGCTGACATTAACGTTCAAACTCAAGACGGATGGACCGCATTAATGGTCGCCGCAAGTAAAGAACCAAATAAAGACCACACAGAAATTATAAAACTATTGCTAGAAAAAGAAGAATCTTACCTTAATCGAAATAACTCAACTTCATTAATGTCAGCTGCAGGTGGAGGACTCACAAAAATTATAGAAGTATTAGTAAAAAATGGAGCTGACGTTAATGCTCAAGATAAAGATGGATGGACCGCATTAATGCTCGCCGTAAATAACAGCCACAAAGACATCGTAGAAGCATTGCTAAAAAAAGGAGCTGACATTAACATTCAAACTCCAAATTACGGACTCACCGCATTAATGTGCGCCGCAGAGAGAGGCCACAAAGACATCGTAGAAGCATTGCTAGAAAAAGAAGCTGACATTAACATTCAAACTCCAAATGACGGACTCACCGCATTAATGATCGCCGCAGATAGCGGCCACACAGAAATTGTAAAAGCATTGCTAGAAAAAGGAGCCGACATTAACATTAAAACTCCAAATGACGGACTCACCGCATTAATGATCGCCGCAGATAGCGGCCACACAGAAATTGTAAAAGCATTGCTAGAAAAAGGAGCCGACATTAACATTAAAATTCAAGGCGGATGGACCGCACTAATGTGCGCCGCAGATAAAGGCCACACAAAAATTGTAGAAGCATTGCTAAAAAAAGAAGTTGACATTAATGCTCAAAATCAAGTTGGATGGACCGCACTAATGTGCGCCGCAGAGAAAGGCCAAAAAGGAGCTGTGGAACTGTTAATAAAAAATGGAGCAAATATTTTCCATCAAAACTCTGACGCACAAACTGCATTAGATGTAGCATCAACCCCAGAAACAAAAGAAATTATAGAAAAAGCAATAATTCTAGCATCAATAGAATCACAAATTAAAAATCGCATAGCACCAAACATAGGCAAAGAATTACTAAATCAACCAAAATATGCAGATTTCATCCAAGAAGAAATAGCCCATCAATCTAAGCTCAAAAGCAGACTTTTCCTCCACCTCCTTGAAAACACCCCAGATCTCGAGCAAGCCCTAAAATCAAACTCAAACCACCCAACCCTAAAACAAATCTACAAAAAAGTCTCAGAATTAGCCTCCAACGAGGACATGGGCCAAATTTGCGCCAAAAAAGCAAAAATGTTTGAACGAAAAATCTCATATAAACAACCAGAAAAAGACTCTGACCAACGCAGCGAAAACACTGAAAATTTCCACAATTCAATCACCAACCAAGAAAAAACTGAAGAAATGTTCAAAAAAGCCGCCCAACTTCTAAATGACAATAATCTTTCCACAGCAGAAATCAAATCTTTTTTAGATTCTTTAGACATATTCAAAACTTTCAAAAAAGTCAGCAAAATCTTAAATAAAACCAGCATAACCCTAAAAGACGCCCAATTCGCCCTAGATTTCATAAATTATGACTATCTACAAACCCTAAAAAACGCAACAACTGACACAAATCTCCCAGAACATCCCTCCCTACAAACTGCCATCATTGAAGAAGCCGAAAGAAAAGCAAAACTACTAACCAAACTAACCTCTCCAGAGACACCCAACCAATGCCGCGGCAGGTAACCAAGAAAAAAGCAAACACCCCCTTGATTTCCTCCATCAATCAACCCATATATCTACATGGGGGCGTTTAACCCAAAATCACGGAGAAAAAACATGGCAAAAAGACTAATCAACGCCATTTTAAGCGGCAATACAAGCCTAGTTAAAAAACTAATCACAAGAACCAACACTAACGAATCGACTCATAATGGCTTAACAGCATTAATGCTTGCAAGCGAACATGGCCACAAAGACATTGTAGAAACATTACTAAAAAACGAAGTTGAAATCAACACTCAAACCCCAGATGGTTGGACCGCATTAATGGCCGCAAGCAAAAATGGCTACACAGAAATTGTAAGATTATTACTAGAAAAAGGAGCGGACATTAGCGCTCAACAAAACCAAAATGGTTGGACCTCATTAATGCTTGCAAGCGAACAAGGCCATGCAGAAATTGTAGAACTCTTAATGGAAGGTCAAGACCAAGAAAACCTCCTCTGCGCATTGATAATAGCTATCATGAAAAACCACACAGAAATTGTGAGAATATTAATAGTCAGAACAGCTAATATTGACAATCATTTTAACACAAATAAAGAATGGACTGCGTTATTGGTCGCAAGCCAAATCGGCAACACAGAAATCATGCAAATGCTTTTAGAAAAAGGAGCTAACATTAACACTCAAAATAGAGAGGGATATACAGCATTAATGATAGCAAGTCAAAATGGCCATGTAGAAGCTATAGAATGCCTAATAAAAAACGGAGCTAATATTAATATTGAAACCCATGATAGATTCTCTGCATTAAGGATCGCAAGCCAAAATGGCCATGTAGAAGCTGTAAAGATCCTAGTAGAAAACGGAGCTAATATTAATACTCAAACTCAAGAGGGATGGACTCCATTAATATACGCCGCAGATCAAGGCTACACAGAAATTGTAGATTTATTGCTAGAAAAAGGAGCAAATGATAATAAATTCATATTTGCTGCATTATTTCGCATCGCAAAGAAAGGCCACATAGAAATTCTAGAACTGTTACTAGACAAAGGATTCAACATCACAGCCCAACCTTCAAATGGAGAGATTTTATTAACATACGCAAGCGAAACTGGCTATATGGAGATTGTAAAACAATTACTAAAAAGAAGAGTAAATGCCAACACTCAAGAGAAGAATGGACTAACCCCACTCATGCTTGCAAGCCAAAACGGCCACACAGCAATTGTAGGCATATTAATACAAGAAGGAACTGAAATTAATAGAGAAACTCAAGATGGATGGACCGCACTAATGTCTGCCATCAACAAAGGCCACACAGAAGCTGTAGAACTCTTAATAGAAAATAAAGCCAATATCAACCACATCACCACTGCTGGTAACACCGCATTAATTCTAGCAATTCAAAGAGGCCACATAGAAATTGCAAAATTATTGCTTAATAACGGAATCGACCTCAAAACTCAAACCAAAGACGGTTGGCCTGCATTAGTGTTTGCAATGCAAAAAGGCTATATAGAAATTGTAGAATTACTAATAGAAAAAGGAGCAAGTCTTGAGGCTCCAGGTGAAGACAAAGCAACCGCACTGATGCTCGCAAGCCAAATCGGAAATATAGAAATTGTAAAACTCCTAATAGAAAAAGGAGCAAAAATTGACCAAACTCAAAGCGGATGGACTGCATTAATGTGTGCCGCAAATGAAGGCAAAACAGAAATTGTGGAATTATTACTAGAGAAAGGAGCTAATATTCATGCCAGAAATCAACTTGGATGGACCGTACTAATGCACGCCGCAAATGAAGGCAAAACAGAAACTGTAAAATTATTACTAGACAGAGGAGCTGATATTCATGCCATAAATCAACGTGGATGCACCGCATTAATGCACGCCGCAAATGAAGGCCACGCAGAAACTGTAAAATTATTACTAGACAGAGGAGCTAACATTCATGTCACAAACCAACGTGGATGGACCGCAATAATGCACGCCGCAAGTAAGGGTCAAGCGGCAGTTGTAAAGCTTCTAATAAGAAACGGCGCAATCATTTCTGATCAAAATCATAATGCCTTATCTCTAGCGGCAAACGAAGAAACAAAAGAAATTCTAGAAAAAGCAATGATCCTAATATTAATAGAATCACAAATTCCGCATCAAATATTATCAAACAAAAATAAAAACCTACTAAGCCGACATAGAGAATTTCTCCAAGAAGAAGCCTCCCATCTAGCCAAGCTAAAAACTCAACTCTTCCTCCATCTCCTTAAAAACACCCCAGATCTCGAGCAAGCCCTAGCACCAGACTCAAGCCATTCAACCCTAAAACAAATCTACAAAAAAGTCTCAGAAATAGCCTCCAACGAAGACATGGGCCAAATTTGTGCAAGAAGAACAAAAATGTTTGAGCGAAGAATCTCATATAAACCAACAGAAACCACCCCAACACAAGAACATAACAACCACATCAGCCAAAACACTGAAAATTTCCATAATTCAATCATATGCCAAGAAGCAATCGAAAGAATTTTCCAAAAAGCCACCAACATCCTAAATAACAACAATCTCTCCCCAGAAGAAATCAAATTATTCTTAGATTCCTTAGATCCCAAACACAACTATATAGCACAAATTCTCCAAAAAGCCGCAGAAATCCTAAGCCAAAACACCTTAACCCTAGAAGACGCCCAATTCGCCCTAGATTTCATAAATTATGACTATCTGGAAACCCTAAAGAACTTAACAACCGACATAAACGTAGCAGCACACCAATCCCTACAAGAAGCCACCACCCAAGAAGCCAAAAGAAAAATAAACATAATAACCAAACTAACCCCACCAGAAGAGACAGCCTCTCAAAGCCGCGGCAGGTGACAGCACACCTCTCTTGACTTTTCCCTCATCGAAGCACATATCATGCTGAGAGCATTTAATCTGCAATCACAGGAAAAATAATGACCAAACTAATCGACGCCATTTTAGATGGCAACATAGAATTTGCTAAAGAGCTAATATCACAGGCAGAAAACATCAACGAAACAGAGAAAAATGGCTCAACCGCCTTAATGTGCGCCGCACGTAACGGCCACAAAGACATTGTAGAAGCATTGCTAAAAAAAGGAGCAGACGTTAACATTCAAAATGAAAGCAGATGGAGCGCACTAATTTACGCCGCACGTAACGGCCACACAGAAATTGTAAATTTATTATTAGAAAAAGGTGCTAACATCCACCCTCAATCTGACAATGGATGGACCATATTAATGTACACTGCTGAAAATGGCCACAAAGAAACTGTAAATTTATTATTAGAAAAAGGGGCTAGCATCCACTCTCAATCTTACAGTGGATGGACCGCACTAATATGCGCCGCTAAAGGTGGCTACACAGAAATTGTAAATTTATTATTAGAAAAAGAGGCTAGCATCCACTCTCAAACTCAAAATGGATGGATCTCATCAATATACACAACTTTAAGGTCATTAATAACAAAAAAAACCAATATTAACGCTCAAACTGAAATCGGATGTACTGCACTAATGCACGCCGCAGAAAAAGGCCACACAGACACTGTAAAATTACTGCTAGAAAAAAAAGCTGACCTTAACATTCAAGATCAAGACGGATGGACCGCACTCATTTACGCCGCAAATAACGGCCACACAGAAATTGTAAGATCACTACTAGAAAAAAAAGTTCACCTTAACATTCAAACTGAAAATAGATGGACCGCACTAATGTACGCCGCAGATGAAGGTCACACAGAAATTGTCAAGCTATTAACAAGAAACGGAGCAGCCATTTTTAGGCAAGATCAAAATGAACAAAGCCTATTAGCTATAGCAGCCAATTCAGAAACAAAAAAGATTATAGAAGAATCAATAATCCTAATATTAATAGAATTGCAAACTCAAAAGCAGATAAAACACACATTATCAGACGAAAGTAAAAATTTACTCAAACGACCGGAATATCAAGATTTCATCCAAAAAGAAGCCTCCCACACAGCCAAGCTCAAAAGCAGACTTTTCCTCCACACCCTAGAAAACACACCAGATCTAGCACAAGCCCTAGCACCAAACTCAAGCCACCCAACCCTAAAACAAATCTACAAAAAAGTCTCAGAAATGGCCTCCACCGAAGACATGGGCCAAATCTGCGCCAGAAAAGCAAGAATGTTCGAACGCAAAATCTCATATAAACAACCACCAAAAACCGACCACATAAGCCCAAACACTGAAAATTTCCACAATTCCATCACCAACCAAGAAAAAATCTCAGAAATCCTCCAAAAAGCCACACAACTCCTAGACCAAAACGACCTCTCCCTGGAAGACGCCCAATTCGCCCTAGATTTCATAAATTATGACTATCTAGAAACCCTAATAACCGCAACAACCAACACAACCCCCCCAGAACATCCATCCCTAAAAACCGCCCTCACCCAAGAATCCCAAAGAAAAGTAACATTCCTAACCAAACTAACCTCTCCAGAGGCAGCATCTCAAAGTCACGGCAGATAAGCATTCTAGAAGTCAGAAAGATATTTCCGGATCACTTGAATTTGGTCATTTGCCATTAAAGCTGGTGCGTGACCAACTCCTGGGAAATTGACCAAATCTGCATTTCTTGCCAAATTCACCATTTTCTCTGCAACATCTGGAAGCAAAATGTCAGAATTAGAGCCGCGCAAAATCAAAATTGGCACATCAATTTTTTCCCAAACCTCCCAAAATTCAACATCAGCCATTTCTTTCCCAGGCTCCATTTTGAAAGTCTGCGCAATTTTGGGGTCATAAAGCAATTTAAATTTGCCATCTTCCTGACCATATGAAATTTCAGTCAAATGCCGCCAATGCGCGTCATCTTTCACCCCAAAGCCAGACAAAATCATGCGCAAATGATTTTCCGCTTCTGCGAAACTTGCAAATTCAACAGAAATGCCAACATATTTACCAATTCTGGTCAAAGCCTCCCCCGGAATGAAAGGCCCAATGTCATTTAAGACCATTCGACGGAAAGGATAGCCCCCAGAGGCCATTGCCATGGCAATCATTCCCCCCATTGAAGTTCCCACAATGTCAATTTTTTTCCTATTTCCACCAAATTTTTCCAGCAGCAAAGTGATTTCAGCCACATAATTTTGCATGGCGTAATTTTCAGAATTAGCAAACCAGTCACTTTTTCCACGCCCCACAACATCAGGGCAAATGACATAGTGAGAATTTTGCATTTCTTTTGCCAGAAAATCAAAATCTCTCCCATTTCGCGACAAGCCATGCAAGCAAATTAACAGATTCTCATTTTCCTTTTGACCGAAAGCCGCATAGGAAATTTCATGTGCCTCTTTTTCCCCAATAATTTGCGGGATTTTTTCATGCTCAACTCTAAATTTTCCAATTTCCATGCAACTAACCCAAATTTTTAAAGAATGATGAAGAATCTTTTAAAATCCATTTTTGAGAGCCAGGCCCAAAATTCCCATAATTTAGCTTTAGAAGAAAAGAAAACCATGGAAGCGCGGCCAAGCAAATATTTTTCATGCACAAACCCAATCCCACCTTGTTCCGCCGTGATTCTGCTGTCTCCAGAATGGTCACGATTATCCCCGCTGAAAAAATAGTGCTTTTCAGGAACAACAAATTTCGGCGTATTATCAAGCTCATGAAATGGTATATCATCAAGCACTTTATAAGAAACGCCATTATCCATTGTTTCTTGATATTGCGTCATGATGTTACCAGTGTCCGGATCTTTAAAAAACCCCATTTCTTCTCTTTTAACTGCCTGCCCGTTAATGAAAACTTGCCCAGATTTAAAGCGCACTTCATCTCCCGGCAAACCAATCAACCGTTTAATGTAAAAAATATTATGATTTTGCGGCAATCTAAAAACCACAATATCACCTCTCTTAGGCTCCGATTTAAAAATCCTACCAGAAAAAGGCGCCAAGCCAAAAGGAAATGAAAATCTACTATATCCATAGGAAAATTTATTCACAAAAACATAGTCACCAATGAGCAAAGTTGGTTTCATGGACCCGGACGGAATGTTGAACGGATCAAACAAAAGCGAGCGAAACATCAGCGCAATCAAAAGCGCAATTCCAAAAGATTTGACAGTAGCCATGGTTTCTCTTTTATTATATTTCATTTAATTTTCCCATTTTATGTTTTTTTAATCACCATTCATCAGTCACCCGCAAATCCACTCTCTTCCGTCTCGCAAACCCCTCCCATATCTTCGTCATTGCGAGCCGAAGGCGCGGCAACCCAGAGTTATTCTACCCTCATAACGTAACATAGCACTGGGTTGCCGCGCTCCGCTCGCAATGACGGAGACATAGCACTCCAAGTAACAGAGAGAAATCACAGGTAACAATTTTGAGCCACCCGCAATGGACCATATAATCACAAGAATCTTACCGCCCCTGAAAAATTTTGTCAAGAAAAGAAACTGCCTAGAAATTGATATTTTTAAAGCTACCATAAAGAGGTCCAAACACAGACATTGAGATCCACATCATAATTGCCCCCATGACTAATGTCAATGTTGGTTGAATGACCGCAATCATATTATTAATCCCCTCATTCACCTCTTTATCATAGAAATAATTCACGTTAGCAAGCGAAGTTTCCAATTTACCGCTTTCCTCACCAATTCTAATCATCCTAACCACCAAGCTTGGGAATTGACCAGTAGCATCTAGGGCTTTTGTAACAGACTCACCTTCTGCAACTTTTTTACGAGCATCAGCAACGCTTTCTTTAATCACTTTATTACTAATCACACCAGAAGCAACGTCAAGACATTCCAAAATTCCAATACCACTACTATAGTTAATTGCAAAGAATCTGCAAAATCTAGCCATTTCAGATTTTCTAATGATTTGCCCCACAATTGGAAGACGGAGCTTAATTGAATCCCAGAGTCGCATGAAATTTTCATTAGTTCTATTTAGAATTTTAAAAGTGAAAATCAAAACAGCAATAAAAACAAAAATTATCAACCCATGATTGATAAACATATTAGATGTTGCAATCAGAGCTTTAGTATAAATCGGTAATTCAATTCTCTGCGCTTCCAGGAAAGTGATCAATTTTGGAATCACAAAAATCATCATAACTGAAATAACACATCCCATTAAAAGAAGCATGAAAATTGGATAATAGCTGGCTTTCTTAACTTTTTGCTTAATTTCATCAACCCATTTAAGATGCGAAGCAAGGTTAGCTAAAATATCTGAAAGATTACCAGTCACTTCACCCGCCTTAATAAGCCCAATGAAGACCTCATCAAAAGTGCCCGGATGTTTTGCCAAAGCCTCAGAAAGCATATTTCCATTTCTCACATTTTCAAAAATCTCTGACACAATTGTTTTAACAGTAACATTTTCTGACGTGTCACGAATATCAGACAAAGCCTCCAAAATTGTGACACCTGCACGTTCTAATTGCTCTAATTGCACACAAAAAATGATCAATTCCTGAGATTTAATATTTTTCGCAGTGAAGAAATTTGTTGCCTGATTAACTTTTGAGCATTCCACCAAATCCAACCCAGCTTCTTTCAGGCGCGCTTCCAAATCAGCTTCATTGACAGCTTTGAGCTGACCTCTGATGGTTTTTGCAACTTCATTTAATGCTTTATATCTATATAGATGCATGGATTTTCTCGCCTTAATGCATATTATTAATCATATCAATTTTCTTAACTAACTCTGAAACATCTGTAATTCCTTGCAAAACCTTTAAAATCCCATCCTCAGACATTGGCACAAAATCATGTTCCAGCGCATAATCTCTCATTGCTTTTCGAGTGGAGGAAGTGGCAATTAATTCATCTAACTGCCTGTCAATTGGGAGAATTTCATGAATTGCAACCCTGCCTTTATAACCTTTATGACCACATTTTTCACAACCAACTGGCTCAAAAACCATTGGCGGGTGGTTTGGGTCTTTATTCATGATTTCACATTCTTCTTCTGTTGCAAAACGTTGCATTTTACATTCTTCACAAAGTCTTCGAGCTAATCTTTGCGCAATGACACAAATCAAACTCCCAGCAATCATGCTTGGCTTAACACCAATATCAACAAGACGCGGAATGGCAGCGATGGCATCATTTGTGTGTAATGTCGTATAAACCTGATGACCAGTCATAGCTGCCCTAATGGCCATGGTTGCGGTGTCATGATCTCTCACCTCTCCCACGAAAATAATGTCAGGATCTTGGCGCAAGAGAGATTTAATCCCTTCTTTAAAATCCATTCCCGACCCTTCTTTAATCTGAGATTGTCTAATTAACGCCAATTGATATTCCACCGGATCTTCCAAAGTCATGATATTTTGTTCAATCGAATTAATGTGACCTAAAATTGAATATAAAGTGGTGGTCTTCCCACTACCAGTTGGCCCAGTGACAATGATGATTCCTTCCGGTCTCTGCAGTAATTTTTTTAATATATGTTGATTATGTTTACTAAGACCAAGCTCTTCAATTGGAACAAGTGATTGTTTTTTATCGAGAATTCTCATGACAATATTTTCACCATGAATTGTCGGCTGCGTTGCCACGCGAAAATCAATTTCTCGACCCGAAAAATTAAAACTAATTCGACCATCTTGCGGGTGACGCGTTTCTGCAATATTCATATTAGAGATAATTTTAATCCTAACCGCAATTGCAGGCCAATATCCTTTATGAAAACTACGAATTTGAGTCATGACCCCGTCAATGCGGTAACGCAGGCGCAAGAAAGAATCTTCTGGCTCAAAATGAATGTCGGAGGCACCTTTTTTAATGGCATCAATTAAAAACGCATCAACAAGCCGCACTGTTGGGTTAACATAGCCATTTCCAGAGGAATCAACCACTATTTTATTTTCAGCAGAATCCTCAATCTCTTTCAGAATATTATCTATGGACATATCAAAATTATGATATTTATCAATGGCTTCCAAAATAAAACTTTCCTGCGCAAAAGCCGGCACAAATTTCAAATTTTTCGGAAAAAATTTGCGCATTTGATCAATTATCATGAGATTATATATATCAGTCATGGCAATGACCACTTGTTCGTCATTCATGCTAATGGGAATTGCTTTTGACCGCACAGCAACATCTTTCGGGACCATTTTGATGATGGCAGAATCAAGAATAGTTGAATTCAAATCAACAGCTTGCACACCGGTTGATTCCGAAACAGCCTGAGACAAAGCTGTCTCAGTGATGAAACCCATTTCAACCAAGATGCTACCAATCATCTTATCTTTTGCTTCATCTTTCCGTTTTTCTTGAGCAGCAATTTCCCATTGATCTTCTGAAATCAGACCTTTTTCTATCAGAAACTCACCAATTTTGCTCTTTTTCTCGTGATTTCGCATTTTCCCCCCGTCAGCGAATTCTCAATCTTTAGTTAGATTATATATGGCAAAAATTAATTTTTGGTTAATTTTCTGATTTATTCTAAAAATTCATCAAAATCTCAAAAAACATTTAAACCCTCTCCTAGACCAAATTCTATAAACTCTTTCACTATAGCTAACATAAAAAGTTTTTAGAATAGTCCCTCTGTTAGAATGGAAGATAAAAAAAGAGACCAGTAAAGTATATAATTAAAAATTTAATAACCTCCGTCATTGCGAGCCAAAGGCGCGGCAAACCAGAAGTGATGTATGTCTCACACAAAACGAGCAACACCACCCAAAGCCCCCCTCTGCAACCTAGCAACATGCTCACCCACAAGTCCCTCCAAAATCTCAGATGCCCTAGCAGTCCCTTTCACCTCGTCAACAAACTCCTTAAGTCCCAGCATAGAAGCCGCCTCTGGAGCATTATTCATAAATTCATATGCCCCCAAATAATCATAATTAACAAAACTAAGCGCAAATAAAACATCCCCAGCAGAAAGCTTCTCACTCCCCAAAATCCAGGCCAAATCCCTCTTCAACCACTTAAATTTCTCAAAATCCACAAACGACTCCATAAAATATTCATAAAGCGAATTCACCCCATGATTCTTATGCCGCTGAATTGCCTTATAAGCATTTTCCCTCTCGAACATCAGAGCCTCCCTCCTACAAATCTCCCCCATTTCCCCAATCTCAGCCGCCTCCGACACGCCTCTATAGGCAAGTTTGAGCCATTCACCATTCCCATGACAAAGCATCTCCCCAAGCCCCGAAACATTCCGAATCACATGCAAAAACAACCGCGCACGAAGCTGAGCAACGTAAGACAATTCTGCCCTAATAACCTCCCCATATTCCTCCATCACAGACCCATCCCCTGGCTGAATTTTCCTCCTCCCACAAACCAAAGATTCCACCAACATCAAAACAAAATCCTGTTTTTTCGGGTCCCGTACATAATCTAGCGCAGCCTTCCCATCCTTATTTCGAAGATCGATATTCGCATTACTTTCAAGCAACAATCTCACAACCTTTTCATGACCATTCCTAGCAGCATACATTAATGCAGTCCAATCGCCATAACTTACAGCATCAACATTCGCCCCATTTTTAAGCAATAACTCCACAACTTCTCTATGACCACTCTCAGCAGCCCATATTAATGCAGTCCTTCCACCCCCATCTACAGCATCAATTTTTGCCCCCCTTTCGAGCAACAATCTCACAACCTTTTCATGACCTCTCTCAGCAGCCCTCATTAATGCAGTCCTTCCATACCTATCTACAGCATCAATTTTTGCCCCCCTTTCGAGCAACAATCTCACAACCTTT
>CAYLHV010000026.1:0-15370 GCA_964383745.1 uncultured Rickettsiales bacterium | reverse complement strand
GAGAAAATGAGTGGAAAATTATTTATAAAGTTTATTTGGAAGAAACTAGGAAACGTCGGAAATAGTGTATTTTACAGGATGATTAATGCTTAGCATCGGCCGGCAATTTTTCAAAACCAAATTGTTCGAACATTTTTTTTGCTTCTTTTGACTTAAGGAAAGCTAAGAATTTTTTTGAGTAAAATTCATTATTATTCTTTAAAGCAATGGCTTGATATATGATTGGAGGGTGCATATGGCTTGGAATTTCAAGTAATGTGTCAACATTTGGATTGTGAAATAAGTCACTTTTATAGACAATGGCAGTTCTATAGCCGGCTGAGGCCAAATGTAAAGTTGACACGGAATTTTCGCTGAAAGCAACCACTGGGCTCATGAATTTCCACATGCCTGAATTTTTCAAAAGTTGACTACTATAAAATCCCAGCAAGGATTCTTCAGGGTCGGAGAGAACTAAAACTGACCTATCTCTAATTTTTGTCAGAATGGAGTTGAAATCGTCATCTTTTGTCACTTTTTTTAAAATTTTGTTGGTTTTTGAAGAGATTAAAATCAGCCGATTAGCATATAAAGGAGTTAAAGTTGACGGATCAACAAATCTTTTTTTGACAAGTTCTTGAATTGAATCATCTTTAGACGTTATGAAAATATCTGCTTCTTCTGGATTTTCGTTGATATTATCTTGCAGATCTTTTGAAGGACCATATTTTACCATGATGGTTATGTTATTTTTTGCGCTATATTGTTTGACTAAAAGGCTTAAAACATTAGTCATGCTTGATGAAGCTAAGATGTTTAGACGAGGAATATGGCGGAATTCTGCAAAAGAGGAAGGACCTACAAATAAGCTAAATAAGGTAAGGATTATAGTTATTTTTCTAAGCATGAATGCAAACCATCTGCGATATTTTTGATCAAGGCAAAATAGGACTGATCACCTGTCACTAAATTACCATTATGATCACGTCCCCAAAGAGGGTCAAGCAAAGTTTTTTCTACAGAGGAGGATTTTGTTAAGAATTCTATATTACTGCGACTAAATTGTCGTTCATAGAAAATGCATTTAACTTGTTGTTCTTCAATGAATTTTGCAAGCTCACTTAAGGATTTAATGTTCTTTTCATTGGCATTTTTATCTAAAATTGAAGATGAAGCAGGAAGATTAAACTCATGCTCGAAATATTGATAAGCATCGTGGAAAACAATATATTTTTTGGACTTGCCAATTTTTTCTGTCACTTGTAGAATTTCTGAATGAAGTTCTGAAAGTTTTAGCAAAGCTTTTTTTGCATTAGATTTATAGATTTCAGAATTTTTTGGATCTAAAGAACGCAACTGTTTTTCAATGATTTCTACCATTTTAATCGCATTTTTTACAGAAAGCCAAATATGAAAATCATGTAAATGATCGGAATGATGGCATTTTGAATGGTCATGATGTTCATGGTGGTCATGATCATCTAGCCACAAATTAGAATTTCTGACTTTCAATAGATTCATTCCTGTTTGATTTGCGAAAGTAACAAGCTTTGTTTTTCCTAAGTGATTGATTTTCCCATGTAAATAGTCTTCAAAATTTTCATCAATCATGAAAATCAAATCAGCTTCTGCTAAATGTTTTGCATCTAACGGCCTCAAATGGTAGTGGTGAGGGTCATCATTATATTTGATGATCAGGTGATTTTCTGCCAAATCACCAGTAACCATGGTCACTAAAGAGTGAATTGGTGGAATTGAGCTAACAATCTTGATCTTTTTCCCTTCATCAGACTGAGCAATTTTAAATGATAAAGCGACATGTAATAATATTAAACTAAGAAATTTAATCATAGAAAAAGCCTTTCATTGTGTTTTACTAAATGCGCACAGCCAGGGGTTGAGTTCGAGTTGTCAAAAAAAGCTGCAAATCTTGCTTTAACAGTTTGAATTGCAGCTATAAAAATAGTAAGTCCACTAACAGTCCACAAGTTTAAGCAACTGAAGGAGTGACGTTAGCGAGAGTTTTGCTTCCAGATTGGTAGGAAAATTTCACAAAACCATCAGTTAAAGCGAATAAAGTATGGTCTTTTCCCATTCCAACATTTGCTCCAGGAGAGATTTTTGTTCCTCTTTGTCTCACAATGATGTTTCCAGCTTTAACAAATTCTCCTGCATATTTCTTCACGCCAAGTCTCCGACCTGCTGAATCACGACCGTTTTTAGAGCTACCACCAGCTTTTTTGGTTGCCATTTGCCTTTTTCTCCAAAATTAATAAGTTATTGAAATTTATTTAAAATTAATGTCTTTAATTTTAACATGGGTCATATATTGTCTATGACCATTTTTTCTTCTGTAATTTTGTCTACGTTGTTTTTTGAAAACAATGATTTTATCTTCTCTTGCTTGTTTGATGATTTCAGCAGTGACTGTTGCGCCTTTCACAAGAGGGCTTCCGATGATTGCTTCTTTGTCATTACTGCCAAGCATTAAAATTTCATCAAAAATGACTTCAGCACCTGAGTCACCAGCCAATTTTTCCACTCTTAAAATGGAGTTTTTTGCAACTTTATATTGTTTTCCACCTGATTTAATGACTGCGAACATTATGTTCTCCTTTGAAAAATTTTGATAAGAGCCTTTGATTTAGGTTGAGTTTAAATAGAAATCTAAAAACTGTCAAGACATTTTTTTGAAGTTTTTGCAAAATTTTATAATATATGTTAGTAAAATCATGAAAAATCACGTAAATTAAGTTCATTCATGCAGCTCATTGATTAATAACACATTTTCTTTGCCAAACAATTTCACTCAAAGAACATGCAATGATGACTTTTAATAAAATTGTGAAAATAAAGGGTGTTAGAGCAATTTCAATGGCTTTTTCAAAGCCAACAGAGAAAGTGAGTGACAAAATGCCGCAAATAAATAAAACGAGATAGGCTGCAAAGCAAATCACAATATTTGCGCAAAAATTCTTAGAGCAAACTTTCACTAACTTCTCTTTCCACAAGGAAATTGTTAGGGCAAATGGAATGAGTCCAACCAGAAAACCAACATTTTGAGAGTTGAAAAAGTGAGTTCCATGTTGCAAAAGTCCAAAAATCAGGAATAAAATGACAGATGGAATTGCAATTTTTCTTGAAAAATTCAATGAAATCAGCATGATTGCAATTGGTTCAAGCATAAGGGGCAGGGCGCCTTCGTTTGTTTGCTGGGCAGAAAATGTGATCAGCAGACCTAAAATGAAAGATTTAACTCTGTCACTTAATTGAATGTCAAAATAGATTTTTCTATTTGTTTTAGTTTTAGCCATGTTAAAGCTCCAGGACTTTGAAATTCACGCTAAAATTAAGCGCAAATTCCTATTATGTGACAAATTTTTATAAAAGCAAGCAATTTGTGAAAATTGAATGCAAAAAAAATTCCTTTGAAAATTAGATATTTATAATCCCCAGCCTTTCTAAAATTCTGTTTTCCCAATGTTTTGCAACAAATTCGTTACATAATGTAAAAAAAATATGCTATGATGCTAATTAAACACAAATTAGGGTCAGTCTTAGAAAAATTATGTCGCAATTTGAGATAGTTAATAGAAAATCGCTGCAGGAAAAGAGAAAAAAAGCCATAAAAAATTTTGGTGATCATGATTTTTTGTTCAAAATTGCTGCTGAATCATTAATGGAGTCTCTAGATTTTGCTGCAAAAGACTTTGAATTTGCTTTAGAAATTGGAGCGAAAAATGGTTTTTCCGGCCAAAAACACCCTAAAATCCAAAAATTATTTGCAACAGAATTTTCTCACGAAATGAATCTGTCAAATTCTGATAATCATTTAAAAGTGACCATGGATGAAGAGTTAATTTGTTTCGCTAACAAGTCTTTTGACTTAATTTTCAGTGTGTTAAATTTGCATTTGGTGAATGATTTGCCTGGTTGCTTGAAACAAATTTGGTTGATTTTAAAGGAAAAAGGTTTTTTCACTTGCTCAATTTTTGGCCCAAAGACGCTATTTGAGCTGAAAGAATCAATTCTTGCGGCTGAAATTGCACAAAATCTGCCAAATTCAGCTCACATCATGCCTTTTGTGACCATGCAAGATTTTGCTTCTCTGGCAAGCAGGGCTGGTTTTAAAGAGCCTGTTGTGACAAGCAACAGCATCACTGTGGAATATGATTCTTTGAATAAATTATTCTCCGATCTTAAAGGCATGGGAGAGAGCAATTCATTGAAAAAAATGGCAAATTTTCCAATGAGAAAAAATTTAGTTTCAGAAATTGAAAAACATTTCATCAAGAAGCATAAAAAGATTAATGTCAGTTTTGAAATTCTGACATTATCCTGCTTTAAAAGCTAAATTCCTCTTCATTTTGTTTAACTACATGTGAGTGAAGCTCCAAAATTAACTCTTGCAGATTCTCTCTTGAAAATGAGCTAAATATGAAAACATTTTTTCCAACAAGTTTTTCTAATTTTCTTTGTTTTTCAATGCCTTCTTCTTTTGAAATCATGTCACATTTGCTAAGTGCAATGATTTCTGTCTTGCTGCTCAAATTTTCACTATATTTCTCAAGCTCACTTCTAATGATTTGATATTGCTCGATAACATCTCCTGAAACATCAATCAAATGCAACAAAGCTTTGCATCTTTCCATATGCTTCAAAAATTTATGCCCCAGACCAGTGCCATTATGAGCTCCTTCGATTAATCCTGGCAAATCTGCAATCACAAATTCGTCAAAACCCGTATAGACAACGCCAAGATTTGGGTGAAGTGTGGTGAATGGATAGTCTGCAATTTTAGGTTTTGCAGCCGAAACTTGGGAAAGGAAAGTTGATTTACCAGCGTTTGGAAGTCCAAGAAGCCCAATGTCGGAAATGATTTTTAATTTCAGAATCACGCATAATTCTTGCTCTGGCCACCCTTGCGTGGCTTGTTTAGGGGCTCGATGTGTGGAGCTTTTGAAAGTTGCGTTACCTCTTCCACCAAATCCTCCTTCTAGAATCTTGACAATTTGTCCAATTTCCGTGAAATCTGCAAGTAAATCATTAGTGTCTGCGTCGAAAATTTGTGTTCCGATGGGAATTTGGAGAATTAAATCATCCCCATAGGCGCCGTTTTTGTTTGAACCTCTGCCAGATTTCCCTGATTCTGCTTTGAAATGTTGCTGGAATCTATAGTCAATTAAAGTGTTCAAAGCCGGAACACATTTGAACAAAACATCTCCCCCTTTACCCCCATTTCCACCGTCAGGGCCACCATCTTGGATAAATTTTTCTCTGCGAAAACTCACAGCTCCATTTCCACCTTTTCCACTTTTGAGATATATTTTTGCTTCATCAAGAAAATGCATTTTTTTGTTTACCTTTTTCAATTAATTTTAGAGGGATCATACAATAAATCAAATAAAAATGCAACAATAAAAAAATAGATGAAACTAATTGAAAAAAATGAGCTTAAAGGGCTTGAAATTCATGTTGGTAATACATAGTTTATGGCAGGTTTAAAAAAATCCATCCTAATTATTACATAAAAAGGTATTTTAAAATGAATATAAATGAATTAGTTAAACAAATTAAAGCAAATGAACTTTTTGAAAAGCTCAACAGAAATGTTATGGCTGTTGGTTTTTCTCTTTTTGTAATTCCTGCAATCATATTAATGCGAAATAGAAATGCTAATAATAAAGCAGTCTCCAGCTTAAGCGAAGATGATAAATTGTTGATCAGTCAAATGAAAGGGGTGAAGGGGGAGTTAAAGAAATTTGCAGGTTTCCTGTTGAATAATGAAATAAGTAATTGTAAGGAAGTGGCTTATGTAACCATAGAAAAGATACAAGAATTTCCTAATCATCTACTTTCCCAATATCTCACTAGAGATGAATTAATCATGCTTTCTTCAATTAAGAATTATGTGAGAGATCATGTAAATAATCCTAATGCAAAAGAAAGTGAAGTGATGGGAAATACTGATTTTTCTCGGATTTTTCAGTTTTTAAAAAATGTTTTTATAAAATTTGCCAGAAGTCATAATGAAAATCGTCGCTATATGATCGCTGCACAAATTTTTGATAAAGAATCAGAAGGCAATGTGGTAGAAAATCATGTTGAAACATTTGAACAAATGAAAGATGGCACTGTGGTCTTGGATGTAGTATTGCAAAAAACTCAAGAAAAACTTTCTGAATATAACGAAAATGCAACCTTTGACATAGATAAATTTAAGCCATATAATTCTGAAGAATTCCAAAATTTCTTTAAAGATTTAGCTTGGAAGATGATGAAAATAGAGTTAAAGCGACATAAAAACATGTTTGCAGGTATAGAAAGACAGAGAGGAGATTCAAAAGGTTCATATCATCAAATGGGAATATATCATCTTATGAATTGGGTTGCTTTTGGTAATGTTCAAAATACTCAAGAATATCTTTTACGCAAATTGCGCCATCTGCTAGAAGATGGTAACTCAAATGAGGCTCGATTGGAAATTGGCAAATATCTAGATGATAATCAAGAATATTCCTCGCCAGACTTGTTTAATGCATTTTGCACAATTGAGCAGAGACCAAGCATTCTGCAAAGAAAATTTATCAATGGACAGATCAATATGAGGCCTGTTATGATTGTGGTGGGATCATTTTTGAATAGCATGAAGGATGGAAAGCAAGCTGAGACTCCAATCGCAACAACCCCGTTAAGAAATTTCTCGTTGGAGAATTATTTGAACACTATAAAAAGTGTCTATGATCACTTAAATGGTCCGCTTGTTGCATCATCTGGAGATTTTCGAGATATTGTAATTAGTGGTTTTATTGACATGATTGCAAAAAGCGTCACCAGCATAAAAGAGATGCAAAATAAAAAAACTGTGCAAGGTGCAATTTCGAGCAAAAATGCTGTGAAATTCAATGAGTTGGCAGGAAACTTTGAAGCATATTTATATGCCAAATTTGTAGCTAAATCCGAGGATTTACCAATCTATGAAGAAATGTTAAGACCAGAAAGCTTAAAAGTGATTGAGAATTATGTTGCTGAAATTAGTTCTTCTAAACGGGAAACTAAACATCAAGACGTGCTCAAGCAGCAAAGGCAACAAGAAGAAAATCAATTTTGCATCATTCAATAGCGATCTTCTTCTTTAGGCATCATTTTGACCTTGTCCAAGAATTCTTTATTTAACTTCGTCACAGACCAGAACCACACGAACATGGCAAGTGCGAAGACAATGAAGAAATATTGGACAAGGTCAAGAATGTTAGAGCCTGGGATGATGCTGAGCATTGCCCACTGAATTAAGGCTCCACCTGACTTTCCTAATTTATGTCCAATTAAATCCGCCGCCGCCTTTCCTTTAGTTTTTAATTCTTCGTCAAGAGGAATATAGGAAATTTCTTTAGTTATATCGAAAATTGAATATTTCATTCCTTTGCTTAAAATATTTTGCAAAGTCCCAATGAAAACAGCGGCAAAAACCACAGTGACGCCAAAATATGTGGCAATATTTTCCATTTCTTGATCAAAAATGGTCAGAGCAAAGAAAATCACACCTGTGATGAGCACAATTAATGGCGTGACAATGGCGCAAAAAAGCCAACTATATTTGCGAATGAGGCCAGCGCCAATAAGCACAAGGAACATATAGCAAGAGCCTGCAATCACTTGATAATTTCCCAAAAACTCATTATATTCATCATTTGTGGGATATTGAATTCTGAGTTGGCTTTTCCAAATTCCCTCCAAAATATTAATAGAAATGCTATAGCAAATGATGATAGAGGCCACTAAGCCAATATATTTTGAACTCAGAATGAATTTCAAACTTTGGCGCAAAGTCATTTTTTTCTTTGGTTCCTTTGATTCTTGTGTGAAGTCATGCTGTTTGATAATGTTTCTCTGAATCCAAATATAGATGATTGTGACAGAGACGAGAGCCAGTGAAACGCCTGACATTAAAGTTTGCAGAGAACTTTCCCAATTGCTTGCAAATTTCCAAGAAACCGCTTTTACAGAAAGACCAGAGATGATTTGCCCAATGTTAGCTGCCAGAATGAAGAGGGCGTAATATTTTTTAGCTTCTTTAATGGTGTTAATTTCATTAGCAAGCTGCCAAAATAGAATGAAAACTGAGACATTCCCGCAAATTTCGCACATTATGTAGAAAAGTGTGAAACTCCAATGGCTTATCATTAAAATTGACCATTTCATTGAAGGGAATTGTTCAATTAAAGAGCTCAAGTCAAGGTGCCAAGCTTCTCTGGCTGGATATATTATGAAGGAGAAAATCAGAAAAAATGAGAGGAAAAAACCTACAATAATATAGAAAACTTTTTCCTTAGAAAATAAATTTGCCAATTTCGAATAGATCAAAATGAAAATCACTGATGCTGGAAGAACTGCCCAAAGTTTGAGGCTGCTGATGATTTCCACACCAAGAACTGGCACAATCATGGCATCTTTGCTTGCTCTCAGGACATTACTGACATAGGTCACCAAAATCGCCATCATGAAAAGGGGCACAAATTTTCTTAACTCATGTTTTCTAATGTTGAAAATTTCTTTAAAATTGTTTTTATTATCTTGATATTTGATTTTTTGATCCAATGGAGGTAACCGGCTTAAGAAATTTAAAAATAAATTTCAATGAATGATAGCATCATCATGTCAATTTGTCAAGGCAAAAAAACAGAAAATTCAACAAGCTCATTAAATTCTCCGAAAATAAATTGTCCTATAACAGGCCATGAATACTTTTTAGAATAGTCCAGGTTGATGAGTTCTTTGCTAATGCTATCAACATGACAAAAAATATAACCTACCAAGAAAAAAACTTGGCTTCAGAACCCCTAATGACGCCGTAAATAATGAATCTTTAACTTTTGTTGTACTCCGTTCTTGAATTTTGGGTTTGACAGATACTACTAATTAAGCTTATACTAGTCAGAAAATATTTTATCAAAAAATATCAGGGTGTGTATGTGGAATATTTAAACAAAATTGACAAAACAAAAATATGTAAAGATTCAATAATAATTCTTCATAAAAATTGCTACGTTGAATCATGCGCAGAGATTGCGGATAAAGGAAAAATCTTGCGCAATATTTCTGGTATGCCTAAGAACGATGGTGTCATTACACTGGTGAGTGACCTAGGAGGAGTTTATAGTTTGGATGATAATGAGCTAAAAATAATCCATTTTAATAGACAAAATTCAAAGGTGGATTTTGAGGAAATTCAATTCAACCAAAATAATCAGAAATTTTATATTTCTCGAGAAGATGAGAATTCCATACATATTTACGATATGAAAATGATGTATGAATCAAAGATTTACTTAGATAGTGTTTTTTTGAAACAGCTTTCTTATAATACAGGTGTTGAAGCTTTTGTCTTTTTTAAAGATAAAATAATCTTGTTTCCAGAAAGGGTTAAAGGCTCTGATGAGGTTGATGTTTGTGTTGGAGAGATCAAAAATGATTATATTGAATGTAAATTCTATTCATTTTACAGTAAAGCAAGAATCACTGCTGCGTCAATATCTGGTGATTCCATTTATTTGACTAAAGTGTTGATGGATCGTACTCATTTCTTTTATCGTGTCTCTATTGAAAAAATAGATATGGATAATTTCATAGAAAATAGTTGCATTCAGCCGGAGACTATAGCGCTTTTTGAGTTTAGTTCCAAGGAAGCCAAAGCAAGTTATACAGGGAATTTTGAGGCTCTATCTGCATCATACCATCATGATCATGTGGAATTAATTAGTATTTCTGATGATAATAATGGTTTATATGGTGAAGTGACGGTAAATTGTTATCAATGAATATTAGCATTTCTAATTTTTGTTGAAGATATATTTCTGATTTTTTTTGGAGATTCCAAGACTCTAATGATGTTACGATTTAGCAATTTCCTGCCAAACTCCTTTTTTGTTGAGTTACCTCGCAAAAAAATAACAAAAGAATCTGCGTGAACAGAAACACAGCCTCCCCATGTGTCATTTGCAATTGGTCTGATGCCAGTTGCAAATTCATGTGCAATCTTTTCATCATGCATCAACCATTTAGCAACATCAGATCCAACAATTGCAATAAAATCTCTTTTCTGCTTAAAATATTCGTATAATTCCTTTGGCGCCATTTTCGTGAGTATAATTTTTGGGTGATTTGCATATATTTCATTTAATTTATTTTGTCGGACAGCAAGAGATGAGCGATTTAATTTATAATCATCACCACCCCAAGAAGGATAAATTAAAATATAGTCACAAAATTCATCCAGAGATTTCTGTGCAACAAAATCATGCCCTTCGTGAAAAGGGTCAAAAGATCCAGGATAGAAGCAAATTTTTGAATTAAGCAATTTTGATTTTTCTAAATGCTTCAAGTCAATTGCGTAGGAGTTTAATGTGAATAAGATTGATAATATTGAAAAAACAACTCTCATGAAATAGACTTATCCTAAAGAATTAAAACCTTATCAATTCTAGGACAAAATTAGTGCGTGGTCAAGTGTTCACAGCAAAAAACAATCAAGATAAATTTAAATTTAGGGGCTATTTAAACATTTTAGTCTGAAGGAGGAGGGGGGCGTTTTCTGTTTAATGGCAATGAAAGCTCAAATAGAACATAATTCGCAATGGTTTAAAGATGACCCCAACGTCTCAATCTCGAAATCGGCCAGCTCCAGTGGGGGGAAATCTTGTGACAGGCCGCTCTCTAAAATATTCGAAATTTTTTCGACCAGCCAAGAATCAATTTTCTCATTTTCCTGGGAAATTTGTTTTTGCAAAATTGGGAGATATAATTTATTATCTTCAATGACATAATTCCTTTTCTGGATGTCAAAATTAATTTGATGCAGAAAATTTAGAACTTGATCAAACTTAAGATGGTTGCTTGTAGCTGGGTTTTTCAGAGCGACATTAGTGCTATTTTTAAAAATGAAAATTAACTTTTCTCTCATTAATTGATCTTCAATGTTGAAATCTGACAGATCAATCTGAATTTCGAATTTAGACTCATTCATTAATTTGGCTAATTCAGCAAAAGTTTCTTGCTCAAATTCTTTCTTAATTTCTCTTTTGAAAAAGCCATTAATCAAAACCTGCTTCATTAATTCAGTCTCAGGAGAGGCTGCAAAAAGGCTGTTCACATCACTTAAATCTTTGATTAAGATTTCAAACTCAGAGAAATTTTCTTCAATTTCAGGGATTTTTTTGAGATCAATAAGCATTGCAAAAATAGGAAATTTTTGACTTAAACTTGGGTCTTCAAAATTTAATTTTTGCATGATGTGACCAGAAGAGGCTTCATATTCTCTTTCAGGAAGAATTTTCACAGAATTTTTAGAGGATTTGAGGAAATTTAAAAAAGCAACTTTTTGTTCAAATGTGAATTTTTGTCCAGTTTGAAAATCAACCACCAAAGAAGCCTGACTTTCTTCTGTGATCAGCGTCATTTCTTCTGCATTTAATGCAATTCCTTCAAAACTGACTTTTTCGAATAAACCGAGTTTCATCATGAAAAGTTTGAATTGCAGCAATAAAAATCGCACCCATACCTCTTATTTTTTGGTAGAATTTGCTCTTTTTTTCTTACGTTTTATTTTCGGAGGGACATTATCATTAATGACTTCCGAATCAATTGTCACTTCTGTGATGTCACTTCCAGGAATGTCATACATGAGATTCAGCAACGCCGACTCCATGATTGATCTCAGTCCTCTTGCGCCAGTTTTGCGTTTGATTGCTTTCTTTGCAATCGCTTTCAGAGCATCATCTTTAAAAATGAGGCTAACATTTTCTATTTCAAAAAGTTTTTGATATTGTTTAGAAAGAGCATTTTTTGGTTTTGATAAAATGTCAATCAACGCTGCTTCGTTTAAATCATTCAGCGTGGCAATCATTGGCAACCTGCCGACAAACTCTGGAATCAAGCCAAATTTAACCAAATCTTCTGGTTCAACTTTAGTGAAAATGTCTCCAAGATTAGCATCATCTTTGCTTTTAACATTAGCTCCAAAGCCCATGGAGCTTTCTTTGCCGCGTTCCTGGATGATTTTTTCAAGACCTGCAAAAGCGCCCCCACAAACAAAAAGAATGTTTGTTGTGTCAACTTGCAGGAAATCTTGCTGTGGGTGTTTTCTGCCGCCTTGAGGAGGGACGGAAGCGACTGTGCCTTCCATGATTTTCAAAAGTGCTTGCTGCACACCTTCGCCAGAAACGTCCCGAGTGATTGAGGGATTATCTGATTTTCTGGAGATTTTGTCAATTTCGTCAATATATATAATCCCCCTTTGTGCTTTTTCCACATCATAGTCTGCTGCTTGTAGAAGTCTGAGGATGATGTTTTCAACATCTTCGCCAACATAGCCCGCTTCGGTGAGGGAAGTGGCGTCAGCCATTGTGAAAGGGACATCTAGAATTTTGGCTAAAGTTTGTGCCAGCAAAGTTTTTCCGCAGCCAGTTGGTCCAATCAGCATGATGTTTGATTTTGAAATTTCCACAGAATCATCATCACCAGAAGAATTATCTAGATGATCAAGGCGTATATAGTGATTATGAACTGCAACAGAAAGAATTTTTTTTGCTTCCACTTGTCCAACGACATATTCATCAAGAAATTTTGAGATTTCTTTTGGACTTGGCACTTTTGTGCTGCTTTTTTTAAGAGAGTTTTTCTCTTTGATGTTTTCCCAACAAAGTTCAACACATTCGTTACAAATGCAAACTGTTGGTCCTGCAATCATTTTTTTCACATCATGTTGGCTTTTGCCGCAGTAAAAGGAGCAATATAGAGTTTCAGTAACGTCTTCTGGTTTGTCCATATTAATTTTCTTCCTTAAAATGATTATTTCGCATCACTACGATTTGTAATGATTTTGTCAATTAAGCCAAATTTTTTTGCCTCTTCAGGTGACATAAAATTGTCACGCTCAAGAGATTCCCTGATTTTTGCCACTTTTTGTCCAGTGTGCTTTTCATAGATTCGATTTAGCCTGTCTTTCAAAGAAAGCATATATTCACTATGAATTTGAATGTCAGTTGCTTGGCCTTGATAGCCCCCGGAAGGTTGATGAACCATGATTGAAGAATTTGGTAAGGAATATCTCATGCCTTCAGAGCCAGCTGCAAGCAGGAGTGAACCCATTGAAGCTGCTTGTCCAATGCATAATGTGGCGATCTTTGGTTTAATATATTGCATTGTGTCGTAGATTGACAGACCGGCAGTCACAAGTCCGCCTGGTGAGTTAATATACATTGCAATGTCTTTATCTGGATTTTCTGCTTCTAAAAAAAGCAGCTGTGCAACCACAAGACTGGCCATTGTGTCTTCAACAGGTCCAATGACGAAAATTATTCTTTCTTTTAAAAGTCTTGAAAAAATGTCGTAAGCACGCTCGCCTCGGTTGCTTTGTTCAACAACCATTGGGACCAGATTCATTTCGACTTCGCCCCTTAATTTGTTAAATATTGAGCTATTCATTTTTTCACATCTCCGATTCTTAGTTTGGTAAATTCCTTCTATTTATAATTCTAGATCAAAATAAGAGGATAATCAAATCTGATTTCAATCTATCCATAAAATAAACATCAGTTTTTCCATTAAAGCTCAATTTTTTGTGTTTCAAAAGTCTTTTTTAAGCCTTTTTTAACTTCTTTTGAAAATCTGTTGCGCTAATTTTTTTGCTAGAGACATTAGCTTTTGCCAAAATGAAGTCAACCACTTTATTTTCAACAATTGGACCTTTTAAAGAATCAATCAATTTGGGGTTTTTTAACATATAGTCAATCATTTGTCTTTCTTGTCCAGGGAACATTGAAGCTTGTTTTTGCATTTCTAAAGACAATTCTTCATTTGAAGCCCTGATTTTTTCTGTAATTGCAATTTCAGCAACAAGAAGGCCAATTTTCACTCTTCTGTTAGACATTTTTTTGAATTCTTCTTTGATTTCTTCGTCACTTTTACCTTGAACTGTTGGGTCTTCAGCTTTGAACAAATCAATTTGCTCCACTAACCGGTCATATTCTTCATTGACAAGAGATTCAGGAATCATGAATTCACATTTTTCTTCAAGCACATCAAACAAATCTTTCTTCACTTCATTGTTAATGTGCTGAGCAAAAAATTTTTCCATTGTGTCTTTGACGCTATTTTTTAAATCTTCAACTGATTTGAAATTTAATTTTTGCGGCAATTCTGTTTCAATTTCAGGCAACTCACCTTTTTGAATATTGTTAATTGTCACGTCAAATTCTGCATTTTTGCCAGCGAAATCTTTGTGGCCATAGTCCTCGGGGAAAGAAACTTTCACCAAAACTTTGTCACCAATTTTTTTCCCTTCGAGCTGGTCTTCAAAGCCTGGGATGAAAGAAGATGAGCCCAAAAGCAAGTCATAATTCTCAGCTTTTCCACCTTCAAACTCTTCTCCGTCAATTCTTCCAACGAAGTCAATGTCCACAATGTCATCTTTCTGAGAAATTGCTCCAGCATCAGCATCTTTAAAAATTCTATTATGCTTAGCAATTTTTTTCAATTCTTCATCAATTTCTTGGTCGCTAATCTCAATTTCGTGCTTTTCAATTTTAATTTTGGAAAAATCAGGAAATTGAATTTCTGGCATGGTTTCACAAGTGAATTTAAGACTCAAATCTTTTTCTTCATCATATGCGTCAATCTCAACTTCAGGATGTGACGCTGGTTTAATTTTTTCTTCATCCATGACAATTCTGATTGCTTGATTCACGGCATCATTAAGAGAATTTTGCAAAATGCTTGGCAAAAATTGCTGTTTCACAATGTGAAGGGGAACTTTCCCAGGTCTGAAGCCAGGCATTTTAACAACTTTAGCTTTTTCAGAGATTTGTGTGTCAACAACTGCGTCAATAGCTGATTTTTTAATAGAAATTTCAGCTTCGAATTTCAATTTTTCATTTTTCACAACTTTAAAAGCTATAGCGTTTTTGTCAATTTTTTTCATGGAGTTTCCTATGTTTCTTTTCGAACGTTTGGTGCGGGTGGAGGGACTTGAACCCCCACGATTCTCATCACTAGATTCTAAGTCTAGCACGTCTACCAATTTCGTCACACCCGCATTTTTAGGGCATAAATTTAATTCACATGAGTCAGGCTCACATAAAATCTTTATCCTCAGTTAGTTATATATAAAAAACTATATAAAATCAAATGTTTTTTTAAAGAAAATGCATTTTTTTTGCTATTTGTCCTTCTGAAAGAAAAATCTTGATTTTTTTCATAAAATTCGCTTGACAAAAAAAATGCGTTGGTTAATAATGTGCAGGTGGCTGATTCATGTCAGTCAATCTTCCTGTGGCGGATGTAGCTCAGTTGGTTAGAGCGCCAGATTGTGATTCTGGATGTCGCCGGTTCAAAT
>CAYLHV010000025.1:0-17064 GCA_964383745.1 uncultured Rickettsiales bacterium | reverse complement strand
GACCCCATCTCTCTCCCTCAATACTCATTATAGCATAAAATTATCTTACAATGGCAGTGAGTGCATTTGGGGACTATGTTTCCACGGGTAATGGAGCGGTTTATTTGTTTAGCGTAGACCCCTTGAATCCCGCCGGTACAGTAAATTTCAGCAAAAAACTCTCTGCGGCCACAACCGGCCTAACAAGCGTAGGACCCAACGAAGCATTCGGTTCTTCAGTTGCCCTAAACAACTCCGGTTCCGCGTTAGCCATTGGAGCAATTGGGGCAGGGGCGCCGTTTCGCGGGGCGGTTTATTTGATGAATTTGAATCCCGCAGATTTAACGCTAGACCCCACAGTCAGAGGCAGATTAGACGATTCTCTAGCAGGATTAACCTTAACAGCACATGACTCATTCGGCTATTCCGTCGCCCTAAACGGACCCGCTGATTTACTCATAGTCGGAGACCCATTCTCAGCCTCTGGCGGCTCCGTGCACACATTTTCCCTAGATGGCACCTTAGGCGCAACCTACCGCGCCACCACCAACATCGGCAACGGTTTCGGCAATTCAGTCGCCCTAAACTCCGCCGGAAACATAGCTGCAATCGGCGCCCCATTTGACGACACCGGCAACACCGACGCCGGCAGAGTCTACATCTACAGCGCCGTTCCAGCCACCGGAGTCCTAACTCAACAATCCGTAATAGACGACAGCTACTCAAGCCTAACCCTAGCCGCCTCAAAATATTTCGGCACTTCACTAGCCCTAAATGACGCCGGAAATCTCCTAGCAATCGGCTCCAGCACAACATCCAGCGGCCATTCATCTGGCGTTTCAGTAGACATAATGTCCCTAAACACAAGCGACCTCACGAACTCAGCCATGCATGTGATCAACATCAGCGACGCCCACGCCTCCTTAACACTGGCCAACTCCGAATCCTTCGCCCGCAGCCTAGCTTTCAACGATCTTGGCAACGTCCTCCTAATCGGCGCGCCCCTAGATGACGATTTCTACACCGACTCCGGAGCAATCTACTACATGACCCTAGACCGCTTCCTAGACCCGCGCAACACCTACGGCTCCGGCACTTTTTACGCCATCACCTCCGACATAGAATCCCTAATCAACGCCGGCACCAACGTCACATTAGAAGCCACCAACAACATCACCACCACCGGAAATCTAGACCTAAACGGCCTCGGCAACCTAACCCTAGAAGCCGGCAATAACATCACACTAACCAACCACATAATAAATGCCAGCACCGGAGACATCACCATAGAAGCTGATAACCATGCCACAATATCCATAAATATCAGTACCTTAGGCGATTTAATCATCACTGCCGACAAAGATAACAGCAACGCCGGAAATATCTCATTATCCGACAATTTAACAGCGGCAACCACCGTCCTAACAGGAGAAAATATCACGCAAACGGCTGGCACGATAACATCCCCAACTCTAACATCCACCTCCAGAGTCAACAGCTCTTTCGCAACCGGCTTCACCGCTGCTACCAGTGCCGACATAACCGCAACAACTGGCAGCGTAGAAATAACAGGGGGCACAATAGACACCCCGGATTTAGCAATAGTCTCCGGCACCAGCACCACATTATCTGGAGCAACATATAATAATTTGGCAGATCTAATAATAACATCCGGCACATCAACAAGCATCAGCAATGCCATCAGCAGCACCAATACAATAGACGTAAACGCCAACACCGACGCCATAATCAGCGGCGCCCTAAGCACAGACATCTTAACCCTAACCGCTGACCAAGACGCAAATAACTCTGGTGATTTATCTATATCAGACTCCCTAACCGGCACAACCAGCGCCGTCCTAACAGGAGAAAACATCACGCAAACAGCTGGCACAATAACATCCCCAACTCTAACCTCCACCTCCAGAGTTAACAGCTCTTTCGCAAGCGGTTTCACCAGCAGCACCAGCGCCGACATAACCGCAACAACCGGCAGCGTGGCAATAACAGGGGGCACAATAGACACCCCAGCATTAACATTAACAGCAGGAGGCGATATCACCTCAAGCGGTGCAACCTACAGTAACTTAAGCGCAATCACAATTACAGCTACAGGAGACTTAGACCTACAAGATGCTATCACCGCCTCCACGAACATCGACGCGACTGCAGATAACATAAACATAGCATCAGATCTATTTTCCACAGCAATTTCGCTAAATGCTGCCACCAATTTAGTGATGTCCGGCAATTTCACCAGCACAGCCAACAGCATATTCTCATCTGGAGGGGACACTACCCATTCTTTCGGCCTAATCACGGCAGATATAGCAGACTTTACAGCCGGAAATTCGATTATTTCCGCAAATTTGGACATTGACGAAATCATATTCAACGCCCATTTTGCGGCTTTTACTAGCACAATCACGGATCAAACAGATCCCAGACTATCTACATTCACCAACAACGCCCCCTTGAGCGCCCTAGACGAGAATCTCACACTAAATGGCATTCCCTTTCCAAGAGCAATGTCAACGTCAACCAGTAGTAGCAATTATGACGAATATATAAGATATATAATAAGAATAAGAAACATGATCAAGCATACAAATCCCATTCCCCTGCTTCCTACAATAGTTCTACCAGAACCAACAAATTCCTCCCAAAATTCCACATTAGAGATAGAAAACATCATAGCAAAACCACAACCCATTTTCACCCCAATCGAAATCTACATCCCCTTCCAACCCAAAACCGAACCAAAACAATACCGCCCTCTATCCGACAAATCCCCTGTCCTCCGATACGAACTTTCCGGAGAAAATGAGTGGAAAATCATCTATAAAGTTTATTTGGAGGAAATGAGAAAACGTCGGAAATTGTTAAACTGAAGATTTCAGCCCAAATGATCGGAGGATGCTAGAAGTTTCGCACAAAGCAAGGCCGGCTATTGCCGAGGGAGAGCCGTAGATTTCCGAGAAAAACCGGGCCGAAGCGCCGAAAATTGAATATCCTCCAGCTTTACCAATTCCTTCTCCATTTTCGACATGTTCTTCAATTTCTTGTTCGGAAAGGCGCTTAGTTTTGATGCTGCTGGAAATCAATTTTTTTGACATTTGCAGAATTTGTGAATTCTCAATTTTCAGAACGCAAATGCCACAATGTGCCACATGTTTTTTGCCAGAAATTGCTTTCATTGAACTGCGCACATCATTTTCGTTTTCCGCTTTATGCAAAATCTTACCCCCAGCAACCAAAACAGAATCTGCAGCGAGAATCACTCCATTTTCAATTTTTTGCGCCAAGAAAACCGCTTCAGCTTTTTCAAAACTGAGTCTAGTTGCCATCTCTGCAGGTTTTTCACCTTTTAGCCGTTTTTCATCGATTTCAGGCGCAATAATTTTACTAGGCACAAAGCCAATTTGTTTCAGCAATTGCAACCTTGTTGGAGAGCTTGAAGCTAAAATAAAATTCATCATTTATGTCTTAAAGTGATGCGCCCTTTGGTTAAGTCATATGGCGTCATTTCCACTGTGACATTATCTCCAAGCAGGATTTTAATTCTGTTTTTGCGGATTTTTCCAGAAGAATGCGCAATGATTTCATGACCATTTTCAAGTTTCACTCTGAAAGAGTTTGGCAGTAATTCTGTGACATGCCCTTTAAATTCAACTAAGTCTTCTTTCGCCATTTTAGCCTTTACATATTTATATTAATTTTTAACAAGATGAGTGAATCGATCAAAACGGGAAATTGACATCACAATGAACCATAATAATTCATCTTGTCATCAGTTGCAATAATTTTTTTACAATAGCTTCATCAAAATTTCATTTACTAATTTCTCACTTGGTTCTGGTTTTTGTTGGAGTCCAAGCATTTTTAGAATTTTCTGACTTTTCACAATTTGTTTTTCACATTTTTGAGGATTTGAGAGCAGTGAATTTAATGCAAAAGCAAGTTGAGTTGCTTCACAATTTTTTTGTAAAAATTCGGGGATGATTTCTTCATTTGCAATGAGATTAATGAGATTCACAAATTTCACTTTCAGCCTATATTTCACAATTTGCGCAGTCAGCCAACTGACTTTATATGCCACAATATGCGGCAGCTGAGCTAATGCAACTTCCAAAGTGGAAGTTCCAGATTTGATCAATCCAATGTCAGAAGCCTTAAATGCTTCAATTTTATTTTCAGCTGTGCAAAAGATCGCTTTGACATCGAGCTCACTAGTCATTTCCTGCAAAATTCCAACAAGATGTGGCAAAGTCACAATCACCACAGTTAATGGATGTCGATGTTTCAGCAAATTCACTGTTTCAACAAAAACCGGCATGAGCCTGTTAATTTCAGTTTTCCTACTGCCAGGCATCATTGTCACAATTTTGTGATTTGCAGGAATGGAATGTTTCTTTTTAAACTCAATTTGATCATCAGCATTTTTCTGAAATTCTGAAAAATCTTCCACGGCAGGGTGGCCAACATAAATGGTGCGCAGGCCATGCAACTCAAAATAAGGTGGCTCAAAAGGCAGCAAGACGGCGAGTAAATCATAAATTTTCGCAATTTTTTTGGCTCGACTCGCACCCATTGCCCACACTGTGGGGGCAACATAGTGAATTTTAAAAGCGTCTGTTTTCACTTGCGACATGACCCTAAAGCAAAAAGAGGGAGAATCAATGGTGATGATCATTTTCGCATTTGAAGAATTAATAAAATCAACACAATTTTTGATTCTTTTAAGCAAATTCGGAATTTGTGGAATGATTTCAGAAAAGCCCATGACAGAAAGTTCTTGTATATCAAAAATTGTTTCCAAGCCTTGATGAATCATGTTTTGCCCGCCAACGCCAGAAAATTTCAAACTCACCCCAGAGTTTTTGGCATGTTCTTTAAGCTTTTTCATCAAGCGAGCGCCAAGCAAATCCCCGGAAGCCTCTCCGGCAATTAAAATAATTTCAATTTCCATGTGTCATTCAGTTGCGATTAAGTTTGAATAAATGGCTGCAATAGGGGCAAGTGAGAGAGTCCGATTTGCCAAAATTGAGATATATTAAAGGGTGACCAATTTTCTCCGCTTCTCCTTCGCATTTCACAGAATCTTGATTAACATAGGTGACTTTTTCTTCAGATGATGTTTTAGACATAAATTTAAAAACCCTCGAGCATATTGTAATTAGTTTATCATAGCATATTAAGTTTTTTTTGTAAAACCATTAAAAGCTTTTCCTCAATGGAAATTGACATTTTTAAGACAGAAATTTTTTCCTTAAGAATTTCAGGGATCTTCACAAAGTCTTTTTCAGTGGTGACAATTTCTGCAGAATTTTGCTCTGCATGATCTAAAATTTCTTGAATCTCGCTGGAGGAATAGAGATGATGGTCCGGGAAAGAGATTTTTTTAAATAACTCCATGCCTGAAATTTTAGAGAGGCTTGCAAAAAACTTCTCAGGATAGGCAATTGCTGCAAAAGCTATGATTTTTTTTCCATGGAAATATTGTTCGTTTTCGAATTGTATCTTTGCTTTCCATTTAATTTCATCAAAATCAGACGAAGCTTTGAGCAAATCATTTTTTATGATGACTTCAAAATCAGCTTTTTTCCTTGCCGAATGTAAAGTTTCTCGCAAAGGTCCTGCCGGAATTAATCTGCCATTCCCAAAGCCCAGAAAAGAGTCAATCAGCAAAATTGTGACATTTTTCTTAATTCCAGAATTTTGCATTCCATCATCCATGATGACGACGTCAAAACCCAAATCTTCTGCAAGCTTCACTCCTTCTTTGCGAGATTTTGCAATGATCACAGGTGCAATTTTCCGCAAATTCAGGGCTTCTTCGCCAGCATCATGGAAAGAGTGGTGATTTTCTAATAAGGTTGCGTTTTTGAGAGTTCCAGCATAGCCTTTGCTTAAAAAAACAAATTTTAAATTTGGTTCAAGTTTTTGTAAACCTGCCATCAGAGACATTGCAAAAGGGGTTTTTCCAACTCCTCCTGCAAGCACATTACCAACGCAAATGATTTTACATTTGCTGACATAAGTTTTGGTGAAAATCGATGAGAACCAACTGCCAAGCAACCAAAGCAGAGAAAAAGGCAGGAGTAAATTTGAGACAAATCCTCGTTTCTGCCAAAATTCAGGAGTTTTGATCATTTTAAATATAGCTCAGGATCTACAGGTTTTTTTAAATATCTCATTGCAAAATGTAATTGAGGAGATGCAACATCGCCAGTTTTGCCAATGATGCCAATTTGTTGGTTTCTGCTCACCAAATCACCTTTTTGCACTAAAGCCTTTTGCATATGTCCATATGCCGTCAGCCAATCATTTTCATGTTTAATGATGACGAGATTGCCATAGCTTTTTAAATCATTACCTGCATAAACCACTTTTCCGGCAGATGCTGAAGTGACAAAATCGCCTTCTTGGCCAAGAATGTTAATTCCGTCACTTTTCAGCCCAGAATTTCCTGGACCAAATTTCGAGATGACTTTCCCTTTCACCGGCCAAGTGAAATTAGTTTTCTGAGTTGCATTTGTGGAAGGGCTTTTGCTCAGATTAACAATTTTCAGAGCTTTTTTCGGTGTTGCTTCCGAAATTTCCGCGATTTCTGCTTTTTCAATCAAAGGTTTGCTTTTTACAACTCTTGTGGGCATTCGAGCCACTTGCCCATCATATTTTTTCTCTGAATCCACCGGCACTGTCAAAAAATCACCTGGCTTGATTTTTTCATGTTTGTCAAGATTATTAGCCACAATGATGGCTTCCACGGTTGAGCCATGTGTTGCAGCAATGAAATGCAAATTATCACCTTTCTTCACTCTATGAAATTTTATTCTAGTTAAAAGTATGTTTTGCCCATTTTTTATTTTTTTGGATTTCAATTTATTAATTTGCATTAAGTCACTAACTGGCACATCAAACTCACGGGAAATGTCTGCCAAAGTTTCTCCGCTTTGCGCAGTCACCATATGAGGTTTTTCTGCCAGCATCACAAATTGATCAACATATTTATCATATCCATAAGATTCATCGGCGAAATCTTCAAATTTAGATGGGGCTTGGGTGCAGCTCGACAGGAACATGGTCAGGGCCACGCAATAAAGAAATGCTTTCATGCTAATTCTCATAAATAAGTTGGTAAAATTTTCTCAAAAGATTCTGGTCTCATTCTCAGATTTTTGAACAGCAAAGCATCAGTATTTTCCTTAATCACATTATCAAGCCTCAAAAGAGCAAGCTGATCAGCTGAAAGAATTGCACATGGAAGTAGTTTTAAGAAAATAACCATGATTCTTGCAACATAAAAAGGCACTGACACTAAACTTGTTTGTTGTTTGGTTTGAATTTTAATTGCATTCACAATTTCTTTCAAGGAGAAAATTTCTGGACCTGCAAGTTCGAAGATTTTTCCGTTAAATTTTTCTTCTTCTTGCAGAATTTTCAACACAGATGTTGCCACATCCTCAACATAGACCGGTTGAAATTTTGTTTTTCCCCCACCAATTAATGGAAAAAATGGCAGGAATTTGAGCAAAGTTTTTATATTATTAGAAAAAGAATCATTTTCCCCAAAAATGACAGAAGGTCTTAAAATGATTGTTTGCGAGCAAATTGCAGAAAAAATTGACTCCGCCTCAAACTTACTTGCGCCATATGCAGAAATTTCTTTGCTTTCCTCCACTCCCAGTGCGGAGACATATAAAAATTGTTTCACACCAAGATCTTTGAGATTTCTTGCCATGATTTTAGCGGATTTGACATGAATATTTTTAAAATTTTGTGAATTTTTTTCATTTAAAATTCCAACAGCATTAATTGCAATGTCAGAATTTTTGAGAGCATCTCTAATTGATTTTTCATTTAGCAGATTACATTTTACAAAGCTAACTTGACCTACAAACCCAAGCGTCATCAAATGTGAGGCTCGTTCTGGAAAGCGTGAGGCAATTTTCACGATTGCTCCATTTTTGATCAGTTTCTTTGCAATTTGTTGGCCTAAAAATCCTGAACCACCGAAAATTGTCACAATTTTATTTTTCACGAAAGCTTCCTTATGCCTTAATGTTATGTAGAATATTTGTTATTATAGTGAGATTTAAACAAAAATAAAGCCCAAAATCATCAAGTTAGTTTGAAATTTTTTCAAATTTTTCTTTAATGACACGCAAAGAATTTAAGATTTTCCTTAATTCTGAAGCGTCGTCGTTTTTCAAAACTCTTGCAAAATCGAAAAGATGATTTTCTGGTTCTTTGTAGGTTGTTTTTTTTACCGACTCATTTGTTTTTAAATATTTCTGCACGCCTTTAATTGTATGTCCTTCTTCATATAATAATGTCTTAATCTTAGCAATGATTTTAATGTTACTTTCAGAGTAATATCTTCTGCTGCCTTTAAGTTTTTGTGGATTGATTTCTTCGAATTTACTTTCCCAGAACCGCAAAACATGTTGAGGCACTTGCAGCAATTCTGAAACCTCACTAATTGTTTTCAAGGCAGAATCAGATTTTTTATTATCAGTAAAAGTCAATGTCATTTATAAATCAGCTCTAAATTCATTTGTTAATTCTGTTTTTAAGGAAGCTTGAAGCATAGAAACTGATTGAGTTTCTAGCAGAAATCTCGGCTTCTTCTTTTGTTTTTGGATTACGTCCAACTCTTTTATTTTTAAATCTGCGATAGAAACTGCCAAATTTTGAGATTTTCATTGTATCTTCTTTTGTCAAGCTTTTAATGATTTGCTCAAAAAAACAGTCGGTCACTTCGCAAGCAACAGAATTTGGAACTCCAACTTTTCTGTTAAGTGCGGCTGCAATTGTTGCCCTGGTTACGGTTTCTTTTTTTTCTTCTAACATTTGATTCTCTCCATTTAAGTATTTAACATTGTAGAAATAGGTCTAAATTTGCACACAGACAAAACATCAGATGCAAATTTCCAGAGGAAAAGCTCCATTTCATCTCATAACATAGCCCTACTTAAATTAAGATACTATGAATCAAACATTATTTCAAATAAAAGTTGAAAAACATGCAATGTATGTAATCTTTTTCTACAATATATCAATAATGATATAGTAATAGCTTCTGCAATTTTCATCACCTAAAAATAAAAAATAACAATTTATTTTGCAAATTCTGCATTAACCCTGCCTCTAATTTCAGCAAAATTTGTGGTTTTGACCAAGTTCCCATCTTCAAACACTAATTCGAGCAACCCTTGTTTTTCTTGTTCGACTGTTTGTCTGTCAAAAAGCACTAAAGAGTCACCTTCTTTTTCAACTCTAAGTAAGCCGCTGGCAGATTTTTTTAAACCAGAGTCAGTTTTTGGGTTTTTGAAAATATCTCTTCTTTCGCCATTAACAACACCGCTTGTTGCCTTAATTGCAAAGCCAAAACTGTCTCTTGTGACATTTTGATAGGTGAGGGAGCCAACGCCAAAAATAATATTTTCTGACGCGAAGCCTTTTTCATCTAATTTTTGTAAAATGTCATGAGCTCTTTCCAAGTTAATTGAGTCACCATAAATCACGCCAATATGTGGATCAAGCAATTTATGCCCAGTTTTCGTAAAACTTCCCCCAAACATTTCCCATAAATGTTCAATTGTTCCTTTCGATTCGGGGCTGCCTTTTGGAGCATTTTTGTCTCCTGTGATGATTTTTGCAGGGTCACCACTGTCAGGGCGAATCACAATTTTCCCTTTGCGTTTCAAAATGTCAGGCTTCAAAATGGCCAAGAATTCTGTCATCACTTTCCAATAATCCCAACTGTCAGCCACAATTGACAAAATTCCTTCTGGGTAAATGTCATTAATCAATCTCTTGAAAGTGTCCAATTCTCCTTCTTTAGTTCCAATGCACATCACCGAATGTTCAGTTGCAGCCACTGAACTGCCGATCAACTCTTTTTCAGCATCAGCTTCATAGAAATCTTCAACAAAATCAATTGCTGTGACTGTGTCAGTTCCAAAAAAACAAGTTAAATGGGCCGCTCCAGAGGAAGCTGCATCTTGCGGGCCGCAAAGACTTCTGAAAGAAAAATCATGTGATTGAAATTTAGTGAATTCCATGGATGAGCCCGTTTTTTCAGCAAATTTATTCAACAAACGCCTAAATTCAAAAGCTGTGCTTGCAGAGGTCATTGGCTTCCATAAATAGTTAGAGAGAATTGTTTCCACATAGTTTGTGAGCCAAGCAAAATCTTCATTTGTGTTCACAATTGTCAAAACAGGCACACCAATTGGCACTCTTGTTCCTTCCGGCAAGGCCTTAATTTTGAGCGGCAAGAAACCCAAATCATGAAGTTTTGCAATATGATCAGTTTTAATTGCCCCTTTTCCAAGCGCAAAATCCATTCTTTTTTGATAGGCCTTCAGCACTTCATCTTTGTTTTTTTGAAAAAATTCTTCATTCCAAGTTTGAATTAGAAAATCTTTAATAAAATATTGCAGCCCAAAAAACAATATTTTCTCATCATAAAATTCCCTAATGACAGACGCCCTCTTGCTGCTTCTGGGCGTAAAATTCGAATATATCTCAGTAGTTCCAGAAGGATATTGGGTGCGATGATCACTTTTATAAAAATCAATTGCATTTAGTGGATTAACTTTCATGCGCAATTTCCTAATTAACATTATCTTTAATTGAATTTTCTAATAATGCTGAAATTCAAGCAAAAAGTCAAGCCTTAATTTTTTTTCCGAAAGACAAAGCCACCAAACTCCGTGTGAATCAACCATAAGCCCTCCCATCTTCCATCACCCGCAAACCTTCTTACTTCGTTGCAAGCCTTCCTACAAGCCCCTATCTCACTTCCATCACCTACGAGCCCCCCCCCACCTCCGTCATTGCGAGCGCTAGCGCGGCAATCTAGAAGTGATATCAACCCCCAAACACAAAAACACACACCGGACTATTCCCTAGCGTAAAAAAACTCAAACTCTGCGCCCTCCTTGAGAAAAAGCTGCTTTCTGCTTCTCCTCCTCCCTTTCCCTAAAACCTGCCTCAGTTATAAGTTTTTTTTCACTACATAAGTCAGGATCTTCTTTTTCTACCTCAGCAGGAAGTCCAGCCTTAGCGAAAATTCTTTGTCTCTCATTTTCTTCCAGCGCAACAAGAGCAGCATAACTAGGGATTAAATCATTTTGATCAAAACCCATATCTTTAATGTTGCCAAGATGATCATAATGCACAAAATCCAAAGCACGTTGAACATCGTCCATGGACATCTCTCCATTAGACTCTAAAATCTCAAGAATTTTCTTGAAAATCTCCTCTGTCTCAGATTTTATGGCAGCCTCATCTTCCGGTTTCTTGAACTCATCTGTTTTATTAATATGCTTAAAATATTCCTCACCCATCGCCTGATAAGCAATCCTATTCTCAAATTTCTTTATCTCGCGTGCACAAAAATATCCCTCTGTCCCCCATGCCGCACACCCAAATTTCTCAGAAATTTTCCTATAAGTATTTTTCAACAAATCATGACTCTCATCCTTATCATCATCATTTCGATCATCCAAACGCAACCATTCTCTAAGCTCATTCTCAGCGCGCCCAATCACATGTAACAAAAGCCAATATTTCAAAGAAATCAGACGCTCAATTTCCTGCCTAACATAAACTTCCTCCTCTTTCACCTTAGCTAAATCCTCTTTCGTAAGCTCCTTTTTTGACCATAAACCTGCCGAAATCTTCGCCCTACACAAAATCTTTTTCACATTCTCATCAGTTGCAAGATCCAGGGCAGTTCTTCCATTTCTATCTTTAGCATGGACATCTGCTCCATTCTCAAGTAATATCTCGACAACAGCTACATGCCCTTTTTTACTGGCAAGCATCAAAGCGGTTTGTCTATCATGCTTCCGAACGTCAACATAAATCGCTTTGTTAGGAAAAGTCTCTTGGTTAAGTAAAATCTTCTTCTCAAACAAAATTTTTACTACCTCTGCGTGACCATTTTCGCTAGCAAGCATCAAAGCATTTTGTCCATCCCCATTTCGAGCATTAATATAAGCCCCATTTTTAAGCAAAATCTTAATAGTTTCCACGTGACCATTCTTAGCAGAAGCCATCAAAGGTGTGTTCCCATTCAAATCAGAAACATTAATCCTAGCACCTTTCTCAATCAATAATGCAACAGTCTCTGCATGTCCAGCAACACTAGCAGCAATCAAAGAATTTATCACATTCTGATTCAAAACATCAAAGGCCCCGCATTCAATCAACATATTCACAGTCTTTGTACGCCCATTCTCACTAGCATTCACCAAAGACGTCTTTCCATTTCTATCACAATCATGAATATTAGCCCCGTGCTCAATCAACATTTTTGCAGTTTCTGTGCGGCCATTCTCAGCAGCAAGCATCAAAGCAGTATGTCCATCTTGAGCCACAGCATTAACAGCAGCCCCATGTGCAATTAACATCTTGGCAACATCTTTGTGCCCTTCTCTACTTGCAAGCATTAAAGCAGTATATTCATTTGGATCATCAATATCAAAAAGAATTCCACGCTTAAGCAACATCTTGCGTAAATCTCTATTTTCAAGCATTGGACCAGCATTAACAGCAGTTCCGTGTGCAATATGTTGGAACGGTTTTCTACTTTGAAAAATACTAAATTTCTGACTTGCAGAATTAACAGTAACTCTAGCAATCAACTCGGCAATATCTTTATGTGCTTCTCTAACATACTTAGTTGTAGTATTAATCTTAGCATTGACATCTACTCCATTCTTAATCAAGATTTCTACAATATCTGCGTGACCATTTTGACTAGCATACATCAAGGCATTATACTCATCATTAAACAATACTTCTTCAACATAAGGATGACCATCCTTATTAGTAACAGAAAAACAAGCGATTCTATATAGATTTATCTTATGAATATCCGCCCCACGCTTAATCAGAATTCTTACATTTTCTGCATTTCCAACCCCAATAGCGCACATCAAAGCGGTAACTCCATATTGATCTCTGTAATTAATATCTATTTTCTTCCTAGATAACATTCTCAAAATCTTTTTGTTGCCATAAGCGCTAGCATGCATTAAAACGGCCTCGCCATGCTCCAGATCATCACTTTTTAACCAAGACGCAATCTTTTTCTTATTACCTTCGTGAACCGCAGTAAATAATTCTTCAATTTTCATTTTATATACCTCTAAATTAATTTTTTCTTAAAATAATTAATTACAACATAAGCTAAGATTTAGGCAAGAATATTAAAAGAAATCCTTGCCACCGCTCATTTTATTAAAGATATAATAAACTCAGGCGCTTATTACAATAGCAAGAACATTAGAGCTTTTAGCACCAATATCAATTTTAGGTTGGGTCTATTCGTCACCTGAGAGCCAAAAGCGCGGCAATCCAGTGTTATGATAACCTATATGCAGGAAAAATACTCATAATTGTGCGGGCAGCAAATAAAAGAGAAATGAATACCTATATGTTTAAAGGAAAAAGATGAGAATTCGAAAATGGTGCCGGATGTCGGACTCGAACTGACGACCGACCGCTTACAAGGCGGTTGCTCTACCACTGAGCTAATCCGGCTGACCAAGATATTTAGGCAATGAATGCGCTAACAAAAGTGATAATAATGCAGTTAAAAACACATTGCAAGAGTTTTTTTCAATTTTCTTTCATTTTTTTTCACATTGAATCAAGTCGCTAAATTCAACTTGCAATAGATTAATAACACTAAAGGTTGAATTGCAATTAAATTATTTTTTTACCATTCACATCATTTTAGGCTTGCATTTATAAATAATTACCATATAATGTGCTAAAATAAAAAAATTAGTTACATAGGAAATATGATGGAAAGCTCATGCAGTTCGCAGGAATATCTACTCCAACTAGACGAATTTGAAATAAATTCTGGCTTGGCAATCAGCCTACAACATTTAGATTGTGTCAGTAATTTAGTCATAGATAATGAAGATTCGGGAGTTTTAAAGCTTCTTGTTGGCGCTGACGGAAAAGACAGCCTGCTTCACGGCAAAATAAATGTCCTTGGCCCCAAATTAGACATTCAATTCTTGTCCAATAATTCCTTTATAATTCAAGATGTTACCGTCAAAAATGCTAATTTAGATTTTTCAAACAAAGGCCAATTTTCCATCAAAAATTTTCACTCTGGTAATGAGTTGCATCTTAATGGTGACGGGGATGTGAATTTGCAAAATGTTGAAGCAAGCTCAATGGATTTCAACATTGGCGACCGTGAAATTAAAGCATCTTCAGTAAAATCTGATATGTTCCAAGCGAATGTTCGAGCAATCCGTCTCACAGACGCTGAAATCAAAATTTTAAACATCAAGACTTCACAAGGCACAAGAATTGATGGCCTAAAATTCATTCAAGGTCAAATTGAAGGTGATCTCACTTTTTCTGGCAATGGAGAGATCACACAAAAATCCAACGAAATGCTTGAAAGCAAATTCAAAGTCACAAACTCTAATTTGTTGAATTTTGAGGATAATGTAAAAGGTGATTTATTAAATCTCATTTTTGAAGGTGCAAAATTCGTTACCACTTCTGGCCGTCATGGCATCGGTGATGCTTTAAAAATCGGCAATTTGACCATTAATGCTAATGAGATACACATGTGGTCTGGTTCATTAATCGCAGGATCGGCCAATCTAAAAACCAATAATTGGTTCACTTGCGGTTCTGGTTTCGTGATGATTCACAATCAAGCATTAATAATTCAAGCTCCCAAAGTGATCATTGAGTGCAAAATCCAAGGCAGTCACCTAAATGGTGATTTGCTGATTGCCACAGACCAGCTCGAAGAAAAAGCCTCCACCATCTCAGGTCGTAATTTCATGATCAAAGGCCAATTTAGCGACCATTCAGAATATGCAAATTTCAAAGGCGGCAAAATCGACCTCTTCGGCGACTTCGAAATCAATGCATTGCAAGTGAGAGCGGGAGTTGACCGTGAGGTTTGGATTCGTGAAGGGCACAAATGGAAAGGATCACGTGATATGAGAAGTTGTCGTAAAGATCCTTGTCACCATGTTTGGGCAACTGCTATATATGAAGAAATTGGAAATTTCAGAGACATTGTCAAATCTCAAATTAACGTTCAGGGAAGCCTAAGAATTAATGCCGATAAATTTGAGCTAGATGCTGGAGAAATAAATGTCAATCGTGACATTTATTTTGATGGAGTAACTCGAGATAAAACAATTTTGGACACTAAAAACTACGTTGCCAGAATAAAATATTATGTTGGGAGTTGGAGTAAAAATTATCGAGTAGGTGAAGTGAAAGAGATCATAAAGGAGATGATAGCGTATCTTTTGCAAATAAGTCAAAAAGATCTAATTTTTGAGTATTTTAACATCGTAGAAACTGGTTATGGAAGGTTCCATGAGAGGGGTGAAGGGTTAATCTGTAACAAAAGACACACCGCCGCAATCACCTCATCCATGAGAGCATCTGGCCAAATTGCTGGAAATTTTGAAAGATTTTCAATCGGCACAATGTGGTTTGATGACATTCCACAAATTGCCAGCGGTGTTTCAATGCTGACCACAAGTGATGCGCATAATCCAATATCTCTTCTAAATGGCAATGGCGGCGCACAAAATGCAAAATTACTCAAAATCATCAGTAATTTCATGCAACGCGGCCTTGATGCCCAGGAATGGCAGACGCAAGGAAATGTCATGGCATATTTGCATAAAAATATGCTAAAATATGCCACATTCACCGACGCACATTCTGAAATCACCAAACTTTTAGCCACCCCAGATCAACTATCAACTCCTCCATCTCTTGGCCAAGGCAAACATCTGATCCAAGACCGTTTCCCAACGCAATATTCCTGCAAAATCGGTTCAGAAGCCATTCTAGCGCAAATGATGCAAGGCGCCTCAAATGCCTATAAAATTCTCGCATATCCAGATTTAGAAGCAGATTTAATCCAAAAAGCTTTGTCAGAAAGAACCGGATTTTTCGGAGATTTACGCAAAGAAAATAAAGATTTAGCAATCACTGAAGAAGGTAAATTGTTAAAATGCCATAATTTGGAATATTTAGTCGCCAATGCCAAGCATTATGGAGCAAAATATAATTTAAAAATCGGGGAAAATGTCCCAAAACATATTTTAAACGAAATTGACAAGCCTTTCATCTGGCCAACTTTGGTTCATGGTCAAGAAATGCTTCTGTCGCCAGATTTATTTTTGCCGAAAAATTTCGTGAAAGATTCTCCACAAAATCAAGGCGGGAACTTCCTACAAGCCAAAAACATAGACATCATCGCCGACCGATTCATAAACACAGGATTCATGAGGCTTGAAGGTGGCAGCATTCAAGCGAATCAAGGCTTCATATTTGGCCGAATTGAGAATTTAGGGGAACAAGAATTGCTAATTGAAATTGCCAAGCCAATGATTTCAAGCCTAGCCTTCCAATTTGCTAATGGTGGCTATGCTGAAAGCTCACTAATGCTCAAAGCAATTCTCAAAGGCGGCAGCGATGAAAGCAAAATCAATTTCATCACCAAAGATAGTTTATTTTTACATGGCGTCGAACTAACCTATGTTTCATTTGAAGTTGGTGGAGATTTTGTGCTAGCCCCATTGCAATTAATCAGTGGTCAAAAAGGTGAGGTAGACAAAAAAAGATATCACGAAGAAGTTCATCTAACGAACATAAATTCCAAAGTCTCAGGTGACATATATGTCTTCTCCTATGGCAGCGCTTACACAATAGGCGTCGAATCCGAAGATTTGAAAAGCTATAGTGTGACTTCCGTGCAAGATAATGCAGTTCTACCAGCGCAAGAACTACATCACACATATGACCAGTTAATGAAAAGATCTTTCAGAAAGGTAACAATAACCGAGGACACCAAAACAGATTTAACCTATGATAACGCCCAAATTGGAGATAATCCCAACACAAAAATCACACTAAAATCCCTCAATGGAGACGTGAATTTAGTAGCCGGAAAATATCTCGGCTCCACAATGAAATTTATCGCAGATTCAAAAATTGGCCTTGAAGATTTAGGTTTAGGCATCGTAGAAAAAGACATTTCTGCCAATAACATCAACA
>CAYLHV010000024.1:0-20540 GCA_964383745.1 uncultured Rickettsiales bacterium | reverse complement strand
GCCAAGGATCACTATCCGACAATGACAATGGATGAATTAAAGGCGCTAGACGTGAAGTCGCTAGCTGCCGACGACTGCGTCTTGTTTTGTTGGGCTACCTTCCCGCTGCTTCCTGATGCGCTTGAAGTCGTCAAGGCGTGGGGGTTCAAATACAAGACTTCCTTCATTTGGGATAAGCAGCGCGGATCATTCGGGCATTACCATACGGCTGAAGCTGAGATCGTGTTTGTATGCACTCGCGGCTCCGCAACACCAGACTCCGATAAGAAGGAGAAACAGGTTCAACGGTGGGATCGCGCAGAGCATAGCCGCAAGCCGGATGGCGCGCGTTCTATGATTGACAGGATGTATGTTTACGGTCCCCGTATTGAATTGTTCCGTCGTGGCGATGCTCCCGATGGATGGAGTGTCTGGGGTGCGGAGATTGAAGAGGTTGCTGAAGCGGCATGAGCGAGATTGACGGAATGAAACGCCACGGCATCTACAACAGCAAGGCTGACTTCTGGGTTCATTTGTTTCCGGTCAGTGGGCACGCCTATTACTACAATAGGCTGGAAATGCTGGAATGGATCAAAGAGAACAATCCTAAAGAAGTTCCGGGGAAGTCAAAGGACGGAACCGTTTCTGCGTCTGGGATATTGGTGCCAAGAATATTGGCAAGCGTGGTCTCGTATCATATCTACAATGTCCACGACTACCCATATGATTTCGACTACATGAGTGATAGGGAAACCGGGTTCGCCGGCGAACGGATTGTCACCTCCCTCATAAATCGCGGCAAGATCACATTCCCGCACTTTCGTGCTACTGCAATGAGTAGCAAGGAAGAGCAGTTTTCCGCTATGGATGTTTTGGTCGAACGCATCGACAAGTTGTCAATTGAGATAAAGACGGAGCGGAACGAAATGTCTGGAAATCTCTTTATCCAGACACACGAAGGCGGGCACAGGCCGACATTGGTCCGTGAAAATGGTCATGTATTCGAGCGCCACACGCCGATGCAGGGCTTTTAACAATGATCAACATTCTCCCTTACCTGATCTCAATCGCCGCTATAGCCTTCTGCGGCTACATAATCATAGGAGCGTGACGGCTGGTGGAGTTGATTGACAAGCCGCATGAGATCGAAGGTCGAAAGGTCTTCGATCTCTACGCTTTGGTGGCGGCTGGTGAAAAGTTCGGTTGCATCTATGCCGATCCGCCGTGGCAATACGACAACCAAGGCACGAGAGCGGCAACCGGCAATCATTACGGCGGCATGACGATTGATGAGTTATGCGCGCTGCCGATAAGAGATCTCGCCGCCAAAGATTCCCACCTCCATCTCTGGACGACAAATGGGTTTCTCTTTGAATGTCCGCGTATCTTTCAGGCGTGGGGGTTCGAGTTCAGGTCGTCATTTGTTTGGGTGAAGAAATCAATCGGGATAGGGAACTACTGGCGGAACAGCCATGAGTTCCTTCTTACCGCGATACGCGGCGACGCCAAGCGCTTTAACGACAAGTCCTTGAAAAGTTGGCTGGAATGCGAGCGCGGCAAACACAGCGCCAAGCCGGAAAGGGTCAGAGAAATGATAGAGAAAGCCTCGCCGGGGCCGTATCTGGAACTGTTTGGACGCAGCGGCGTCAGGAACTGGGCCGTCTGGGGCAACCAGATGCCGGGCAATCTTTTGGACTGGCACATGGAAGAGATCGGAACCGATCGGAATCTCTGATCGGTTCGAGCAAAAAGATCGTTTTCGCTGATCATTTTCATTGATCCAGAACCGGAATTGTGAAAGATAGAAGAATGATTGGGACAGAGAAGTTTCAATCTTTTCGCGGGGGCCGAACCCCGAATCATTCACAATGATGGGTGCAATCATTCGGATGAGATTGCCCCGATGAAAGGCGCAGATCTATGAAGTTCAATGGCAGCAAAGAAGCATCTTCTGTCTATATGTCCGTAGATGAATGGATATCCGTTCCCGACAACCCTATCCAGCGCGATACGGAAAGGCATGTTGGGAAAGCGCTCAAGCATCATCTCAAGCAAGCAATTCAAACTCAATCATCCGTCCACATGGCGGTTATGCCGAATGGAGATAGGTACAAACTTGACGGGCACACCCGGAGTTATCTTTGGGAAAGGGGGCTTCTGGAGCGTCCAAGGAGACTGATTGTACTGTCATGGCCGGCATCCTCGATTGAGGAGGTAAAGGCTCTGTATCGTACCTTTGACGATAGTTATGCATCGGAGGATGTTCATGACAAACTTTCAGGAATTTTGAAGTTCAATAACGTCAAGTTCGAGTCGTCTCTGCTTCGTGACACGAAATTCGCAACGGCATTGCGCGCTGCGCATAACTTCGTATTTAGTACAAACGAAGGGAAGGGGTTGGAACTAGAGCCACTGGTTAAGGCATGGCTTCCTGAACTCCTCCTTTTGGATAGAGTGAATCCGTCTACCCATAACTTCCCGACAGGTATGGCATTCGGGGCGATCCTTTGTTTTGCGATTGACGGAGAACGTGCGCTCGAATTCTGGATGCGATACGCGAACAAGGACGGAGTGAAAATTCGCTCTGAAGCCGACTCTGTTCATCATCTTTCGGAAGAGTTGAAGAAGGTGAAAAAGGACGGAAAGTATGGTGGTGTGGCAATATTCAAGTTGGGAATGTTGGCATTCCTTGCGTATGAGTCATTCCAGAAAGCAGATGGCGGCATGTCACCGTCTCTGAGGTTCCCATCCATCAAGAAGCAGGCGGCATGGAGGGAGAGCATTCTCCGCGCAAAGACGAGGTTCACTCTTCTTCGAAATGATCACTTTTCGGTGGCGGCGGAGTAATCCGCCGCGCCTACCCATAGGAGCATAACATGGCAGAACTATTCGGAGTGCCGCTTGAGTTCCTATTCGGCGGGATATTAGTTCTCTTTCTAGCCGCATGGGCGGCGATTGCGGGTAAAAGATGGTAGCGCCAACTTGGTTCTGGCTTTTCATGATCGGGTTTGCCGCAGTGTCGGCATACAGTTTGGGCTCAATCATTGAATTGCGTAGACACACAAAGAGCCTGAGAGCGCACGGAGACTGGCTCAGGGGTCATAGTGATCATTGGGAATCTCTGGCGAATGATCTCGAAGATGCAAGGAGCGGGGAATGATGAAACTGTTTGGCGGCATGGTTTTAGTGGCCGTATCCTTCTTCCTCCTTTGTCTGATGTCGTCGATCTTTGGTGCTGCAATTGGATGGGTGGTCGGGTTGTTCTTCTCCGACACCATTCTCGGCTTCATGGGCCGCGTGGGCATTGATGTCACCGAACTCCAGATGTGGGAAGTCGGTGCCAGTCTGGGGTTCATCGGCGGGTTCTTCAAATCGACTCTGACAGCGAAAGGTCAATGACATGGAAGACGATGACGGCAGAGAGATTTATGCCGGGCCGCTCTGGCTGGCTATAGCAGTTGTGTTCCTTCTGGCGGGGTTTCTGATTGGGTGGTTTGCAAAACCCTCTGATGCGGCGGTGATGCCTACGATTGATAATGCTATCGTTTTGATCGCAGATATTTCTGCATCGATGGATGACGACGAGAAGCGGATCGTCCGCGAGAGTCATGCCTTGGCAATGTCCTCTCCTGAAGTGATCAATGCGATCCTATCTGGAGATATCGGGCGCAGTGCCTTTGCGTATGTGGAGTTCGGCGATCGAGCGGAACTCGTTGTTGAGTGGACGGTTATCGCCACCGGAGATGATGCGCTGAATTTCGCCTCTGTGATCTGGGAGCGTTCGGAGCACCCAGTTGACTTGGGACCGTCTACGTCCATAGGAAGCGCGCTGGCGTTGTCGGCGGAGTTGATGCGGTCGTTGCCGGAAACTCCGCTGTTCCGCACCGTGGACGTTGCTGGCGACGGTATCTCCAACGGACTGACTTGGGTGCCGTTTCGTGATGAACTTCTGGAAATGGGTGTCACCATAAATGGGCTCCCGATGCTCCTGCGTGCTGACGACAAGGATCTGGCAGTTTGGTACGCCGAACGTCTCATAGGTGGTCCGCGGGCGTTCTCTCTGGAACTGCGCGACATTTCGGATATGCCGATGCTTGTCCGGCGCAAACTGACCCAGGAACTGTATTGAGATGATTGATCTTGTCCCGCTCAGCCAGTTCTCGGAGCGCTATTCCAGTGGCTGGCGCATGGTCCCAGGCTATGAACTGACGCATTCTGACTATGTCGCATTGATGCGTTCTCCAGATCATGTCGATCCGCGCGTCACAAGAAACACCCGCAATGCGGCGGTTAGCCGGAACAATGCCAGACACCGCGCCAACAAAGAGCGGCAGGAAGAGATCGCGTTTATCCCGCTTGGGGAACTGGAGATCAATGCCGCGCTGTTTGGATTGACGCCAGCGGAGTCGGCTATTCTGCACACATTAGTACGTCGGGGATTTGCTGAATATTCCGTTCTGGAGAGCGCGGTTTTCAGCGATGATGCGCTTGGTGAGATCGACGATCCGCATGGAGCCATTCGGACTTATGTGAAGCGTCTCCGTCCCAAACTGAAGCCAAAGGCTATCGAGATCGAAACCCACTACGGCATCGGATACTCCATGAGCGAGAAGTGTCGTGGGATTGTCAGGACTGAAATCAAAGCATGGAGAGTTTTGAATGGCGGCGAAGAAAGACTGGGATGAGTTGTCTGAGCCGGTGAAGATGTCGCGGATTCTTGGACGGGTTCAATATGCGCGGAAGAGAGAAGAGATAGCCGCGCTTCTGGCTTCAATCCCAGAAGATACGCGAGATCTGACACAGAGAATTTGCGGCGATCCATTGCCGGGCCGCAGCGCCTTACATCGAAAGCAGACTGGTGCAGAATGAGCAAGATACCGGACTATTTCAAATCGCAGGCGCATGAAGACGCGCTGAAGCGACATATCGAATCCGAGCGCGTAAAGATGTTGGGATCATGGAGCGAGACGGGCTGTTCCCGGCGCTGTCATATTCCATCGCAATGATGTCGGCGCACCCAATTTTCTTGAAAAACCTCGGCCTGTCCGATCTAGCGAATGACTTGCTAAAAGGCACTTTGAGGGAGATGGAAAAGAACGAGAAAGATTCACAATCTCCTACGTAGGGAGTTAGTACGCCAGGGTATTTGGACATCATATGGTGGATCTGAGGCAATCAGTTTCGGTGATCGAGGGCTTGAAATGCGTCGAATGCGGATCGATCAGGCTTAGAACGATCCATAATTCTGCGGTCGGTGAGACTGTAAGGCGCCGAAAGAAATGCAAATCATGCGGCCATGCATTCTGGACGGTAGAGATTCCAGAAGAGACGGTTCCAGATGACGAGAGTTTCGATGCGATATTTGGCGATGCGAGGCGGCTTACCCGGCAGCGCGTGATCTATGATCCCGCCATCCATGATGGCTACGATTGGCGTCAGATAGATGCCGCTCCCGAATACGATGTTTGCCGGGAAGGGTTGATACGATCACGGAAGAAAAAGGCAATGACGTTGATACAGCCGCAATCCATGCGATCGGGAGCGCAGAATGTTCAACTCAGAGATAGCGGCAAGGGATTGGTGTACACGAGCGTCGCGAGGGAAGTTCTCATTGGCTTTGTTTCCTATCAACCGTCAGGCACAAAGATTGTGTACAAAGACGGGGATCGGAGCAATCTGAAACTTGAAAACCTTGAGTGGAAGCGATGACGTGGCCGTTCGGTGATCTGCAACAATTCGGTTACGGGCTCCTGAAGGTCGACCCGCCATGGAATTTCATGAACTTCTCCGAGAAGGGAGAGGCAAAGAATGCCAAGGCGCAGTACGATTGCATGGACACGGATGAGATCGCCGCGCTTCCTATTGGGCACCTAGCAAGTGACTCTTGTTGGCTTTGGCTATGGGCAACTCACCCGATGCTCCCAGATGCTCTTAGGGTGATGGACGCATGGGGGTTTAGGTTCGTCACCTCTGGAGTATGGGTAAAGCGCGGCGAAAGCGGTTCGCTGGCATTCGGGACGGGGTATGTTCTCAGAGTGGCGTCGGAGCCGTTTTTGCTGGGAAAGATCGGTGAGCCAAAGACGTACAGCAGAAGCATTAGAACCGTTATCGAAGCGCCAAGGCGACAACATTCAAGGAAGCCGGATAGCGCCTACAATGTCTGCGAGGAATTATTCGGCCCGGTGAGACGGGCGGACATATTCAGCAGAGAGTCCCGCCCCGGATGGGATGGGTGGGGATCGGAGAAAACACTTTTTGATGCCGGTGATCCGGGGTCATTGATGCGGGATCGTCCCGTGCCAGCGGTAGAACTCGAAGAGATGCCGCTGTTTCCTGCAATGACATAGAGGACTGAAGTGGCAATCTCATTTGGAAACGCAAGGTTCAATATCACTAGTACACCAAGGAGCAATGACATGAAGACGCCAAAGGAACAGGTGTTTGCCGACATCACGGCAGAACTGAAGATAAACGGGCAGGCCAGCGTAAAGGGTTTCGGAAAGTTTACTGTGATCGAGAGGGCCGCACGTCCCGGTCGCAACCCGAGAACTGGAGAAGCGGTTCAGATCGAAGCGAAGCGCGTTGTGAAGTTCACGCCTGCCAAGGCACTCAAGGAGATCATCTAACATGGCACGCCCGAAAAAGGATAAGGCACTGAAGCCGGTTGGAATTGGGCACAATGGAGGGGAACTTACCGATGATCAACTTCAGGCTCTGACTCGCCAGCACGCACAGAAGCGCACCCGCCTTCTTGATGCGGAGAAGAAGGCAAAGGCCGAGAGGATGAACTTCGACAAGTTGATCAAGTCCGAACTCGGGCCGAAGGGTTTGGCGAATATCAAGTTGCTGGAACTGCTGTCGACCCCGGAAGGCGAGGCCGAGGTGGTTGCGGAGATGGAGCGTCAGGTACGCATCGCACGCTGGGCTGGCTTGGTGATCGGAACCCAAGGCGATCTCTTCGGCACCGACAGACGCACAGCCGAGGAAAAGGCCGCTGAGGCTGGCAAGAGGGCAGGGTTGTCAGGTGAGTCCGGTCAGCCGCCAAGCGGATACAGCGGCGAAGCGCATAACGCATGGATGGATGGCTGGAGAGAAGGGCAGGCGGTTCTCGCATCTGGGTTCATGAAGGGGGCGTCTGACTCCGAACTTCTCCGTCCTGAAGCCGACCCGCAGGTGCCTGATCCGTTTAACGATGCGGCGGACGGTGACTTCGGCGATGACGGTTATCGTCCTGGTGATGAGGTCGACGTGGCGGGCGAACAGGATTTTGAAGTCCCGGCCTTTCTCAAAGAGCCTGCGGAGGCATGATGATGTCTCAGCCGCGTTTGGTCAGGAACGATTTGCGTGAAGCCGTAGAGGCCGAACTGGACGCGGCTGGCTTCACCTACTCCGAAGCCATCGGAGGAAAGCACAACCGTCTCCTTGTGCCCGTAAATGGGCGTGAGGAGGCGATTATTCTGTCAGGTACTCCGAGCGACTGGAGGTCCGTGAAGAATGCACGGGCTCAAGTCAGGCGGAAGATCAAGAACTGGAAGGCGGAGATGGAGCCGCAGCAGATGGAAATTATCACGCCGAATAGCTCGCTCGTTTATGGCGGCGTCGAGATCGGTGAACGCGGAGAGATGCTGTCTCTCACCGATATGTGGCGCGCCGACAAGTCTCCAGTCAATCGAGAACCATTCAATTGGATTCGGAAGGAAGGGGCTCGTCTTATTGATCAGGTTGCCGCTGACTATAACCTGCCTGCCAGTCAGGTTAAGAGCGTCAAGCAGGGGAAGGGTGGCGGCACCTTCGCTCATTGGCAGATCGCCATGGCCTATGCCCAGTACCTCTCTACGGAGTTCCATGTGTGGTGCAACAGTGTCGTTCGCTGCCACATGACGGGAGAGAGCATAGAGGAGACGGCGCCTCAGGTTCCAACAGTCGCTGGCGACGATATGGGCGCGCTGTTGGAACTCGTTTCCGATCTTCAGTCGACGCTCATGGCGGCGGTCCAGCGCAGCGACTCCCATGCTTTGGATCGCGTCGAAGACGTAAAGGCCGCTTTGCTCCACTACATGAAGGTCCAGTTGAAAGAGCCATCCTATGCGTTCTTCGAGGATGTCAGGACACGGAATAAGGCCGCATATGATCGCGATACAATGATCATCAAGGAAATGCGGGTGCTGACTTCAGCGATCAACGGGCTGGTGAAGAAGGCCGAGCAGCCGCTTCTCCAGCGTCCATTCGTGTTTGCAGACTGGTACGATTGCGACAGGATCTACCGTGACTTCTTCAATGGCCAGACGATCCCGAATCGTGGGTTTCTGTCACGCAGCATCGGCAAGTCTCTCGATGCGTACTGCAAGAAGCGCCAGCGCGGTTTTGACATGCAATCCCGTCTGATCGGCGGTCGCAACGTTAGCCTTTGGCACCGCGACTCCGTGGTGAACTGGATGGAGATCACTGGGCACGAGATGGTGCGGCAGCACCTGGCGAAGGTGCGTAAGGGCGATCCGGTGGTTCTGGCATTCCGGGGTTCGAAATGACTCGCGTTCTCGTCTGCGGCGGCAGGAACTACGACAACAAGGCCGCGCTATTCCGGGCATTGGATGAACTCCATGGGGAAAGACACATCTCGCTGATTATAGAGGGCGGTGCGACGGGCGCTGATTGTCTGGCGCGGCAGTGGGCGTTTCTCCGTGAGATCGACAACGATACCTATTACGCGGAATGGAAGAAGCACGGCCGTGCAGCAGGGCCAATTCGAAATGCCAGAATGATCGACGAAGGCCGTCCCGAAGTGTGCTTGTGCGCTTTAGGCGGCACCGGGACTGCCGATATGGTGCGTCGCGCATATCAGGCGGGGGTAGAGGTGATAAGGGTGGTTGAGTGATAATCGGCGGAATGGATCTGGCGACAACTTCTGGTTTCTGCATAATCAAAGATGGGAAATTCGAAACACAGACATTCCGTGCAAATGTGAAGAAGTCAATTCTCCACAACGACAAGGCAATTGATGCGGAAAGGGAAGGGGAGATCGGGAGAAAATTTCAGGACTTCCTCCAGTGCTGGCTTGTCGAAAACAGGATAGATCGCGCCGCCATAGAGGCACCATTGCCGAGCAATACCACTAGACGGAAGCGGGTTGTCAATGCTGGCGCCGACTTTGCTGGACAGGCGCTTCAATATCAAGAAGTCGGCGGTGTCAGTCAGTCGGCAGTGTTTAGAATGTACGGTTTAGAGTATCTTGCGCTCACACTTTGTAATCGTCTCAACATTCCCGTCGTATTTGTCCATCAGGCTACGTGGAGGAAGGAGTTCTTAGGCACGGGAAAACCATCCGATGCCAAAAAAGAAGCGGTGAAGATGTGTCAGAAACTCGGCATAGAGATCAGCAGCGTAGATGCGGCTGAGGCGGTTGGGGTAGCTTTCTGGTTGGATCGTCAAATCAATCCGTTATCGCATCGGCGTGCAAATGATTTGTTCAATTCGCCGCAATCAATGACATCGAAACAGTACCGAGAAGAAGCAGCTAAACTCTTTAAGTAGGCAGTGCATTGAAAAAGTGGGCAAAGATGCTCCGAGAGGAGCGGATTGAGGCATTGAAGGATGGAGTCCGTAGAAAACTCTCGGCAAGTCAGATCGCGGCTCAATACGATGGGTGCACGCGAAACGCCGTAATCGGACTCTCACACCGCGTGAAGATCAAGTTGGGCGGCGAAGTTCCGGCGGACTACGTCAATCCGAAGCCAAAAGAGCCGAAGCGAGAGAGGCCGTCAAATCCAGCGGTATTGCGCATCCCAGACTGGGTGAAGATGTCGCCTGCCGAAAAGGCCGATTATATAGCCAAGGAGGCGGCCAAGGGGCTTACATGGGCGCAGATAGCCGATGGCCTTAGGAATGCCACCAGAAAGGCCGTTAGGGGCTGCGCGGAGCGCAATGGGATCAATCTGACGGTAACGTCGCAGGCGAGACACAAGCGCGCTCCAGAGCCACGTCTGAAGCCTGTGGCGGCGCATCCGAAGGTATCGCCGGCAGGCAAGGTCGGGATCATGGATCTGGAGAACTGGCACTGCCGGGCGCCGGCTTGGAACGAGCGGTCAAGGAAGCCGCTTCGCGATGTCGAAGAATGGGTCTACTGCGGACATCCGCGTCAACATGGGAGTTCCTACTGCCCTTCATGTCATTCCAAGTTCTGGGAGCCAGTGAGACACAGGCTCCGCTATGATCGTCGGACTATGGCGGGCGGCTATGGAAAATGAAACTCACCGACTTCCCGCCAGAGAAATGTCTTCAAACATTCTACGGCATTCTTGATAGGTACAATTCAGCGAGAAAGAGGTGGCCGGAAGACAAGGGCATCAGGACTGAAGCGCATCTTTCCGTAGATGATGCCAGGGCGGTCTTCGCCGCTGGACAGTGGCTTGAGCGGTATGATAGTTGGTCCAAAGAGTCTGGTGGAAAGATCGGCGTATGGCCGGCAAATCATTCACTACCACAATGTGTGGCATTCATTAAATATCGCGTCGCAAAGATGGACAAAGCGCAGCCCGTTCTTATTCTCCCCGAGAAAGATATGAAGGTCGTGGAAGCAATCGCCCAGCACCTAGATCATTATGCGTTGCTGCTATCGTTTGAAAGCGGAAGGAAGAGAAAACGATGAGCCGAAGCGGATGGGACGACTATTTCTTCAAAATGGCCGAACTCGTTGCGTCAAAGAGTAAAGATCGCAGCACAAAGGTCGGGTGCGTTCTGGTCGGCCCCGACAATGAAGTTTTGGCTACGGGGTTCAATGGCTATCCACGAGGCGTGACGGATGACATTGATGGTGCCCACGATAGAGCGACGCGCCTGATGTTCACCTGCCATGCAGAGGCCAATGCTGTGGTCTCAGCGGCTAGGACGGGAACGGCAACTAAGGGAAGTCGGGCATATGTTACCCATTGGCCGTGCGCCGATTGCTCAAAACTTCTAATTCAGGCCGGAGTATCTGAGGTCGTCGCTCCTGTTCCTGATACTGCACTCTATGAGCGTTGGAAGGAAAGTTTCGATGCCGGGCTAAAGATGTTCGCGGAAGCGAAGGTGATGGCGCGGGAGTTCGTGGCGGAAGAGTGTTGAGCGAGAAACTGAAAGTTCTGTCACTATTTGCCGGAATCGGCGGGTTTGATCTAGGTCTTGAGCGAACTGGTGGATTTGAGACAGTCGCGTTTTGCGAGATCGATCCCTTCTGTCGACTGGTTCTCAGCAAGCACTGGCCCAACGTGAGGCAATATGAAGATGTCAGAGAACTTACAGCAGACACTTTGGCCAGAGACGGAATTGCCGTTGATGTCATCTGCGGAGGCTTTCCGTGCCAGGACATCAGCGTCGCTGGAGCCGCGTGGGGTGTCAACGTCGGAATCTCAGGAAAGCGAAGCGGTCTCTGGTGGGAATACGAACGCCTTATCGGAGAGTTGCGACCGAGATTTGTTATCATCGAGAACGTCAAGAATCTCATCGGAAACGGGCTTTCAATCGTACTCAGGTCGCTTGCCTCGCGCGGGTACGATGCGGAATGGGATGTTCTACATGGCCCGCTCGTTGACATCCCACAAGGACGTGAGAGGGTCTGGATTGTTGCCTACCCTGCCGAAGAGCGAGGGGCGCGACTCCTCGAAGGCATCGATCCTGGCCAGGTTGGACAGGGGGGGGGCGGGTAGCCAGGCGAATTTGTTCGACTTCGCCGCTTCTCCGTTCGGAGGAGACGATCGTTTCCCTCAACCCCTGCTTCGCGGAATGGATGACCGGCCTTCCAATTGGGTGGACAGAGTTGGAGCCTGCGGAAACGCCGTGATCCCACAGATACCAGAACTTATCGGGCACGCCATCCTAAAGTCGCTTCAATGACCGCCTCCACCATCTTCTCCTGCCTATCCCGTCTACGCCTTCCTCTTTCTTCAGAGAGCCGAAATGAAATCTGAGAAACAGAAGTTCGACTCCGAAGCGGAACTTTGCGCGACTTTCATCGCCGCACTTCCAAAAGAATGGACCGCCTATAATGAAACCGGCGGGTTTGATATCCTTCTTGTCCGCGAGGATGGTTTCCAAATCGGAGTCGAAGCCAAACTCAAACTGAACACCAAAGTGATCCTGCAAGCCGCAGAGATGTTGGGCTATCATTACGTCGACAGGCCGGGGCCGGATTGCCGTGCGGTATTGGTTCCTGATGGTGGCAACGGTGAACTGAAGCAAATTGCGAAATTGCTTGGCATAACCGTTGTGACATATCGGCCGCCGGAGTCATATGTGACCAGATCCTCGATATGGCCTGAACTGCCGCGAATGAAAGACGACTATTGGAACAATTCATGGACGGAACTTTGCCCAGCAAACCGCATCGAACTGCCTGAATGGGTTCCAGATGTCCAAGCCGGGGCAAAGGCACCAGTGGCGCTGACTGATTGGAAAATCCGGGCGATAAAGATCGCAGTCACATTGGAGAAGCGCGGTTTCGTAACCCGCAAGGATTTCGCCCATCATAAAATCTCTATGTCACGTTGGACGCAGGGTGGTTGGATCGACAAAGACGGCAAAGGCGGTTGGATCGCGGGGAAGTATCTTCCCGATTTCAGGTCACAGCATCCGGTGAATTATCCACAGATCGAGGCCGACTATCAGAAGTGGAAGTTCGCGGATGACAGCCATCCGCACAGTCAAATGAATTTGGTGTAGAATGATTTGGCAACTTTCTCATCGCGCCGATCCTTTCGCAAGAGATATTGCCGACAGACATTATTCTCGACAGACAGTTGGCGCGGCTGGGTTTATGCCGACAGGATCATGCGTTGTGTTCAAGGCTCTAACAGAGACCGGCAGGGCCTATTGGGGTACGAGTTTTCCTATCGCCCAATGGGTTAAACATGAATGGGCTGGAGCGTGGATTTGTTCCGCATTCAGAAATGAAGGTGCTGGAAAGGCCACTGACATGATCGTGGATGCAGTTGCGGCAACGAGATACCATTACGGCGAGCCTCCTGAACTCGGAATGATTACGTTTATCGACAGAGGCAAGGTCAAGCCTACGATGGTGCGCGGTCGCCCAGTGTATGGATGGACGTTTCGCAAGGCCGGCTTCGAGGAAGTTGGGGAGACGAAAACGAATAAGTTGCTGGCGCTTCAACTCCTCCCGGAGAAAATGCCACCAGCTGAGCCGGCGCGCGGATATCAACTGGATATGCTGGGATGAGCCGCGACGACTCCGACGAAATCCACCGCCGTCTCAATGACGAACTGGAGGGCATCCTCAATGAGTATTGGGGCGGGTGGATTACTGATAGGCGGAAGGGGCAGGATGTAGCGCTTCTGACGCCGCGAGTGAAGGAGAAGTCCAAGAAGCCGACATCCTCTTTCACCGTTCATTTGAGCGGGTCAGATCGGGGTAAGTGGTTCAGGTTCTCCGCTGGAGTAGGCGGCTACCCTCTATCGCTGCTCTATTATGGACAACACGGCACGGTTCCGAATGGTAAATCCGACTACGCAGAGGCGTATCGCCTTGCTCGTGAATTCCTCGGCATAGAGGCCCGTCAGGAACAGCCAGAGGAAGCCGCAGAGCGCGAGAAGCGGAAAGCCGCACAGAAGGAGCAGAGAGAGCGTGAAGCCGCTCAGCGGGCACTGGAGAAGGAGGAAAGGGACAAGAAGCGCACATGGAGCGCTTCGGAGGCTTGGAGGGAGACCCTGTCGCTTAGAGAAAGTCATGGCGAGGCTTACCTCATTGAGCGTGGGCTTCCTCCGGTTTCAGAATGGCCGTGGAATCCAGATCACACGATCAGGTTCCATCCTGCCTTGGATTTCGAGCGTGATCGCCGCGTTGGGTTGCTTCCCGCTGTAGTTGGACGAGTTCAGAGTCAGTACGGCGGCGGTAGTGGCATTTGGCAGATCTATTTACATAAGGACAAGCCGCAGAAGGCTGATCTCCATCCTTCTCCGAAGATTGGGAGAGGCCCAGCCGGCGGAGGTGCCGTTAGAATTGGCGGAATAGGTCCATGGATAGGGGTAGGAGAGGGAATAGAGACTGCTTTGGCGGCGTGGTTCCTGATTGACTGCCGGCGGCCTGTGTGGGCCTGCCTGTCGACCAGCGGCCTTGTTGGTTTCGAACCTCCTATGGAGATAGAGAGAGTGACGATTTTCCCCGATGGCGATCGTGGCGTGATTGCCGCCGGCCGCGTGACTGATCCCCCCGGTATGAAGGCCGCGCGCGAACTGAAAGCCAAACTGGATGCGATGGGCATCCGCTGCGAGATCTCGAAAATGTGTGTCCTCGGTGATTCCTTGGACCTTTTGCAGGTGAAGCGAAAGCATGAGCAGAAAACCGGAATCAGCCGCTCATTTGGTCAATCTCCCCGCAGAGAGGATCATCATAGGGAAGGTGCTCTCGGCTGAGTCAAATTTCTGGTCCGTATCCAGTGTTCTGAAGCCAGATCATTTTTCCAAGGAGGTGCACGGTAAGGTATATGCCGCGATTCGCGACCTTCTCAACGAAGGCAAGAAACTCTCTCTTGCTCTGGTGGAGAGCAAGATCGGAGAGGAGTACGAAGACGGCCAATCTACCATGATCCTTATGACAGCCTATCTTCGCGATACGGAAGATGTCACGGATTGGTCGTCAGAGGTTGAGGACGTTGTCGATCTTTGGAAAAGAAGGAGGACGATCGAGGAGGTCACGCGAACACAGAAACTCCTGAGCGACCCGGCGAAGCACATAACCGACATTATAGCAGAACATGAGGCTCGGCTTGATGAGATTACGCAGAACAGCCAAACCGAGCCGCTGATGTCCATTGGGCAAGTCATGAGGACGGCGCTGGAGCAGTCTGTAAGGGCACATGACGACGGCAAGGCACCGGGTGTTACAACTGGCCTGACATCGCTTGACGAAATCCTTGGCCGAATCCATCCCGGCGACTTGGGGTTTATCGGCGCCGATCCGGGGATCGGCAAGACCATTCTGGCGCAGCAGATCGCGTGGCATATCGCGGCGTCTCAGAGGCAGGGAGTTATCTTCTTCCAGTTGGAGATGAGCAAGGCCGATATGGGTCGTCGCCAGTTGGCGGGCTTTGCCGGAATGTCAACTGCTGCCGTGGAAGAAGGCATGTATCAGTTCGATGAACTGGAGCGACTTCGCGAGGCCGTTGAAAGGGCCGATGGTGTGCCGCTATATATCGACGGCGGACAGGAACTGTATGTTGAGCAAATCATTGATCGCGCCGCGCATCTGAAGCGAACCAAGGGGCTATCTGTTGCGTTCATTGATCATGTTTTAAAGATTGAAGCGCACGGAAATCATAAGGACTATTTTGCCAAAACAAAGTACGTCACCGGCAAACTGAAGAATGCAGCCAAGAGATTGGATATCGCATTCATTTGCCTTGCACACCGGACATTGACAACACAAAGGGCGAGTTATATCCCGAAAATATCCGATCTTGACGGCGGCAGTTCATTGAGCCGTGACGCGGACTGGATCATTGCAATGGCTCGCGAGGAGGTTTGGCTTGATGCAAACCGCCCTGAAGATCCTGAATCATCGGAGTTCAGAAAGTGGGCAGAGAGACGGCGGAACTGCAAAGACACAGTAGAGATATTCAATCTCAAGGGACGCCGAACTGGACGTGGGAATAAGCGAGTTTTCGGCTTTGATGGTAAACTCTCCAAAATCTATGAACTGGAACGGTGATAATGATTGATATCAATCGTCTCAACCCGACAACATTCTGCATCGTTGTGCTTTGGCTGCAAGGTTCACTTTCGACATCCAAAATCGCCAGCATTCTCGGAGTTACAGATGGTGAAGTAAGGGCTGCTACGCGCGAAAAGGACAGAGGCGGATTCCTGCCAAAATCCCGCCAGTTTATGACTAGAGGAGAGCGGCAGGAATGTCTCTGGAGGCTCCGCCTTTATCGCATGGATGGCGGGCGATTTGATCGTGGCGATTTCTTCACCGCTGTGCCGATTAAACACGAGCCAGAGGAACCTGTCGAAATCCCAGATGTGTCGACCCGCGCCGGGAAAAGGAAAATCCGCGAACTGGCACATGAGGCGCAGAAGATCACTCATGTGGTTCAAAGGGAAGCGGCCGAAGCCGAATTAGGTATGGCACCGCGAGGCGCGGTTGGAACTCCATTCAGGTGGCTTGAAAAGGAGGGAATCCTAAGCGACGCACACTTCACACCTGATGAGCATCGGATGTCCGAGATGGAGCGCCGTACACATGCCGAACGGATCGCGGAGATATTCGATGTGGCCCAACTCAGCGGAATAAAGGAAATCAGCATGGAGCGAGTCGGCTCCGCCTCATTGGGTATGTCCCTTCCTGAGCGATATGTGATGGCGCGCTCTGCACTCGACTCCATTGATACGATAGACAAGTCCGTTGTCCCGCTTCTGCGGAGAATTCTTCAAGAGGATGATTTTGTATGGGCATCTCTCTCCAGCAAGGGCGAACGGGAGGCGATGTTCGAGACAATTCGCCGCGCAACGGATGTCGCCGGATTGGTTGTCGGGAGACTGTCGGCGACGCAGTTCAAAAACAGGTGGGGAGAACTAGTCATTATACCGAAACCTAGAAATCGCGATGAAGTCCGCGATGCCGTCAGAACCGCGAAAGAACTGATCAGAGAAGGGGCGCGAAATTGAGCGGCGTCAGTTTTGAGCTTACCGAAGATGGCTATATTCGCCTGATATTCCTAGACAGGCGCGGACGGTAGGTGTTTACCACTCAAATGGATGTGGAAACATGGGACAATCTGGCTGGCGAAATTGATGATGCAATCGAGGAAGTTTGCGAAGCATACGAGTAAAGAGATGAATCGACAGTCCATTGATCTGAATGCGCTTGCTGCGGAAATCCATGCCGAAAATCACCAGTGGTGGCATGACCTCGAAACCGGAGAGCGTCTGGATCGGAACAAGGGCGAACTGCTTATGCTCTGTGTGTCCGAACTGGCGGAGGCGATGGAGGGTGAGCGGAAATCCAAGCCAAATGCGCCGTTGATGGACGATCACCTACCTTATAGGGCAATGGCGGAAGTGGAACTTGCCGATGCTCTCATTCGCATATTCGATTTCGCGGGCGGGTTTGGATATAAACTAGAGTTTTATGGCGTTGATACGCAGGCCATGGCGAACAACAGGGGCGAGGGACTTCTCTCCATATGTTCGTTCTTGTGCGATGCCTATTATGCGATCTTACGAGGAGATGAGGGCGATATTTCTCGCTGTTTGGAGAACAGTGTAGAAGGCATCTACGCTTACGCAAGCTTGCATGGTTATGATGTCGATGCGGCCGTAAGCGATAAACGCGCCTACAACCGCACCAGACATGACCACACCAAGGAAGGCCGATTGGCGGATGGCGGGAAGAAGTGGTGAATGGTCTACCGCCATCCAAAAACCAAGCAGGCGAAATCCGTAGCGGCATTGGACGAGGCCGAAGGTGTTAAGGTCAGAAGAAAGCGGACGGCTCAAAATCTCCCGTCCGCGTGGGATGATAAGATGATTTCCTCTATTGGCGACCGAACATGGAAGCGGTTTAGGAAACTCAAGTGGCGTCGGTTGTTCAACCTCTAGGATGACGCTCCGATGAATGTGCCTCTGTCACACTCTCGGCCACATCGATCGTTTGTGGAAACCGCTTGAAAATTTCCAAAAGTACGCGAACCTGGTGCGGCACTGCGTCTTCGTTGTCCAGCCATTTCTGCCCGCGCTCAACTGGCGCTCCGTATATATGGCAGAACAGGGTAAGCGTCATATTCGCCTCTGCAAGCGCAACTGCGAACTCATCTCCTGTCATTTTGTGGTAGCGGTCTGTGCGCCCTTTAGGCGCGTTTTTTCTTCGAGCGTTAAGCATTCCAATCAGGGATACCCGAGCGGCATTTTCCGCTTGGGACTGCGTAGCATACTCTCTTGGCTCGGGCGGTGTGGCATAACTTGTGACGTAGCGTGGTTCCAGTCCCGGAGCCGAATAGATCGCGCAGTAGGAGTCGCCAGATGGCTCTGCGAGAGCGGTATAATATCTTGAAATCCTATTCGGTGCATTCATGCCAGATCTCCCTTCCCATCACATTTGACGATTCGCATTTTAATTATAGACCGCGTCGGCCATCCCACAAGCCTTCAATGACATGCTCATATGAGGGGTCGCACCAATTTCCGATACGCTTCATTGCGACCTTATTATCCTCCTCCATGATTTTCCTTTTCCTTTCCCATTTGGTTTTTGCTGGATCATATATGAAGGTGTCTTCTTCAAATTTTCCCATGATATACGCTTCAAGCCTATGCATATATTGGAGAGATTCAGCGGTGTTATGCGTTATGCCGACGAAGCGTGTTATCAGATTGGAATTTTCCTTCCACCACTGCCGTTTGATAGCATCAAGTTCGGCTCCGGGCTTTGTATATTCATCACATGCATAGCGATTGAATTTGTCGGCGTAGATTGTTATCTCGATTTCGTCGCGAGCCGCACGTTCTGGGTTCGGATGTCCTTTTTCTCTGTGGTATTTGGCTATCCGCTTGATGAGAAGCGCCTCCTTCTTCTCTGGCGTGTTGGCTTGGGATTCCTCGTACCATTTCGCGCCTTCAACGATAAGGCCGATCAGCGCAATTGCTCCGAAAAAATAGAACCCAAACATCAGACGTTCTCCTTTGCGGCGTCGATCATGACGCGGTATCCGGTCTTCACCATGCAGCCGCCGTTCTCGTCACAGTGGCGATTGAAGGCGGACAGCATGGCCTCTGTCGGCTCCTTCGGCACTACGGCAATTCCTGCCGCGTCAAAATCGGAGATTACCTGATCGGCCTTTGAAAGCGACCTAGCAGAAGGGAAGGGCGCTCCGCTGATTGCCTTGGCGATGATGTCTCTTGCTGTCATGCGGCGTCTCCTTCGTTATCCCAAACAGGAACCGGCATCCAACCCAAAGGCACATTGGCTGGGTATTCATCCTCGATATCTCCTTCTTTCCTCCACCGTGTCTATCCCATCCACCTGAGCCATAACCGGCCGATCCGTCAATGATGCCAGTCCTTCGTAGACTCTGTTTCCGATTTGGAGAACAATTGGCGATCCCTCGATCTGTTCAAGTTCGCGGCGGATTGCATTGCCGTCTGTGGATTTGATTTCTAGGCTGGCGATTAGGTGGATGTCGAAGGTGAACGATCTCATTCTTCGTTACTCACAATTCTCGCTTTAACGATCACGCCTTCGCCGGCATTACCGCCACGCTCCCATTCATAACCCCACCAAAACGAAGATGCACGGCCGACTCGCTTTTCTCCGTCAACATTGACGACCTCAACAATCTCATCGTCAGGGAACGGCCTCCATGTCTGGTACGGCATAGCCGCATCTCTGCGGAGAACATATTCTGGGGCCTCTATTGCGTCGTCGATCCTCTCCATCATGCGCTTGTAGAAATGACGGCAGATCGAATTTGAGTCATACTCAAGATGGGACACGCGAGCGATCTCTTCATCAAATGCTTCGCCGATCTTATCTCTCACCTTCCTGTCAATGAACGGCATCAGCGCATCGGCAAGAGCGCCCGCGCCCAACTTGTTCTCGCCATCCACGCGGCGAATTTCCTGTGCGAGTGCGTCAACGTCTATCATTTGCCTTCTCCTTCCTTCGCTGCCATCAGATCGCGTCTAAGCCCCGCAGAAGCAGGAAAGCGGCGAAACCTAGTATGTCCATCATCCCACGCGCCAGCACGCATTGAACCTGACGGGTGTGGATTCTCCCACCAATTAACGCCATTCTGCGCAGCGGAATAACCGGCAATAAAGTCTGCATCATTGTTCATTCCCATCTCCTTTCTTATGCCGCGACAAGATCGCGACGAAATCCAATGAAACTCGGAAACCTTGGCCGTCCATTGCTCCCGATCCCTTGGAAACTAAACGTCACGGCCCTACCGATCATCTGATGCCTACGGCTCCAGTAATCTGCTCTCTGCTGTTCCGTGAACCCTGTGCCGATATTGAACTCGACACCGCGCCACGACATCACAAACGCACCAAGGCTAGGCAAGTGGTTCAGCCGCTCGACAAATCCCACAATGCGGGCTTCTGAATCATCGAAGTTCTTCAACTTCAAAAGCCAACCCTCGTTGACGGTCGATCTACCGAACTTATACGGCCCTTCTGGAACGCGCAGCATCGTCCCTTCATAGCCGGTTTTGACGTTGGCTCGGTGCTGTTCAAGCAGTTCCTTTGCTGAATAGGCTTCTGCGGTCGGCACAAGAGCAAGGAAGCCGCTGTAACGGCTGAACCTGGCATCCGACATCAGATCCCATAGGCGGTGCTCGTAGGGCTTCTCTGGCCGCGTGAAGGTATCGAACACATGGAAGGCGAACGCCGGCTCTCCGTCGCGCGCCATGACGGCCGAACTGACATCCTCGAACCGCTGCGGCTTCCCGCGTCGATAGGTGATGATCTCGCCGTCTAGCCCATCCAACCCGACGCTTGCCAGCGTTCCCCGGATGAAGCGGTTCGGAATCGGCTTACCAGTCCGCGAAACAGGACCATCAAACGGATCAACAAGG
>CAYLHV010000023.1:0-21436 GCA_964383745.1 uncultured Rickettsiales bacterium | reverse complement strand
TGAAGTCGCCGATGTTGGCCGTGATGGTACCGCCGCTGTGGGTGATTTCGTCTCCGGCTGTAAATTTGGCGGTGGCACCACTGGTGATGTTGCCAGAGATGTTTATGTTTTCAGCGCTGATTTCTACGTTACCAGCAGTCTCGATGTTGGTGTTAATATTTGCCGCGTTGGTGGCGTCTAGAGTGATTTTGCCGGTACTAGAGTTGATGATGTGGTTGGAAATTGTGATGTCGTTTCCGGCTTCTAAAGTGAGATTTCCGAGGCCGTTTAGGTCTAAATCTCCGGTGGTGGTGATGTTGTTGTCGGCTTGTAATGTGACGTTGGTGCCGGCGTTGATTAGGGATTCTATGTCAGAGGTTATTGCGTAAAAAGTGCTGGAGCTGTAGCGGTCTAGGGTCATGTAATAAATTGCGCCGGCATCGGTGTAGAGATCATCGTCTAAGGGAGCGCCGATTAGTAGGACATTTCCCAAATCGTTGAAAGCTAGGCTACGGGCGAAGGATTCGGAGTTGGCTATTGTCAGGGATGCGTGGCTGTTGTCGATTTTGGTTACGTGGACAGCTGATTCCGTTAGGTCGCTGGTATTTAAAGACATCACGTCCGCAGAAACTTCAGATGAATGACCGCTTGATGTAGTGCTGGAGCCAATTGCAAGCAAATCACCAGCATCATTCAGGGCTACTGAGGTGCCGAAATATTTTGAGGCGGCTAATGTGAGGCTTGGGTGAGTGTTGTCAATCACTGATTCCTGAGTTAGGACTCCTGTGGCTGGAACAGCGCTGTAAATGTAAACCCGGCCGGCATCGGTGTTTCCAGTGTCATCAAATGGGGCACCGATTGCGGCTATTTCACCGACGGAATTTAGGGCGACAGAATTGCCAAAACCGTTGCCGATGTTTATGGTGGTGCGGTAGGTGGCGCCTAATATGCCATCAAGCGAAAATGTATGCACGGAGCCACCAGAGGCTGAGAATGGGTCGCCAACCATGAGTAAATCACCGGCGCCATTTAGGGCAACCGAATGGCCGAATGAGTCGTCAGAAGTGAGCGTCAACCCACCCAAAGAATCATCCAATCTGGCTCTGACGGTGGGATCCAGCGTTAAATCTGTCGGATCAAGATTCATCAAATAAACCGCCCCTTTAAACGGCGCCCCTGCCCCAGTTGCCCCAACCGCAAGCGCAGAGCCGGAGTCATTTATGGCAACTGAGGAACCGAATGCTTCATTATTTGCCACGGTGAGACCTGGAGTAGCAGAAGAAATCTTTTTGCTAAAATTCACCGTCCCTCCAGGATTCAGCGGATCCACATCAAACAAATAAACCGCCCCATTACCAGTGGAAACATAATCCCCAAATGCACTGACAGCCATGATGTCACCGGCTGAGTTCAACGCAGTTGCGTGGCCGAATTTTATGTTTGTGGGTGGAGCGGGGAAAATTGTCCCATTTTCTAAACTTGACTCTAACGTGGCTTCCTTGGTGCCTGCTGTGTCTACTGAGAATATATATACCGCTCCTTTAAAGCTACTAGTTCCAAAAGCCCCCACCGCTAAAATATCTCCCGCAGCATTTAAATCGAGGGCATAACCAAAACTATCATTATTAGCAAGAACAAGACCATGATTCCCATCGCTTAAGGTGTCTCTTAAGGTTGCTATCTTAGTTCCTGTATTAATTCCAAATATATATGCTGCTCCTTTGCTGATGCTGGTTCCACTGGCCCCCACTGCTAAAATATCCCCTACAGCATTTAAGCTTTGGGTACTGCCAAAATAATCACTATTAGCAAGAACAAGACCATGGTTTCCATTACTTAGAGTGTCTCTCAAAGTCGCTATTTTAGTCCCCGTATTCACTTCAAATATATATACTGCTCCTTTATTACTGCTGATTCCATTGGCCCCCACTGCTAAAATATCTCCTACAGCATTTAAGCTTTGGGAGACACCAAAATAACTACCATTAGCAAGAGCAAGACCATGATTCCCATTGCTTAAGGTGTCTCTTAAGGTTGCTATCTTAGTCCCTGTATTAACTTCAAATATATATGCTGCTCCTTTGTTGCTGCTGGTTCCATAGGCCCCCACTGCTAAAATATCCCCTACAGCATTTAAGCTTTGGCAGTAACCAAAACTATCACTGTTAGCAAGAACAAGACCATGATTCCCATCGCTTAAGGTGTCTCTTAAGGTTGCTATCTTAGTCCCTGTATTAACTTCAAATATATATGCTGCTCCTTTGTTGCTGCTGGTTCCATAGGCCCCCACTGCTAAAATATCCCCTACAGCATTTAAGCTTTGGCAGTAACCAAAACTATCACTGTTAGCAAGAACAAGACCATGATTCCCATCGCTTAAGGTGTCTCTTAAGGTTGCTATCTTAGTCCCTGTATTAATTTCAAATATATACACTGCTCCTTTGCTGCTACTGTTTCTATAGGCTCCTACTACTAGAATGTCTCCTACATTATTTAGGCTGCTAGAATAACCGAAGAAATCACTATTTGCTAGAGTGAGTGTGGTGGTACCAGGGAGTGGCATGGTGACTCCGAGGCCCATTTGGACTGCGAGGACGGCGTCTGGGTAGGTGTCGGTGATGATGATGTCGGTGGGGTCTAGGATTAGGTTCTTGCTGGTGATGCCGGCGGGGTTGAGCTCTAGTTTTGGGCCTGAGATCTCTAGGCTCGGAGCAGTGGCTTGGCCGTAGAACTGGGTTTCTCCGGCGCTCCAGATTAGGATTTGCTCGGTGGCGGTTAGGTTGGTGCCGTTTAGGATGTAGGTTTTTTGGGGTTCGGCGGATGGTAGCTCTGAGGTGATGTTTATTGTGGGGGTCTTTTCGTAGCTGGAGGCAGCTCCTATGGCTATTTCTAGGGCTTCTAATGTGGCGCCGATTAGGGCGTTGTTGCCGCTGAGGATGATTTTTTTGCTGGCTTGGTAGGTGCCGCTGCTGAAGGCGCCGGTGGTAGCGTTTTGGTGGATTTCGGATGCTTCGATTTTTAAGCTCGAGATGGATTCTATTGTTTTGGATTGGATTTTTACTTTGCCGGTGGCTTTGATTTTGCCGTGGATATAGGCTTCGTCGGCTTCTATGTTGATGTTGTCCGATGTGATTTTGGCTTGGTCTTGGATGATTATTTCGGAGTCGGGGCCGGATAGGATGATTTCTCCGTTTTTTTCTATGGCATTTGTGGCCTCAATTTGGCCACCTAGGTTAATTACGGATTTTACTAGAGATTTCGCACTGTTGATGGTGAGGCGTACGGTACCGCCGGTGATGTTGCCTTTTTGGAGTAATGTTTTTGCAGTTTCTTGGGACAAAGAAAGCTTCACCAAGCCTCCCATGTCCAAAGTCCAGGTGTCTCCTGCAGCTAATGTGATTTTTGCTAAATGACCGGTGATGATGCCATTTTGATAAAGTTTAGGGCTCACGAAGGCTGCTAAGCCGTTGGATTGTAGTGTTATTTTTCCATTTAGATGCGTTTCGGCATCCTGTTTTCCGGGGATGCTGAAATCTAGATTTCCGGACATGAAGTCGCTGTTTTTTATATCAGCGGTGGAGGTGATTATTTTATTTACATCTATATGCGATCCTTCGTGAAAAATAATCCCGTTTTGGTTTACTAGCGCCACAGCCCCATTAGCCTTAATCGTCCCATGAATTTGAGTTGGGTGCTGGGATTGGATGCGGTTTAGGATCATGGAATTAGAATTTGGTTGATTGAAATGTACAGTTTCATCAGCTGCTATGTCAAAATTCTCCCAATTTATAATTGCTTTGTCGGTCACCTGCTCTATTTGCGTAATCTTACCATTTTGTGTCACATGCGCAACACCAGCAACATTATTCGCTCCCATCGGGGCAGCAAACACCTCAATCCCCATAAAACAATAGGAAACCAGCCAACATATTAGCTTCTTATTCGCTCTCTGAATCCTCTCAATTTGGCGTTTTTTATATTGAATTATATACATATTATCCTCCCTGGATATGTATATACTAACATTTGATGGTTAATAAATGGTTAATTTAGGATTGTTTTGTGGGATTATTATATTAATTTTAGATTGTGGTGGGATTTGGGGCAAAATAACTCCTGTTTGCCGCGCCTTCGGCTCGCGGGTGACGAATTTGGGGGGGGCTTGTGGGGTAAGACTTTTGGTTGTGGTTTTTGCTAAATTTTGGGTCTTTTTGAGTTTCTGGTGGCGAAATATGCCATTATTAGCATGATTAGGAATAATGGCAGGATTCCGAATTTGGAATAAAAACTTTGTGTGTTTTTTTGCATGGGCAAGTTGATGATCATTTTTTCTTCTGTAAGCAGATTTGTTGATTGGAGGATTTCTCCTTTTGGGCTTATGAATGCGGAAATGCCTGAATTAGCTGCTCTGATTGCGAAACTGCCATTTTCCACTGCACGCATTCTGAAATGATGCAAATGTTGATGTGGTCCAATGGAGTCGCCAAACCAAGCATCATTGGTCAAATTCACGAGAATTTCTTTGAATTTTCCAGAATTTTGAGGAATTTTGCCAAGCGAGAATGCTGCTTCATAGCAAATGCTGGATTTGAAATCAAATTCTTTCCAATGCAAAGACTCTTGTAGATTTGCGCCAGGGCTTATATCTATGGTGCCTTCGGTCAATTTGTTGATTGGTAGAAATTTACGAAAAGGTACGAATTCACCGAAAGGTACTAAAATTCTTTTATCATATTGCCCCAGAAATTTGCCTTTTTCATCAACTAAAATGGCTGAATTGAAAATCTCATTTTTTGTAAGGCGGATTTTTCCAGCGATTAAAAATTGTTCATTTAGGCCAGTGGCAATCATTTCCATCACATGATCATCATTAAAATTGACGCTCGATTCTGGCCAAATTAAAAGTTTTACGTCAGTCTTTGCGCTTAAGGCAATATGTTTTTGAATGTTGGAAATCATTAATTCAGGGTTCCATTTAGTCTCTTGTGGGACGTTTGCCTGAATCACTGCAGCTTTTTCTTTGGAAAAATCAGCTATTATTGGGGAATGGTTTAAAAAACTTCCCCAGCCAAAAAGAATGGCTAAACATAAGCCATATGTCCCTGAGATTACAAGATTTTTTTCTGCAAGGATGAATGGGAAAGAGCAGAAAAGCAGGAAAATTAAGCTTAGACCAAAAACGCCAAAAATGCTGGCGAGTTGCAGCAAATTTGTTTCAAGCAGCATGTGCCCGACTGGGTTCCAAGGGAAAGAGGTTAAATGCTCTTTTAGCATTTCTCCTAAAGTCCAAATTACGGAGAATAAAACTGCTTTTTTCCAATGTTTAGTGATTTTTAATTTGTGAATGATTGACAAATGAAGCAAAAACACCAGCCCGACGATTAATGAAGGAATTAGTGGCAGACCGAAAATGAATAAAGGCCTCAAAAAAGACAGATGTGGCGTGAAATTTAATGAATGACTCACCCAAAAAAGAGAGGCCAAAAAATGCCCAAACCCGAACAGAAATCCGGAAAGAAAACCTGCGCGTAAACTAGCATTTTCAAGCAAAAAAAACATTGCGGCAAAGGCAAGAAAGGCAATTTCATAATGGAAAAAAGGAGGCAACCCTAAAACAGAAAGGCCTCCGAGAATGAGAGAAATGATTCTCAAATTTTGGAGACCTGCAAATTTTTCTAACACAAGCATTTCAGCCTTGTTTGGCTTTGAATCTTGGGTTTGTTTTATTGATGATGTAGATTTTTCCTTTTCTTTTCACCATTTTATTATCTTTATGTCTTCCAATGGCAGACTTAAGTGATGCTCTGATTTTCATGATTTTCCCTCTAAACTTTTCAAAAATTGAAAACTAAAATCTCATATTAATTAAACAAAATGGCAATGTCAAGCGAAATTTAAAGTCTTTTGATTCTATTTTTCATATTATATAGAATCCTTTGAATTTCTTCAAATTCCTCATCTCTCATTTCAATTTGCAATCTTTTATTATCGTCAATATTTTCAATGCAAATTTTTAAATCTGCTTGAAGTTTATTTAACCTTCTTTGATCAATCTCGACATTACCCCAATTTTTTATTAAATCAGGCTCTTTGTTGTTTTTTAAGAGCTCCGAAAGGGAAAAAGATATTTTCTTAGCCATTTGGTCAAGCTGCTGGATGTTTTCATCTCCTTTATAGCTTCTTAAGTCAAGCACCATATTATCATTAACAGCTCTGTGTCTTTCATGCACAATTAAAACTCCTCAAAATTACATATATATTTCAAATTATAGCTCAAAATGTGTTTAATGTCAATGAAACTTGATATTTAGGATTGCTTTTAATTTTTTAACTTAATTTACTATTGTTCTAGATATTTTAATTGATTCAACTATTTTTATATGTTAATATATAAATATATGCATTATACTAATTAATAAAAATGAGGAACATTACATGAATATATTCAGAAGATTAGCAAATTATGCAAAATCAGCAGTAAAAGCAATAAAATCCATATTCTTCTATGATAATTCTCGTACAGAAGATTTAATGACCGCTCTTTTAAATAATGATACAAGCAACATAAAACAGTTAATAGAAAGAGCTGACGTTAATGTAAAATCTCAAGGAGTCACTCCATTACTACTTGCAAGCGTTAATGGTCAGATGGAAGCTGTAAAGCTATTATTAGAAAAAGGAGCCAAAATTGACACAGCAGATCAATATGGAAATGGCGCGTTAATGTTTGCAGTCAGACAAGGTCACGCAGAAGTTGCAAAACTATTATTCGAAAAAGGAGCTAAAATCAATCTTGAACTCCATGGCGCCGATGCATTAAGACTTGCTGCTAAACATGGCCACACGGATATTGTAAAACTCCTATTAGATAAAGGAGTGGAAATTGACAGCGAAAATATTGGAGAAACAGCATTAACGCTTGCCGCTAAAAATGGTCACATAGACACTGTGAAGTTACTAATTGAAAACAAAGCTGGTATTTATACTGAATGGGGTAGTAGATCTGACGCATTAAGGCTTGCCGCTGGAAATGGCCACATAGACACTGTGAATTTACTAATTGAAAACGGCGCCGATGTCAATGCCCACGGAAGACGAAATACTGGACATAGTACATTATTATTTGCAGCTCGAAATGGCCACATAGACATGGTAAAGCTATTAATAGAAAAGGGTGCCTGTTTTAATGAAGTTGACCTAATTGGAGGCGGTCCATTCGTATATCAGCATGCAGAAATTGTAAAGCTGCTGTTAGAAAAAAGAGTAGTAGATTTACCTCAAGGCGCATTACGCTATGTAGCTCACCATGGCTATGTAGAAACTGCAGAAATATTGTTAGCACATGGCGCTAATATCCACGAACTAAATCGAGATGGAAATACTCCATTGATGATCGCTGCTTCAAAGGGTAACATAGAAATGATGAATCTATTATTAGCAAAAGGTGCAGATGTTCATACTAAAAACCATGACGGGAAAACTGCGTTAGACCTTGCATCTACTCCAGAAGCAAAGGAAAGACTGCAAAACAACAACTCATTTTCGCAACGATATAACGAATCTAAAAACGCTCAAAAATCGTCTCCTTCCCAGGGCAGGGGATAATCACGCTATTCTATCTGGCGAATTTATTTTTTATATTTTTTGTCAGTTTATGGGCAAAAAAGATTAAGGCGGGGGTGAATAAAAGAGTTAAAATGGTGGCAAAAGTTAGACCGCCAGCAATTGCGGTTGAAAGCTGGCGCCACCATTGACCGGTGGGAGAATTGAATGTGATTTCTCTTTCAATGAAATCTATGTTAATGGCAAAAACCATTGGTATTAACCCTAAAACGCCCGTGCCTGCTGTTAGCAAAATGGGGCGCATTCTTTGTAGGCCTGTGCGTATTAATATGTCTTTCAAAGCTTGATCTGAGATTTTTGAAACATTTTTATTATTCAACATGATGTTATATGTGTCTATGAAAATTATGTTATTATTCACCACAGTGCCGGCAAGCGCAATGATTCCTATTCCGCACATGACAATGCCGAAAGGCTGAGCAGTCACAAGAAGACCGAGCAAAACACCGGCTGTTGAAAGAAAAACGGCACTGATGATGACGAAAGCTAGGAAAACATTGTTAAATTGCAGGAGCATGATGAAAAACATGCTGATTAATGCAAGCAAAAATGCGTTTCTTAAAAAAGTTTGAGTTCTGATTTGGCTTTCATCCTCACCAGCAAATTTAACTGAAATTGTTTCTGGCAAATTAGCGTTGGCTGGAACTTTGAGCCATTCTTTCATTTCTTCCACAATTGAGTCGGGCAAATGACCTTCTGCTGCATCAGCTTCAATGGTGATTGTGCGAAGACCATCTGTCCTTCTGATGGTGCCAGTTCTGATTTTAGCGACTTTTTTGACGAAATTTTTGATTGGAATGCTAATGCCTTTTTGATTCACAATATATAAATTATCGAGCTGGCTTAGGTTACGTTTATTTTCAGGAAAACGGAGACGTATGTCAATTTCTTCATCAGAAATTTCTGGTCTGTAGCTGGTGATTTTTATGCCATTTGTGATTAGTTTCACAAAATTTCCAACCATTAACATGTCAATACCAGATTTAGCAGCAAGTATACGGTCAATTTTAATCTCCCACTCAATTTGCGGAGGATCTGTGTTGTCACTCACATTCATGGCGCCTGGGATTTGTTTTAGCTTTTCTTTGATGATTTTACTGGCAATGTTCAAATCTTTGAAGTTTCTTGAAGAAATTTCCATGGTTATCGCTTTACCAGAAGATGGGCCTTTTTTTTCTGAGAGAACTTCAAACTCAACACCAATCATGGCTTTGGTGAGTTTTTCATTAATTTCATTTAAAATGACAGTCGCTTTTCTGCGATGACGCCAATTTGCAAATTCTATGTCAATTTTACCAATCAGCTCTGGGTTTTGAGTGGAGATTAGAGTTTTGACTAAAATGCTTTTCATTTCAGGAGAAAATTCATGGATGATTTCTTCAGCTTGTTTGACAATTCCATCTTTTTCATAGATGGACAAATTTCCTCTGGCTTTGATGAGGACTTCACCATTTGTTGGTTCAATGTTCGGGAAAAATTCAATGCCATTACCGGATTTAATGTATAATATTATGACTAAAACTAAAAAAATGCAGATTGATGCAACGAATTTACCTGAATGATCTAAACATTTTGAAAGGATTTTATGATATTTTTTGTTGAAACCACTTAAGAGGTTTAAGTCACCATTTTCTTCCGAAGCAAGAAGAGATGCAGCTGCTTTTTGATCAATTTTCTCATTCAGGCCAATGACCGAACCAATGCTGGGAATGAAAATGAATGCCACAATTAAGGAGCTCAAGACCGTTGCAATCACTGTGATTGGCATATATTTCATGAATTGACCAATGACGTCTGGCCAGAAAAAAAATGGAACAAACACAATCAAAGATGTGGCAGTGGATGACATGATGGGAACGAACATTCTTTTGGCAGCGAGAATATAGGCTTGTTTATGGGAGATGGATTCTGTCATTTTTCGGTCAGCATATTCGCAGACAACAATGGATGCATCAACAAGCATTCCAATGGATAAAATTAAACTGAAAATCACCACAATATTGAGTGAATGACCCATTAGATTAAGAAAAAAAATTCCCATTAGAAATGAAACAGGAACTGAAAGAGTGACAAATATTGAAGAACGCAGACCCATTGTTAGCAAAATTGGAATCAAAGCTAGAATGACGGCAAAAAGAATGTTATTTTCAAGATCATTCAATGTTTCTTTAATGCTTTCCGACTCATCATGCGAGAATGTGATTTTGATTTGCTCTTTGAAAGGCCAGCTTTGAGATTGCTGCTGGACAATTGCCTTCACTTTTTCAATGGTGGAAATGATGTTCTCACCGCTTCTTTTAGAAACGGCAAGAACCAATGCTTGCTTTTTCTCAAAACGAGTGAAATTTGTTGGTTCAGCGAAGCCGTCGTTAATTTGAGCAAGATCTCTGAGTTTTATAACAGTTTGACCATCTGTTTTGATTGGAAGATCAAAAATTTCCAGAGAATTTTCCAAAAGACCTGGAACTGTGATTGAAAATCTACCGTCTTTGCTCTCAATTCCACCAGCTGAAATCAGAGAATTGGCGCTGGATATTTTTTGCATGACATCTTGCGCAGAGAGTTTATGACTGCTGATTAAAAGTGGATCAATGATGATGTCAATTTGCTCTTTTCTTTTGCCATATATTTCCACATTCAAAACTTCTTTTAGTTGGCTGATTTGATCTTTTAATTCTGCAACGACAGAATAGAGAGTTTTTTCAGGAATATTAGCGCTGAGAATGATGTTAAGAACTGGAAATTCACTCAAATTAATCTCCTTGATGGTGGGGTCACTCGCCTCTTCCGGAAATTCAATTTTAGCAGCACTCACTTTCTCTCGCACATCTTGCAGGGCTTTTTGGCTTTTGAAACCTGCGTCAAATTCTAATATGACAAAACCACCACCATCATGAGCGCTGGAGCTCATTTTTTTGATGCCGTCAATTGATTTTAAATGTTGCTCTAGAGGCTTTACAAGCATTTTCTCTGCGTCAGCTGGAGAAACGCCAAAATAGGGCACGTGAACGGAAATGACAGGAATGATGACATTTGGCGTGTCTTCTTTTGGAATGTTGATGTAGGAATTAATGCCCAGAATGATTAGGACACATAAAAGCAAAAATATCGCCCTGAATCTTTGAACTGCCAGGTCAATGATTCTCATCATTAGCCTCAATTTGGATGGCTTCAACTTCAGCACCTTCGGAGACATAGGCGTGGCCAATGGTGATGATTTTTAAATTATGTTGAGGAGAATTTTTCTCAACCACCCACATGCCATTTTCATCTTGCGTGATGATGCGGACTTCTTTGAATGAGACTCGATTTTGCTCATTCACAATTTTGATTCCAATCACTCCATTTTCATTGATGGACAGGGCTGATGATGGAATTTTGTGGGATTCTTGCTCGTTGGAGAAAATTTGAATTTCAGCTGTCATGCCAGAGGGAACGGTTTTGAATGAGGAATTCTCAGCTTCATGTTGGGCCATGCTTTCATCAACTTGAACTTCGACTCGGAAACTTCTCATTTCTCCTTCCGCAACATTACTGATGAACATGACATGGCCTTTAAATTTACGTTCGTCAACCAAACGAATGAGGACAGGAGCACCAATTTTGATTTCTGAGATATATTTTTCAGGCAAATAAGCCACCACAATGGAGGTTTCTAGACTTGCAAAATCCATGATTTTTTTCTGCATGCCCGCAATTTCGCCAATTTTGATGAAAATATTCTCCACTCTGCCGTTAAAAGGAGCCTTGATGCTAACATTATCAAAATCAGATTGGGCTTTTTGCAAATTTTCTGCAGCTGCTTTCTGGGCAGCTTTGGCCTCATTAAATTGCACTTCCGAGGAAAGTCCAAGTTTGAAAAGTTTTTGCGCGGCTTTGAGTTTCAACTCTTGATTGTCTTTCTCTAATTGAGCATTATTTAGGCGATTTTGGTAATGCTTGACGTCAAGTATGATCATTTCTTGACCTTTTTTTAATATGTCCCCTTCTTTGACTTTGATTTCTTGGACTTTTGCCTGAATTTCAGAAAAAATGGTGGTTTTGAAAATTGCCTCTGTTTCACCATAGAGCATGATTGGGACAGGTTTTGCTTGTGATTTGGAGTTGATTATGTTGACTTTAAACAAATTTTTTGCATTTTCTTGGAGAGTCGCTGGCCCCCTGTCGATGAACAGGCCAGTCAGCATCCATAAGGTGATTAACGTAACTAGGCCTAATGCAATTAAATTTGTTTTTTTCATTCCCTGACCTCTTTGGAGATTTTATCAAGAACACCATTAACAAATCCAACTCTTTTACTATCATAAAAATCGGAAGCCATTGAGGTATATTCATCTAGGACAACTTTTGTGGGTGTGCTGTAGAAACATAGTTCGCAAACAGCCATTTTTAGAATTGAAGACACAATGATGTCAAGTTTTTCAACAGTCCAATTATTTGAAAGAAATTTTGAAATGTGAGCATCAATTATTTCTTCATTTTGAAATAATTTACTGACAAGCTCAAAAAGAAGATCTTTAGTGGGAACAAGTTCTTTTAACTTATGCTCCTCCATTTGATCTTTTCCAAATATTTCATTTTCATTGAATAATGTGATTAGATCATCAATGACTTGCTCGAGAAAATGATGTTCTCTTGCGAGGTTTCTCTCATTGCAAATGGCAATTTTATAGAGAAGTTGAACTGCAGCAAGCCTTGTTAGTGATTTTTGTATTCTCATTTTGAAACTAGCTAATTTTATGAATAGGAATTAAAAAACAACGAAATCTATGCTAGTATGCACGATTTCTTACTAATTTACAAGCTTTATATATGATTTTGCTTCATTAAAATTACAGACTGGACATTTTAATTATATTATAATATAATTGAGAGAGAAATTTCTATCAAAAACTTTATAAAAATCTTAAACCATGATCAGACGCATTATTTTATTCATCCTTGGAGCAACAGTTGCCTATTTTGGATTCATTAAAGATTCGGGACATGAAATCTTAAAATCATTCAGAACCCCAGAAAAACCAACAAATGTTTATGTGCAAAAAAAAGAAAGCCCTTTTTTGAAAAAAGCTGGCAGCAACACTACACTCAGCAATAAAGAGAAAGAATGCTTGATTTTGTTAGATTTTGAAAAAATGAATAGACCTATAGATGTGGATCAGGAAATCAAAGAATTTAGAAAGAAAATTGACAGAATGAGAATGCAAAGCTCCATTCTCTACGATCAACTGTCCGATGGAGCTAAAGATGCTCTTGCAAAAGAACATGAATTGTTGGAACAATTACCAGAAGATGTGCAAGAGATTTACCGAAAATATTAAGAAACAAAAGTGATTTTGCCATCTTTAATGCTGATTTCTGGGAAATTTGCTTTGGTAAATTCAACAAATTCCTCGCTTCCATCATTCAACTTTAGTTCAATTAGGTCTGAAGCGCCGTGATTCATGACTGCTTTAACTTTTCCAATGATTTGACCATTTTGGACAATGTCCAGCCCAACTAATTGCTCATAGTAAAATTCATTTTCATCTTGAATTTCTGGAAATTCTGAGAAATTGCAGAAGATTTTTTTACCACGCAAATTGTTAATTTCCTCTGGAATGGTGACGCCTTCTAATGTTGCAATTGCACCAGATTTTGGCAGAATTGCCTTGATTTTTAAGGAAATTTCATCACCATTCTCATCATAGAAATGTTTGACTTTTTTTAGAAAATTTGGATTTTCCAGGAAGATTTTTAATTTAACATCACCTTGCACACCATGAGAGGAACTTAAAATTGCAACGCAAATTTGCTTTTCTTTATTCATTTAACTGCCTATTTGTAAAAAGTTGTTTTAAATTTTCTGGATTTCAGATAATATTTCTATCAGCCCTTCATGTTAAATGCAAATAAATTCAGACTTAAGGTCATTTAAAAAATGTCAAAAACTCTTAAATTCTTTCTTGTTTTTTTATTAATATTCATAGCTGGCTGTTTTATTGCGCCAGAATTTATTTCATTGAAAGGACAAAAAGATGAGATTATCAAAAGATTTAAGAACGAAACTGCGGAAAATTTAATTCTGGATGATGAATTAAAAATCTCCCTTTTACCTTTACCAAGAATTTTGGTGAAAAATGTGAAGCTTCAAAGTCAAAAATTTCCAGACCCCTTTTTTGAAACAAAGATTTTAGAGATTTCTTTGAATCTGCCCAAACTTCTGACTGGAAAAATTGTGCTTGATTCAATCAATTTTGAAAATGCCTCAATTAATCTGCAAGTTAATGAAAATGGTGAAAAAAATTGGGAATTTCTGAATAATGTCTCTAATGATTCATTTCTCTCACGAATTTCTGCAAAAAACAGCCAAATTCAATATCAAGATTTGCTGAATCAGACATTTTATAAAATTAGGAAAAGTGATTTTCAACTGGAAACTGATGGGAAATTAAACATCCATCGATTGAAGCTTTCCGAGAAATCTTGGAAAGAGCAAATTAATCTGGAAGCAATTCTTAATTCACAAGATAATCGCACAATTTTGGTGGTTTTTTCTGACAGTTTTAGGTTTGAATATGAAGGAAGTTTGAAAAATACGGTCGCAAAAAATGAAAATAACTTTACTTCAAATGGGGTTTTAAGTGCTTCAATTACCAACGCTTCTTTTTTTGCTGAAGAATATTTAGGAATTAGGCAGGGAACTAGTTTAAGCCAAAATGCAGAGATTAAATTCAAAACCACAGTGGATTTTGCCGATGGCAAATTGGAGATGAAGGAGATTAATTTTAACTCTGAATCAATTCAAGGAAGCGGGAAAATTGCAGCCGATTTTAAAAATAAAACCATGTTCGATGTGAATTTCAAAATTAGTCAACTTAATTTAGATAAGATTTTTGGCCAGAATGAAGAGAATGGCAGCATCACTAATAGGCAAAAAATTCACTTAATGAAAAATTTAGATATGTTAATTTATGCTTCTTTGGAAAAAGTGATTTTTAATGGACATGAGATTAAAGACGCAGAAATTAATGCGGAAATCTCAAAAAATGGCCTGGAATTTTACCCGTCAAAAATCACTTTACCTGGAGATTTATCTGTCACCTATAGTGGAGTTGTGAAAGATAATGGCATTAGGTCAATTTTCAATGGAAAAATTGCTGGTGAAGGAAAGAATTTGCAAACGGCAATGAAGTTTTTTGCTAAGGATTTGAATTTTGAGCAAAATAACTTAGAGCATGGCTTTAATTTAAAATCAGATTTGATCTTAACAAATCAGGAAATGCGCCTTAGTGACTATGAGATTTTCACAGAAAATATGGAAGCAACGGGAAATATTGTTTGGAAATTTGCTTTGGAGAATCCAGAGATTTTCATTAACGGGCATTTTAGTAAGATTGATTTGGATTATTTCAATTTTTCAAAAGATTTGCAGAAATTTTCTGAACTGCTTTTGCCAAATTCTAAGGAGATGATTGCGGATAATGTGAAAAAGGTCAGAAAAATTAAATTTAAAACTAGTTTAGATTTCAGTTTTGATAAAGCAAAATTTTTGGGAAAAGATTTAAATAATATTTTCTTTGCCGTCGACCTGCAGCCTGCACAATTATTGGTCAGAAAATTTAACATTTCCTCCAAAGAAAATAACTTTAATGCTAATGCTCATTTTGATGCAAGGGCTCTGCAAAGCAAGCTTAGCTTCTCACTTAAAGGAGAAGAGTTAAGCTATGATTTAACAAAATTATTTACTAAAGATGATGCGGAAAATAAGCAAAAAGCACAGAATTTTTTCTGGTCTATAGAAAAATTTACTACACCAATATTTGGGAATATGGATGTTTCGTTTGATTTAGATCTTAAAAAATTGATTTTAAAAGGAATTCCAATTAAAGATTTTGTTTTTGCAGGAAATATTGCATATGATTTAATGAAAATTGACAAATTAGCAGGACAAATGTTTAATGGGCGCTTTGATTCTTCTGGGAATTATAATCTAGAAAATAGAGCCTTAAGCTTATCTTTTGGCTTTTCCAACTTCTTGCTGGAAGAATTTTTTGCAAAAACTCTGGATGCAAATGGAATCAAAGGCTATTCCAGCGCAAGCGGCAGCATTTCAACCTATGGCACCAGTGTCTATGAATTAGTTTTAAATATGAATTCTGCAATCGCTTTTGCAGGCAGAGAAGTCAGCTTTAATGAGATGAATCTCGGTGAAATCTCCAATTTGGCGGCAAGCACAGAAATTCTCATGCCAAATGCAATTGCTGATTTAGAGCAGAGAATTTTGAAAACGGGCGATGTGAAATTCAAAAATCTCGATGGAATTTTACGAATTAGCCATGGAAACGCAACTTTAGAAAATGTGAAAATGTCTAATTCACGCTTTAATTGTGTAACTGGAGGAAGTGCTTTAATGCCAAAAGCACAAATGAGTCTTGCTAGCAAATGTTCCTTTGTGCCCATTAAAGGTGCGGCAAATGTGGATTTTGGCATAAAAATCTTTGGAGATTTCTTAAAACCGAACAAAAGCATTGAGTTGCAGAATTTAGAGAAATATTTAATTCAGGCCAAAAGATTTGCTTCTTGATAATTTTATAATGAGAGGCGCTTTGCCAAGTTTTTATAGGTTTTGATGAGCATTTCGGAATCACCATTCCAGGCCTCTTTGTCAAATTTCTCATTTTCTGAAATGCCCCAAAGACGGCAATTTTCAGGACCAATTTCATCAGCAAGCAAAATCAAATCTGTCCCTGGAACACGACCAAACTCCATTTTAAAATCAATGAGTCTGATGCCAGCACCAAGGAAAAGACCTCTCAGAAAATCATTACTTCTGATTGCCATTAGTTTCATGTCATCAATTTCGCTGGGGCTGGCAAAATTAAATGCTGAGACATAGTCATCACTGATTAAAGGTGTGCTAAGATCCTCACTTTTAAGACAAATTTCTATTGTTGGTCTTGGCAAAATTATTCCTTCTTTCAGCCCCATGATTTTACAAATTCTTCCAGCAGCCACATTTCTGATTCTGACTTCAATGGGAACCATTTCTAATCTGTGCACTAGTTGTTCTTTAGAATTATCTGAGCTGATGAAATGACAATTAATGCCAATATCATCAAGTCTTTTCATCAGATATTCAGATATTTGCTTAACCAACGCCCCCTTTCCGTTCACAATTTTTGTGGGGTCATTAGCTAAATTATCTTTAAAATGAAGGATTAAGGTTTCATCATGGCCAGAATCATAGATGATTTTAGTTTTTCCTTCATAAATAACCGGTCTTTTGTTTTTTATTGTAAAAGTTTTAGTCATAATTTACTGTTTGTTAATTTTTTAAGAGTACAATGTTTATATGGGTGTTATGATGTCCATACTTTATATATAAGTCATTATATCATGATTTTAAAGCAACATAAAGTGAATTATTGTTAAAATTTCAAAATCTTATTTTAAGTAGAGGTATTAAAAAATGAGGAACGGTTTAGATAGTAGAGAGCAAGCAATTGAAAATAAATTCGCACATGACCAACATTTGGAATTTAGAATGCATTCAAGAAGAAATAGGCTATTAAGCAGCTGGGCAGCAGAAATCATGCAAATGAATGACTATCAAGCAAATGAATATGTGAATAAATTCATTAAAGACAGCATGAATTTCAAGCATGAAGAGCAGGTTCTTGATTTGATTTTCGAAGATTGTCAGCGCGCTTTTGTTAAAATTGATAAAGATCAAATTAAAAAACAAGGCGCCATTTTCAAAAGCCAAGCCTATCACGATGTGATGAGCGATAAACATAACTGAAATTTCTCGGGAAAACTATGTGTAATTTCAAACAGATATAGAAAAATTCATATCTGTTTGAAATCACGTCTAAGTTGTTGATTTTTAACATTTAGCATCTCTTTAGGATGTATAAATCCTATATTTTTCATAAAAAATTATTAACAAAGCCTTGAATATTTACCCCAGGCAACTTATATCATTGCCATAGGAGTCCATATTTGTTATATTAAATTTTTATGAGAGGTAATGAAAAATGACAAAAAGTAAGACCAACAATTCTGACATTGATGATAATGACAATGAAATGCTCGCTCCTGAAGGAGGGCATGAGATTGAATCCGCAAGCGCACCAATCAACAGAGATGATCCAAAACTAACTGATTTTGGTTTTTCGAAAGACGATCTGATAAAATTACTTGAAGCAGCAGCAGCAAATAATTGCGTTTCTTTTTACCGACCAATCAATGAAAATGCTGGCGGCAAAATAGGCCTTGGCACGCATTTAGGAAAAGGGATTAGCGTTAAAGGAAAATCATCCAATTTCAGCCCAATTGCAGGAGAAGTCCCCTTGGACCCAAGGTTAAGCAAGCTTTTGGAAAAAGAAAAACCAGGAAAAGAGCAAGATTATGGATTATTTTATGCGCAAGTACTAAGCCAACTTGGAGGAAATAAGGAAGCAAGAATAAGACGCTCAGCTGCAAGGGTTAAGAATGAAGAGCGCAGCAGAAGATTTTTGGATAAATATGAACATTATAAATTTTGTAGCGCGATTGAAAAAACTGTCGGCGTTTTAAAAGTGATTGATCAAGAGAAAAATACTCTGAGTTATGAAATTTCCCATAAAGATAATCGAAATCTGGAATCTTTATATTATTTTAGACAAAAAAATACTGACAATTCTGAAATGATTGACGTGAGTAGTTTAATCTTAACGAGGCAAGGAAAGGTTAAAGAACCAATTTTTGCGATTATGGTCGAAGGGAATCTTTTCTTTTTAAATTCGGAAAATAATGCTTTTGTGAGAGATGAAAAGTTAGAAGAAGCAGCTGCAAATTTTGAACGAGCGAAAGTTGAAGTGCTTGCCTATACTAAACTTCGCCCTAAATTTAGAAATGGGAAAATTGTTTTTGACCCGAAGCAATATGTGATTACAGCAGATTATGACGAACTTGCGTCCTCAGGACAGAAGCTGATGCCCCTTGCTAACAATAAGAGCATGTATGGTGTTGATCAAGAGTTACTCTTGAAAAGAGAATCTAGTGAAATAGCGCTACAAATTCTCAGATTTCATGAAATTAGCAAAAACCAAGAATTCTCCTCCAGACAATATTATCCTGAGCTTGGTGCGGTTGCGGAGATTGAGAGAAATTACAAAATCACGCAGAATTTGGACACAAATGCTTCAACCAGCCACGGACCAGAAATTGGAAATCCAAATCCAGAGGCATTTAACAATGAAGATGCCTACCCGGTGATCATTCCCAATCTTCAAATCAAGGATTATGTGCACAAACAACTTGCTGCAAAATTCCCTGAAGAAACTGGTTTTAATATCGGCACATTTGGGGCAATTAAAGGCTTTGTGCTGAAATTACATGGTGAAGAGCAAATCATGTTTGCTTTTAACTTGCTGCGCAAAATCGGCTATCCACTCAGAACAAATCCCAGATGGAATTGGGTTGTGGGAAAAGAAGAAGATTCAGAATTCATGATAGACATGCCTGATGTGGAAGGTAAATATCTTGCCGGTAATAAACCAAAATTCAGACCTTTAGTAAAAAGAGAAAGGAAAATTGATTGGAAAAAAGTTGCAGATGCAATAAAAAAAGAAAAAGATGATTATGATTCTGCGAAAGATATTTTGACCAAAGAGATTCTTGGGAAATTCACTGAATATCTGGATCTTAAGTTGAAAGATGTGAGATCTTCTATAAAAAGCAAATTTAAGAAAAGCTCTAATCAAAAAGATTTTTTGGAAAATCTCGATAAATTTAAGGAAAAAGAAATTAGTAGATTTGAAGACCGTGTCGTTAAATTATTGGCTTTATTTGAAGCGGAATTCATGAATTATGTGGTTAAATTCAGAGATCGCATGAAAGATCTTTCAATTAGAAAATTGGATGGGAATGATAATACTGAAAATGTTCTTAAAAAAATTCTTAAAATAAGCGATGATAATGATGATTGGGAGAGAAAAATAACAATTCAAAAATTGGTTAAGAAAATTTCAAGAATTGCTCCAGATTCTTTAACAGTAAGAAAACTTTCTAAGTTTTTTAAGGGATTTTATAGTTCTAAATTAAATGAAGCACTACAAAACCAGATGTTGATGATATCTGAACTAGAATCTGCTCCTAGCTTGACTTATTCTTGGGGCAATTTTCTTTCTGCATCTGCGTCTGGAATGTTTAAAAGCGATGAAAAATGTGTAAAGCTTGTTAAGAATTTGGACAAAATTGATGATATGTCAAAGGAGGACAGAGAAAGAATTAACAGAATGTTAGAGCTTGGCGTTCAAACAGGAGCTGCTTTTGAAAAATGGAGAAAGAATGGCCTGGAAGAATTAAAAACAGGGTTAGATGATGGTGTCGAGATTTTCAGAAAATTAGTAAAAAATAATACCAAGCTCGCAGAATATACGAAATTAACTTCACAGAATACAGATCCCAAACCTGTTGGACCATTTACAGGAAAAATATTGGATGAACGAAAAGCAGATAATAGCAAACCTCAAAGAAAAGAGAAAATTTGAAGGAGAAAAGACATGAAATCGAAATTTTTAAGAAAAGAAATTTTTAATTTTAATCCCGAAACACAATCATTCTTATTCACAGAAGATGTCGGTGCTGTAGATGAAATTGCAGAGAAGCTAGCGAAGAGAATCAAGAGAAAAGGATATATATTGGGGGGAGAGAAATATCCTTATTACTATAAATGGAGCAAAAGTCGTAAGGCAAAAGTATTACAAACACAAATTACAATGTTCTTACCAACTTTGAATGATTTATTGGAGGAATATTTCTCAATTAGGAATACATCTCTAGGAACGGCTCTAAACACCTTAAATTTTATGTTTTGTTTTACAAAAGATTATCATTATGAACGGCCTTTTGGTAGAAACTTCATTCAACTACTAGATGATCATGATGAGAGGCTCAACTTTGGAGCAACAGATGTTGAAAATAGAATTATAAATCAAGATTTAGAGAGGTTTCAAGAATTATATAATAACTTTCATATAGAAACAGTAACTAAAGGTGGTCCTTCTTTAGATGTATTTTGGACTGAGCTTTTGAGAGTATATATTACCGATGTAATTAGCGCTGTTAAGAGTCATGATGTTTTTAAAATTTTGGGAAATATTACTGATACGGAAGTTAAGTTAGGGCAGAATGATATTGACACTGTTGAAGACTGTTTTACATTTGATAGATACTTTGATCGCGAAGGGAATTTAGAAGAAATTGATAAATTCCCGGAAGAAGATCGGCTCCCTGGCAATTTCAGTGATTCATACATGGCCGTTAGCAACAGAAATCACCTGCTCTCTCCGGATAATCCTGAACATGTTGATGAGATTAACAGAATCATAGAAGACTGCAAAATTAGTGAGGAAACTTTGGAGAAATTCAACTTCCATCACGAACCAGCTTCCGCTGACCCAAGCACCATGAGCCTTAGCGATGACGACATGGAATCTACCATCGACCCAGATGATCAAGAGGAAATTCTGGCAGAAAACACCCAATGGCGAGATGCCATCACCCCTTGCAGCAGCTATGTTGCAAGGGCTGCATCTTCGAGTGGGCATAGGGAGAGGTGATAAAAAAACATGAAATCAAAATTTTTGACGGAAGAAATTTTGTTTTTTGATCTTGAGTCATCATTTTTATTCGCAAGCAGTGCCGCAGATGGAATTACAGGAAAATATTAGCCAAGAAAACCAAGAATTCTCCTCCAGGCAATATTATCCTGAGCTTGGTGCAGTTGCGGAGATTGAGATGAATTTCAAGATCACGCAGAATTTGGACACAAATGCTTCAACCAGCCACGGACCAGAAATTGGAA
>CAYLHV010000022.1:0-23724 GCA_964383745.1 uncultured Rickettsiales bacterium | reverse complement strand
CGCTGGCGCTCGCAATGACGGAAATTGGGAAACTCGCAAGTGACGGAAATTGGGAAAAACGCAATAACGGAACTTGTGAAACCTCGCAAGGTGACGGAATTAGGAAAACTCGCAGGTAACGGAAAAGAGAAATATTTACAAAATCACCACAGGCTATTTCCTTCCGAAGGTTTATTATTAGGAGTTGCGTTTGGTTTCAAATCGCTAGGCTTCACATTCGACCCATCAATGGAAGGCTTAAAAGCCGGATTTGAACTCAACTCCTTAGAAGATGCCGGACTTAGCGCCTTATCAATCATATCTTGCAAACTTTCCAAACGCGCCACACCATCTCTTAGATTTCTACCAATTTCTCTAGCCTCTTTAACAACTTGAGCAATTTGCGCAGGAGATATTTTTTCCTCTTTAAAATGCCCCTTAAGCTCTTCCGTAATTGCAGCTTGCCCCTGATTTTTCTTCAACAAATCTTCATTAACCGGCTTTACTGGAATTTTCTCACCAGTTGACACTGACTCTAATGCGCCAATTTCAGACATTTCCTTCCTTCCCTGCACAGCATTTTTCAGCTCCGACATATGAACATCCTCTTTCGGAACAGGTTTTAACGAATCTTCAAACCCTTTAATCTCATCCTTCAAACTTAAAGCAGGCTTATTTACCGCCTCTAATTCACCCTTTCCTTGCACAACAGGTTTAGCCTCTAGAGGAGCAGGTTTTAACGAATCTTTATCAAACCCTTTAATCTCATCCTTCAAACTTAAAGCAGGTTTATTTACCGCCTCTAATTCACCCTTTCCTTGCACAACAGGTTTAGCCTGTGTAACCTCATCCCTCAAACTTAAAGCAGGTTTATTGACCGCCTCTAATTCACTCTTTCCTTGCACAACAGATCTAGCCTCTACAGACAAATCCTTCACCGCATTTGCCAAATTCAAAGCCGTTTGATTTAATGACACTGGTTCCGCCTTTAAATCAGCATGAGTTGCTTGCATGACCTTAGAATTTGCCACATCCACTAAATTTTTAACATGATTTGCCAAATCTTCTGCTACTTTTCTTAATGGATCTGGCGCATTTTCAATCAAATTTTTAATTGCATCTTGCGCAACATTTTGCAATTCTCCATGAGTTGCTTTCAGAGATTTCGCCTCAGCATTTTCTAGTAATTTCTTCACCGCATCAGCAACATTTTGCGCAGCATTTTTTAGTGCATCATTCGAATTCACCTCTCCATGCCTTACATGCAGCAGCTCCATCATATTCTTCAAATTCTGCAAAGAGGCAACCACTTTCTGAGCAGCCTCTGTAACAGGGCTTGAGTCATTAGTCATTTCACCGCTTGTAGCCTTCAATTTCACAGTTCTCTCATCTTTAGGCTTCTCAACAAGCTCATGAGTTTCAAACATACCTACAAACCCAGTCTTAGCTGCCATAGCCATATCATTATTTTTCACCGGAACAGACTGATCTTGCTCAATTTTGTCAGAATCACCACCAGAACCATCTTCATCATCATTCTCATCACTAAGTCTCATATCTCGATAATCAGCTGATTTCTCATAACCATTCACAACAGCAGGGTAACCAGTTGGATCGCCACTTACATGATTAGGGGGCGTTGGAAATTCTTCATTCTCATTCATCCCTTGAGCAGGCTCACCATCACTAAGTCTCATATCTCCATAATCAGCTGATTTCCCATAACCATTCACAGCAGCAGGGTAACCACTAGAATCACCTCCAGACACATATCCACGAACATCAGGCTCAACATCATCACTAAGTCTCATATCCCCATAATCAGCTGATTTCCCATAACCATTCACAGCAGCAGGGTAACCACTAGAATCACCCCCAGACACATATCCACGAACATCAGGCTCAACCTGAGGTACTGACGGAAAATCAGGCATCACTTCCTCACCAACCTTAGGTTTCACAGAATCAACAACCGCCTCTTTAGACCCAGCCTGCACAAGCTCTGCAACCGTTTTTTCCAATTTTTTTCCCAAATCTTCCAAAACTGCTTCTTCCACCTTATCACGCTTAGCCTGCAATAAAGCATTAACCGCTCCCCCCACCGATCTTGCATCTTCAAGTTCGTTCATAATTTTATGAGTTGCTCTCAAAATTTTATTAGTTGCCTCTCTCTCATCTTCAGGCTTCGCTGCACCATATAACCCTTTAATTGCATCTGCTAATTTCTCAGCCGCATCTCTTAGGTTATCACCCGGCTTTTCCAAAGGAGCTGCCGCCACTGCCTGGGGAGTTTCTTTTATTTCTGCAGTCCCATCATCTAACTCACCAACTTTACCATTTGACACTTCCTCTGTTTTCAACAAACCTCCATCACTCTTTATCGCCTCTTTTCCCTCTTCATGATTTGCCGTATTATACAAATCCTTAACTGCATCCGCTACTTTTCTAGCCGCATCTCCTATGTTAATTTCATCTAACTCCACAAAAGAAGCTGCTTTCGCCTGAGGAATTTCCTGTGTTGCAATCCCGTCAGCTAACTCACCAACTTTACCGTCTAAAACTTTTTCTTCTGCCACGAAAGCAGTTGCCAGAGATTTAGGAGATGGACGCACAACCTCCAAAGCCTCCACCATCTGCTTACCACCAGGTGCCTGAACAACTGCCTCATCAACAACAGCATTTCTCTCTTTAGCACGAAACATAGGGCCATTTTTTTCAACAACTCCCCTCTCCTCATTCTCCAAAGGCGATGTTTCTTTAACTTTCTCCAAACCATCCTTCAAACCAACTGGCTCATGAGCAGGCGCCTGAGCCTCAACTTCCCTAATAAGCTCATCCAAATTCAATAATCTGCTGGTACCTTGACTGCCAGAATGCACTTGCACAATCTTACCATTTTCATAGGCCACCATATCATAAACACCCGCAATTAGCGACCCGTCATCATTAATGCGGTTAATGAAAAACACCCCCGTAAATTTTGCAGCATTTTCCTGGATTTCCAGCGTAAATGGTGCATTTTTCAAAGTCGTATTTTTCTGAAAAACAACCTTCACCCCTTCACCTTCAGAAGAGAAAACCGGGTCACCTTGTTCATTTTTTGCAGCATCTTTTTCGGTGACAATTTTATATTCACTTCCTTCTCTTGAAATATCTTTAAAAAGATCCTCAATGTCTTTAGAGCGCGCTGCCGGATCATTTCTATGCTCTTTAATCCTGTCAAAAAATGGTTCTTCACTTCCAAAACCTTTAATACAAAAGATTGCCTGATTTGCCAAATCCAAATTTCTTTGCTCTTCAATCTTCTTCAAGCTTTCAATCAGTTCCATTCTTGCATTTTCTTCTTCATGATCTGCCATTTTTTAACCTCATTTCATCTTGATTGTTCAACATCATTTTTAATTTGAGCAGCAATGCTTGGTTTAGAGGAAATTTCTCCATCTCGATCAAAACTACAACCCGCATTTTGCATAATTTCACCAATTTCTTGTAAGGAATTTAACAGCTTACTTTGAATTGAAAGATTTTTAGTTTTTTCTTCATGCTCTTCAGTTTGCCGCATATTTTCAGCAATTTTCGCCCTTTCAGCTTCCATTTTCTGCAACTCCTCCGGCCCTGGTTCAAGCTGATGAAATTGTGCAGCCGCTTCTTTCAAGGAGACAGCTGCCTCTAAAATCGCTTTTCGGTCTTTCTCAGACAAAGTCCCATCCGCCACCAAATTGAACAATTGTTCAGCATGTTGCATGATTGAACGCTCAACATTGCGGCTGATTTCCAGAGTCACTGACACATTTTTCTGCAATTCGTCAAAATGCCTTTCAATAATTTTCCCTTCTAACATTCTTTGATTAACATGATCTACTGCCAAAGATTTCCTCTGCGACTCTAAATGATTCATAGATAAATCGTAACATATCAAAATTAATAAATGGTTAATTTATTTACCTTCAAACTGAATTTCTCCACTACTTTCCATGGAAAATGAATAAATTTCTTCTCCATCATAATCCCCAGAACGCTCATAAGAGGTGATTTGGAATTTGCAAGTCAGCAAATCGCCATTGCCAAATTCCAGCTGACAAAGTTCAAATCCTCCATAAAAAGCTTTATGCCTCAAATTCCTTTCAGCTTTTGAATCAGTGAAAATGCCACTTGCTGAAATTGAGATTGAGGTGATCCCTGCATTTTCCAGCAATTTTCTCCAACGTCCTGAATTTTTGGAAGAAGCATCCACCAAATTTCGGTTAAGCATCATTTTTGTGGTTCTCATGCCGCCAATTGGCACGAATTCTTTTTTGACTTCATCAAAATTCTTAAGCAAAAACAAGGCTCCAGACCAACCAGAATTTTCCATTTCTTCATATTTTTGTATTTCCTTTGTCACGACTGACCTCCTTCACATTTGTTTTAATTTTCAACATTAATTTGCTTGTTCCGCTTTTATTAACCTCCATTTTTGACTCAATCACTTTCACATTAACCACTTCAAAGCCATCAATATGAAAATTATTTCTTTCAATGGAAGCTCTTGTAATTTCAGCAATTTCATAGATTTGCTGATCACTTCCACCCTCATCAAGAATTTGAATATGATTAAAAATCTGCCTTCCATTAAAAGTTTTGCAAGACCAATCTTTACTGATAAAATTATTAATCACCACAAAAGGCAAAGGCACATTTTGCGGAACTGAGCTATATACATTCACATTTTCCAATTTTTCATCGAGCAATTTGAAGAAATATTTCTGCAAACTCCACGACATTTCTAAAATTCTTTTCATAATAAAACCACATCTATATATTAATTTTTTCCAACGCAAGCATTTTTAATGACTCGTTTTTTTCACAATTTTCATTAATAATGCGATGCACATCTAATATTTTTTTTCCGTAAATAATTCTGATTTTCTTTTCATCTTCCAATCCATGCATGAATCGAATTGTGACAGAATAAAATTTCTGGTTAATGATTTGTAAATCCACAAATTTCTCATAACCAACCATCATCTCCGTGATTTCAGCAAAAGTTCTGCTAACATCTCGCCAAACAATTTTTCTGCCCCCTGCTCCATCTGGAATTTGCAATTGCTTCTGAATCAAAATTCTCTTTGTTAATCTGACAGTTAACATCCAACTCCTCCAAATTTTTTGCAAAAAAAAAGAGCCCCGAAATGGAGCTCTAAATAAAAAAAGAACCAAACTACATATTTGGTCCTTACTCAATACACATCATCAATCTATGGGCTAAAAATGGATTTCACCCACACTAAAGATAACATATATCATTTAATCATTAATGTCAAGATATTTTTTCATAAATTCCTTAATTTTTAAATATCCTTCTGATTTTAATGGAGAAAAACTAAATAAAAATCATCATTTTTCCCTTGCAATTTCAAATTTTATATATTATGATCAAATTTTTCAAATGGAGAGATGGCCGAGCGGCTTAAGGCGCACGACTGGAACTCGTGTTCACGTGCGAGCGTGTCCGGGGTTCGAATCCCCGTCTCTCCGCCAGATTCTTTAGATCATTTATCAACAAGTTAACAACAAACTCCTAATCAATCACCACATCATATATTGACTTATTTAACAAATAGTGTTATCATCATGATTAGTTAAGCCACTAAATCATTAAAGAGAGAGATAATGCAAAATAAGCCATTCACAAATTCACATTTAATCATTTCAACCGACCTAGAACCAGATGATATATTAGGCATCATCACTCTTTTCAGCGAATTAAAAAAACAATTCACAGAAACAGGATTTTACCCTTCGGTTCAATTTTTAGTTGGCGAGAGCTCCGTTTCAAAAAAAGAAAAAATGGAAGAAATCATTGAAGCAGCAAGAAAAGATGGCTTGATCACAGACGAACAAGCAAGCCAAATTGAAACATTAAATGGCTTCAGCTCAACAGGAAATGATAATTCCGCTCATAAATTCTACACTGAAAATTTCTTCAAAACTGATAAAAGAGTTTCAGATGAAGAAATCGAAGCTTCCAGAGACAGAATCATCGAAAAAACAGCCCAAGTCAAAGCTGAAGGAAAAAACATTGTAATCTTCGCTTGGAAACCAATCGTAGACCTCTTGGCTTTAAATGACGCTTTAGAACTTAACGAGCAAGATCAAATCTATCTAAGTGGTTCATATAACATCCGTGACATCATTGGAAAAACTGCCTCTTCCGAAGAAATTAATGATTTCCTCAAAGACACAAAAGCGGAGCTTTACTTTTTCGAAGCATTTCACACATATGAAAAAAACAAATTACCTAAATCAATCATGCAATATGACTCTGATAACTCAGATCCAATAAAAAGTTCTTTAACTGAACTTTCTAATCTCATTCAAACTTCAGATATGTCAACAGTTCAAATCTTAAAAAACGCCGTAACCACTTGGAATCAAGGCACATTCATGAGTCAAGTTGAAGGAATCTTTAAAATTTTAAAAGATGATGAAGCGGCTTTCAATGATTTCAAAAAAGTTGCAGATAAAATAGATACAGCCGAAGATTTTATAAAAAAGCTAGATCAGCTAGAGATTTCAACACAAAACGAATCATTTTCAAGAAAATTGAAAATAATAAAATCCATCATACAAGACCCAAACTCCATGTTAATCTGCGATGCAACCACCGTCTCTTTCGCCTTTAATCCTGACATTTACGAAACAACAAAAGCCGGCATAGAATTTGATTCCAAATCTGGTTATAGTCGAATTATTGATGATGGTGACATTCAAATATTAACCGGCATTAATGACTATGAATCAATGACTTCAACACTCATCGAAGCAATGGGCCAAGATTCTTCCTATCCTGATTTCTATGATTCTTGTATATAATAAATCTAGATTGAATGCAAGGCCATTAAATTTCTGGAGAATTTAACGGCCTTCAAAAAAAACACTTGACTAAATCCTCATTCTGCTCTAGAGTTAATGAAAATTTTCCAACTTCATATTCCAGCTGCAAAAAATGCCTAAGCATCTAAAATCCCAGAAAGAAACCACAATAACCATTCCAAGACTGTGGATTGCTCTTGGCAAAATTTTTCTTCTCACGGAAAACGGACCAGACATGCTGAAAAGCCTCTTAGAAGAAAATGACCCCGCTTTCAGAGCTTATTTTGACGCAATCATTAACACCATCAAGCATGATAATTCCCACCCCGAATTTCATAGACTCAAAAATTTAGTTCTAAAATTCGCTGCATCAATTCCCGAAGCACCGACGGAGAATTCTGAAACTTTTTTGCGCTCTTTTTCTCAGATTTTTCACCCAGATCATCCTGATAACATAAAATTTGATGAATTAATAAAGAAAGCTCAATTTGAAAAATCAGAAATAAAGCATCTTTTAATTGAATCTTTTCACAGTTCAGAACATAAAACATATGAAAGATCTCTTTTCAGGTAACACTCATGAATGGTCAAGAAAAATCAGCAGAATGGTTCAAACATTTACGAGATCAAATCTGCGCAGAATTTGAAAAAATTGAGCAAGAATTTGCAGAAACTGAAAATGTCAAAGCTGGAAAATTCGAACGAACTCCTTGGACAAGAGCAGAAGGCGGCGGGGGTGAAATTTCTGCTTTAAGAAATGGAGCAGTTTTCGAAAAAGTCGCAGTGAATATTTCCACAGTTTTTGGACATTTTTCTGAAGAATTCGCAAAAAAAATTCCTGGGGCCCTTGAAAATTCAGGAAAATTTTGGGCCAGCGGCATTTCTCTCATTGCCCACATGAACTCCCCTCTTGTGCCGGCTGTGCACATGAACACGCGCCAAATTGTCACCTCAAAAAGCTGGTTTGGCGGCGGCGCTGACCTCACGCCAATGTTCGAAAATTCCAGCGACACAGAATTTTTTCACTCCAAGCTAAAAGAAGCATGCGACAAAACCAATAAATCCTACTATCCCGAATTCAAAGACCATGCTGACCGCTATTTTTTCCTTAACCACCGCAAAGAGCCTCGCGGAGTTGGGGGAATTTTTTTTGATAATTTAAATTCTGGTGATTTTGAAAATGATTTTTCCTTCACCAAAGACGTCGGGCTGGCTTTTCTGGAAGCATTCCCTCCCCTGGTCAGAAAACACATGCATGAAAAATGGACCGCGGAAGAACGCGAATTTCAACTAAAAAAACGCGGCCGCTATGTCGAATTCAATCTCCTTCAAGACAGGGGAACAATTTTCGGTCTCATGACTGGTGGCAACATTGAAGCCATTTTAATGTCCCTTCCTCCAATTGTTAAATGGTAAGAAAATAAAAATGAAAAGAGAAATTTATAACGCAATTAGAAAAAATGACATGGAATCACTCAAAGCAGTCTTTGCTTTTGGCGCAAACCCTAATGAGGGAATTGGTGTGTTTCCACTGCTCCAAGCTGCTGAAGTAAGAAACTTACAAGCAACAAAAATCCTTCTAGAACAACCAGAAATTGACATAGAGCAAATTGGTGGCCCTCACAAATGCTCAACTCTTCACTATGCCTGCAGCTTCCCTCACGGCAGAAAGAGAATAATTAAAAAACTTCTAGAAGCAGGAGCTGACTCAAGCAGAGAATTTGGAAATGCAAATGCCATGATCACCCTGATCAAATCTTCCAAAAACTCAATGATCATCCCCCTCATTTCTCTAATGATGAAAAATGGCACAAATATTAACGCAACTGACGAGCTTGGTCGTTCAGCACTTTCCCATGCAGTTTTAAAAAACGACCCCGCTTTAGTCAAATTCCTTCTAGCATTTGGCGCCCCATCTTGCCAAAAAGACAAATTTGGCCAGGACCCAAAAGAACTAGCTTTCCGAGAAAAAAACTTCAAAATCCTAGAAATTTTGCTGAAAAGCACGGTTGAAAGCAAATTCTCTAAAACATATCACATCAAAGAAACAGAAAATTGCCCTTATTTATGAGGTAGAAATATCCAACAAAATTCTAAAAAATATATTACAGAGTTATGTAAATAAATGTTGACATAGTTAATACATGCATGTTATACTGTTCATTAGAGGTCTGTACAATTTAAAAGGGGATTTTGAGATGAAGTCAGGTAATTTGGATTCTTTGATTAAGGAGCTGGAACAAAGCTATAAAAAATGTTCCAAACAAGAGAGAATCAGGCATTTTCACTCAAAATCTTCTAAATATTCTGACGCGGAATATCCTATTTATGTCGATGATTCTGATTTTTCTCTACATCATTTCTATGAAAAAGATCTTGTGAAATTTTTGAAAAATTATGAGAATGTGAAATCAAGCACAAAAGAGCAAATGGGGCGTTTATTTCACATTTTGCAAGAACATGATGTGATGAGGCTCATTTTGAATCCTGCTGTTGAGGCGTTGGTTCATCATTTGGATGAAGCAATTAAGCAAAGAGACTTGGAGCAAATCACGAAGATTTATTGGAAAGTGAATGTTGACCTTGATGAGAAGCTATTTCAAAAATTAAAAATGTGCGCTGATTCTGCTTTAGCGGAAGGAAATTCTGAATTAATATCAGATGTTTATAAAACAATTTCCACCATGAAAGACTTGCCGGAAGATGAGGTTTTTGTGAGAATTGAAGATTCCGTTCTTGAGTCAAGTCAAGATTTTTCAAATATTCCAAGCACTTCTGAAGAGTCGAATTATGAAATCATAACTCAAGAAGACAGGTCTCGTAAAAGAACACGTGACAGTGGGCTTTTTGTCAATGAGCTTGTCAATGAGCGCTTCCCCATTGTTGGAATGCATACGCAACATTTAGACAAAAGAAGAAGATCCGAGGATTCGTCAGTCACCACTACTCTCAACATGTTTGGATGATTTGCTTAATTTCATCAAAATCAAAGCAGGGATTAAGCCGGCGAAAATTGAGAATATGAAAAAATTCGTCCACCCAACATTTTCCACCATTAATCCTGCTGAACTGGAAATGAGAGTGCGGCCAACGCTGGAAACTGAAGATAAAATAGCATATTGGGTGGCACTATATTTCAAGTTACACATTGAGCTTAAATAGGAAATGATGATGATGCTGCCAATTCCACTAGTGAAATTTTCGGTGAAAGTGACTGCTGACAAAACGGCATTACTAACGCCAGCTGATTCTTGATATATAAAAACTAAATTTGAGAATGATTGCAAGAAAATGGCAATGAACAGAGACCTTGTGATGCTGAGTTTTTGCAGCATGGCGCTCCCAACAAAAGTTCCACATATGGTTGCAACCAGGCCTACTATTTTTGAAATGTTAACAATTTGTTCTTTAGAATAGCCTAATTCAATCAAAAATTTGTTATTCATGATTCCAACATAGGCGTCGCCCAGTTTGAAACTTAAGATGAAGAGCAAAATTAAGGCCCATAAATTTTGATTTTTCATGAAATCCGCGAAAGGTGCAACAAGCCTTGCTTCAAAGTCAGTTCTTGTCGGTGTGGGAGAAGAGAGGTCTTTTTTGTGCTCTTTTTCTTCTTTTAAAATGAAAACTGAAACCGTGCCAATCAAAATCCCAATGATGCTTGACAAATAGCCCAGTTGCCAATTTTCTCCGGTGAGGCTAGTGACATGAATCACTCCAACACTTGCAATCAGAAGGCCAATTCTATAGCCAAAAACATACATTGAGCCACCAACACCTTTTTTGTCGCCTTCGAAAAGGTCAATTCTGTAGGCATCTGTTGCAATGTCGGCGCATGATGAGCAAAATGCCAAAGCCAGAGCTGCAATTGCAATGAAAAGAAGATTTTCTTGTGGGTTAGCAAATGACATGAGAATGATACAGAGAATCACAAACATTTGGCTCAAAACCACCCACGCACTTCTAAAACCCAGGAATTTTGAGAAAATTGGGGCTTTGAAATTATCAAAAATGGGTGACCAGAGAAATTTCAGCGAATAAGGCAGACCAACAAGAGCAAAAAGACCAATCTCTGTTTTAGAAACGCCAAAAACACTGAGCCATAAAGTCAAAGTGGACATTGTGAGGGCCAAAGGAACTCCACTTGAGATTCCAAGCATTAGGAAAGCTATTGATTTTTTCTCAAAATAGGAGGAAAATGTTGACATTTTTAGATTTCCTTATTTTCAGTTAACTGCAAGAACTTTTTATTTAGCGATAAAACAGCCCAAAGCCACAAACTCATGATTATGATGAAAATTAAGAAGAAATAGCCCGCCAGCCCAACAAGAGTGGAGCCTGGAATGAGAGACAAAAGAAGCCATTGAATGAAGGCACCACCTGATTTGCCAAGCTTGTGACCAAGAAGGTCTGCTGCCGCTTTTCCTTTTGTTTTTAATTCTTCAGAAAGTGGAATATAGGCCATTTCTTTGGTCATGTCGAAGAGAGAATATTTGACTGATTTACTGAAAATATTTTGTGCCGCACCCACAATGACTGCAATGAAAACAATGCTACTTGCGCTTTCAGCCAAAATTCCAGCAAGGTCGCTTTTCATATAGATCAGAATGAAAAAGAGTGTTCCTGTCACAAAAATCACCAAAGGTGTGATGATGGCGCATGTGAGCCAAGTTTGTCTTTGGATGAATTTTGCTGCAACAAGAGCAATTAACATGTTGATGCTGCCCGCCCAAATTTGGAATTTACCCATGAAATAATTATAGCTCGCATGGTCAGGATATTGAATTTTGACCTGACTTTTCCAGGCTCCCTCCACAATGTTAATGGAGATGCCATAGCAAATGACCATGAGAGCAATGAGGCCGAGATATTTTGAGCTGAAAATGACCTTCAGGCTTTGCGAAAGTGGCATGTTTTGTTTTTTGCTTTTTTTTGCTAAATCAAGCGCTTCAGTGCTGACTTTGCCAGTCTCGTCAATGTTGTTGCAAATCCAGCGATATATTATTGTGATGGTGATGATGGCGGAAGAAACGATGATTGCCATGACTTTAAGTTCATCAGCCCAAATGTCGAGAGAATTTTTGTTAAATTTATGAGAAATTGCAGGAATGAGGCTTGTCACAAAGACACCAGATAAAATGTGGCCAATGTGACCGATGAAAATGAAAGTTCCATAATATTTCTTGGCTTCTGTGATGCTGTTTAGAGAATTTGCCGTTTGCCAGAAAAGAATGGTCAAAATGACGTTGCCACAAAGTTCTGCCATGATGTAGAACAGGGCAAAGCTCCAGTTTGAAATCATTAAAAGGGGCCATTTAAAACGAGGGTGATTTTCGATGATGCTTGACAAATCAGGGTGGATATTTTCATGGATGGGGTAGATTATGAAAGAAAAACTCATGAAAAACAAGATGAAAAAACCTGTGATTGTGTAAAATAATTTCTCTTTTGACAAAATGTTGGCTAGTTTAGAATAGGCTAAAATGAAAAGAATGGCAAATGGGAGAACTGCCCAGAGCTTTAAAGTGCTGACAATTTCAGCTCCAAGCAAGGGAATGACCAAAGAATCTTTAGTGATTTTCAATGTGTTATAGATGAAAGTGGCCATCACTAGCATTAGACAAAGTGATATAACTTTTTTCATGGCTTCAGGCCCAATGTTAAAAGTTACGCCTTCATTCGTTGGTTTAAGTTCTTTCATGTTTCCTAGTTAATTTATTGGTTATGAGTAAAAAGTCATTATATAACATTTTTCCCTTTAATTACAAGTTTTATTTTAAAAAGTTTTAATTTTCTTGTTCTTGTTCATATTGTTGAACTTTTTCTAAAAACTCTTTATTTAGAGAGACGACCGACCAAATCCAAAGAAGCATCATTAAAGTGAAAATGACAAAGAAATAGTTAGTTAGGCTCATTAAATTTGAATCAGGGATGAGGCTCAAAAGCGCCCATTGGATGAAAGCACCGCCAGATTTGCCAAGCTTGTGTCCGATGAGATCAGCAGCGGCTTTTCCTTTTGTTTTAAGTTCTTCAGAAAGTGGGATATAGGCCATTTCTTTGGTCATGTCAAAAATGGAATATTTTACAGCTTTGCTGATGATGTTTTGCACTGCGCCAATGAAAACTGCTGCGAAAACCACTGAAACTGAAAAGAAAATGACCAGATGTTGGAGATTTTCTCTGAAAGTGATTAGTGCAAAAAACAGCAAGCCTGTGAAGAGAATGGTGATTGGTGTGATGAGAGCGCAAACCAGCCAGCTCGTGCTGCGAATCATTTTTGCACCAATCAGGGCGATGATGATGTTAAAGCTGCCAGCAAAAATTTGGAAAGTGCCCATGAAGCCGCTATATTCGCTGCTTGTAGGATATTGCAGTTTTACTTGGCTTTTCCAAACACCCTCAACAATGTTAATTGAAACGCCATAGCATAAAATCATTGCGGCAATTAGGCCAATATATTTTGAGCTCATGATGAATTTAATGCTTTGCATTAAGGTGAGCTTCACTTTTTCCTCTTTTTGCGCTTTTTTCCTTGGTTTATAGAGTCTTGGATCGGTTATCACTTGGCTTTGAATCCAGCTATAGCACGAGATTAGAATGAAAAGAGCGCATGCAACAAAAATCATGAGAATTTTGATGTTATAGTCCCAAGAGGCAATTAGATTATCGGGATATTTTGGATTTGCAGAGATTGTTTTTGAGGTGATGCCAGCAAGAACATGGCCAATGTGGCTGATGAGAATGAAAAGTGCGTAAAAACGTTTTGCTTCTTTGACTGTGTTGATTTCATTAACTAATTGCCAAAAAAGGATGAAAATTGTGACATTTCCACAAAGTTCGGCCATCACATAAAACAGAGAGAATGTCCAATTTGAGATCATTAAGAGTGGCCATTTGAAATGAGGCATTTGTTCAATTTGCGCCGAAAGGTCAGGGTGTAAATGTTCGTGAATTGGGTAGATTATGAAAGCGAAAGACAGAAAGAAAATCACAAAAAAAGAAGAGATAATGTAGAACACTTTCTGTTTTGAGAAAGAATTCGTTAATTTTGAGTAGATTAAAAGGAAAATGACCGCGAAAGGTAAAACTGCCCAGAGTTTAAGACTGCTGACCACCTCTGCGCCAATTAATGGAATGACCATGGCGTCTTTTGTGGCTCTGAGAGTGTTATATATGTAGGTGATCATGATGGCCATGATGCAGAGGGGGAGAATTTTTTTCAGTTCAAATTTCTGAATTTGCAGAATTGACCTTAGTTTTGTTTCATCAACTTCAGGGGAAAGGTCTTTAACAATTTTTTCAGTTGTTTTTTGTTGCATTTCTTCTCTTCAAAGTTCGGTTCGCTAAAATTTACTTTTGCCCAAATGACCGAAAGAAATTATATTTAATTTTCTTCGAATTAGCAAGAATTATTTTACATTAATTATAAATAAAAATTCATTTTGCTCCGTGATTTGGCATTAAAAAAACTTTCGATTCTGCTTTGCGTGAGTGCCAATTATTTGCATAAACATTTGAAATTTCGGGATTTTTTATGATTAGCAAATTTTCTGCATTTTTTTTCTCAGCTGCTTCTGAGAAGTTGTAAGAACCAGTGATGAGAATGTTGCGGTCAATGATGATCACTTTATTATGCGCAATTGCAACCTTATGGTCAATGAAGCTTTTGATGCCATTTTCGCTCACAAAATTAAGTTTGGAATGTTGCCCGCGCAGTTGGCTGGCGTCAAAAATGACACTCACATTCACCCCTCTTTTTTGAGCTGCAACCAGAGCTTCGGCAATTTCAGTTTCTGTAAAAGAATAGACCTGCATGAGAATTTCATTTTGTGCTTTGGCAATTTCTTTTAAAATGAGAGGTCGACATTTCTCGCCTGGGGTGAAGCAAATTTGAATTTGATTTTCTTGTAGATTAACAATATGGGCTTTTTGGTTGTGAAGATGGTCGTTGAAAGCGAAGCCAATTGTGAAAAATGTGACTAAAGCAATGATGATTGAGCGTGATTTTCGCACTCTTGCTCGACTTTCTTCCCTGAATTTTTTCTGAATATTTTGCATTTTTTAAAATATTTGAATTAAATTTTTGATTGCAATAGAAATTGCGCAGGCAATTAAGAATTTGCTTCTTTTGAATTTCACCAATCCAGCCAGAACTGTTAGAAATGTGCCAATCACGGAGATGCTAGCTAAAAGAAGAAGGTGAAAACCCCATTTTTCAAAGAAATCTTGGATTTGAGAAAGCATTTTTTCCTGCGTTTTTTGTTCTGTTTTGCGAATGAGTGAAAGGGCAAATCCAGCGTAATAATTCACAATGCATGCAACAAAAATGCCAAAAGAGGCGGTTAGAAAAATTGAGATTTTCTCATGTGGGAATTGCAGCATCACTTCTAAAAACAAAGGTTTCTGACCTGTGAATGCAAGTTTTGACATGAGGCTGTCGAAAAATAGGAGTGAAAGTTTTTCCATGTGATCCATTTGAGTTTACGCTATTTTTTAAATTGAAAAAGATTGACCGCAACCACAACTTCCGGCAGCATTTGGGTTTTTAAGCTGAAATTCTGAGGAAGTGAGAGATTCAGAAAAATCAAGCAAAGCGCCATTGATTAAATTTAAAGAAAGGTCGTCAATGATTAATTTGATGCCATTTTTCTCAAAAATTTCATCATTTTCAGAGACTTCTTTGTCGAACTTAAAATCATATTTGAAGCCGGAACAACCGCCGCCTTTGACGATGATTCGAAAATTTGTGCCATTTTCTTTGCTTTTAAGAAGTCTGCTAATTTCTCTGCTTGCTGCGTCTGTGATTTCAATTTTTGACATTTTGTTGCTCTTTTAATTAAAATTACTTTGAAAAGTGATTGATTTCAAGAAGTTAAGCGTCACGAGAATGGTCAATGTGCCAAAATAGAATAAAATTTCTAAAGTATTTGGCTTGGAAACATATCCCATGAAGGCATTTAGAATTTGACCAAGAATGCTCGTGTCGCTGATCAGCCATGAACTGTCCCAAAGCTCTGAAGAAAGAGAGTCAAAAAGACCCATGGAAATCAAATTATTAGCCACTTGCGCAGACATTGATGAGGCAATTAAAATGAGCAAAATTGTGGTTGCTGAGAAAATTTGCTTTGTTTTTGTTTTCATGAGGCCAAAATTTAGCGAAATCACCACTAAAACTGCAGCACAGAGGCCCAATGCAGCGCCTAAAAAAAAACTATATTTACTGATTTGTGAGGAAGAAAGCACTCCATAGGAAAAAAGAATGATTTCTGTCCCCTCTCTAATGAAGCTTGTGGCAATGATTAAGATGATGCTTAATTTTGGGATTTTGTTGGATTCTTCCTTTAATGCTGCTTGTTTTAAATTATTACTAAATTGCGTGACATTGCTTTTCATCCATGTGATGCTATAGGTGATGAGGCAGATTGCAGAAATCATGATGATGGAATTGATGATTTCTTGGCCCATTCCGTCGAAAGATTCTGTGATTCTATCCATGAAAACTGCAAAAATGATGGAGAAAAACAGCCCGATGGCAACACCTTTTAAAATGACAATATTTTTTTTATTATATTCTTCAATGGAAGAATATATGACGCTGATGATGATTGAGATTTCAATGATTTCCCTGAAAATGATTAGAGAGGCTGACAGCATTTTAACTCCTATTCAACAATGATTTTGCCTTGTGCTGTTTTTTGGTTAAATTCACCAAAAAATGCATAGGTTCCTGGTTTCATGGGTTTTAGTGCAATGACCACTTTTTTACCAGGAGGGATAATTTTTTCTCTTTTTAAATCATGACTCTCAAATTCCTCAATGGTCTTATCTTCATTATGAACAATGAGTTTTGAGTTAACGCCTGATTCAATTTTAATGACATTTGGCACAAAATGATGATTAATTATTTTTATTTCAATCTCTCTAGATTCCGCAGCATGACCCATGCTCGACAGAATTGCCAGTGAAATTATGAGCTTTTTAAACATTTTATTTTTTCTAGAAATGTTAAAGTTGATAATTGTTATCAATCTTAACAGATTTAAAAATATTTTGCAAGGAAAAAATATTCTGCAAATTAAGTGATAATTACCACATAGCCAATCTCCTCATGAAACTATGCTTAAAAACCAAATCCAAAACAAATCATACCCACTAATAATTTCCCAATAATTATAAAGCATAAATCGACCAACCATCTTGCGTCATATCGCCCGTTAGTTTGATCCAGAGTTGTTCTCCTAGGTCAATTCGAACGCCGCAAGTCCCTGCTGTGCTTTGTTGGCCTTCGCCGGTGGAAACTGCGCCTTTGAATCCGTTACTATCAGTAGGAATCGAAGCTCGTCCGGAAATTTGTCCGCTACTCTGTTCCAAACTTGAAAATGCTGTTAGTAGGAAAAGTTCATTCGCATCTATAAACAGATTTTTCCCCTTCATCTGAGTTCCGGTCAACGAGGCTTTTTCCGCATTCACTCTCATTTCTTCGAATTGGAACTCACTCAAAACTGGCGTCACTTTTTTGAATTTATAAGTCTCCTCATGCCGATTAATCTCCATAAACGCCCCACCTTTAAATGGCGCAAAAGATGTTTCCAGCCAGCTCAAATAGGCCATGGCACCCGCTACAATCCCATTACTAACCCCAACAATTCCGCTAAATTCCTCATCCATTAAGGCTTTGGTTTTTCTCATAGAATCCCCTAAGTTCGATCTATAACCAATAGAAAACACCGCAGAAATCGTCGTAGTTTTTCCTTCGGCATCTTGTGTGATTTCGCTGGAACATCGATGAAACTCAGCCAGATTCACGCTTCCTAACACCTTCCTCAAGCGCTTCAATCATCCATCTTATCCAGTCTTCTGTTGTAGGACATTTTATTTCTCTCTTCGAAATCTTAATCTTTTCTTCAGGACTTAAAAAATATCCCCTATTCGCCAAATTAAAAATCCAATCTTCAGGAAACGGTTCGAGCGTCAACAGATCTCTCAACTCCGCTATCGTAGCTTTAATATCCTCTATATCTTCGTGTTCCTTAATATAAATATCTATCACATCCTGATCTGAATATTTGTAATCCGGTATCAGCTCTATTGTGTAATACATGAAGTATATTAAGAGACTACCAACCCATCCAAATCTTTCTTTAAAATTTATTTCATTTTCGTTAATTCTTTTTTTTACCTTTAACTGGATAACTAGTGAGTATATCGAATCTATGACCTTCTTTATAAAACTTACCATCTTGCGACCTCTTCAAAACTACTCTTGCCTTGTCTAATTTAATATCTTTTGGATTATTCTTAAATATCTTTGAGTATTCAACTCCTTGACCAACATTAAAACCTATATCTAAATCAAATTCTTGAGTTTTTTTACTTCCCTTAACTAGCCAATCAACAATCTCCAACTCTTTCTCAACCATAATCCTACTAGCCGCATAATTTGCGGTTTCGAGATTGTTATATTTAGTAAAAGCCAAATCTTTTTTCTTATCTTGCGAAACCCTTGAAGCAGCATCCTCCAACCGACCCACCAAATCCCCATGTCCCACATCAACATGGCGTTCCACGGCGTGTCCTTTGTGCAAGCCACCTTCGTGATCATGCAAATCAAGAATCTTGTTGATCAAAGCACCGTCCCGTTCCATTCCAGACTGCAATATTTTCACATTCTTTGCAAGTGTTTTCTGCGCATGAATTTTTCCAGCTGTCACCAAAGCGTTTTTCGCAACCATGGCCACTCCCGTCGCCTGCATCGCCACATCCGCAGCCCCTAGCCCCTCTTTCTCTCGATCCGTAAGTTTCTCAGTAATTTTTTCAGCAGATTTCTCATATGCTTTACCAATCACGTTAAAAATCAGACCAACGGGCAACGCGTCCGCATCTTCTTTCATTTTTTCGTTAATCATCATACTAACAGCCGCCTTGTCTACAAGACTTTCAGACTTTTGGTGCATTTCTACCAATTTTTCTACAGAAATATCAGGACGTTGATCTTCGTAACTAAAAAATTCTCCTATTTTATTCACAGCATTAGAATAAGCTTGATGAACCACGGGAAATTCCTTTTTCAAATAGCCAGAAATCACCCCTAAATCACGCAAAACAAAGCTCGAATCACCGTCAACATATGGCAAATTGCTCAAATAACGCTCATATTTATCCTTAAAATAATCCCCATGAGTTTTATCATAAACCGGCTTCAAATGCATCTCATAGGCCAATTTGAACACATCCCAAGATAATTTCCGGCCATATTCCATCTCATAAACCTGATCCCGCGCAAATTCTTCATAGCTCATTTTCGCGGCAGTCACATCTCCAGCAACAAACCCATGATCATTCGACGCAATCAAACATTTATCAACCTCGACATCTTCATCAACATACTGTTGCATTTTAGATACAGCTTGCTCATCAGCCGCAAAATCTTCAGTCTCTTGCTCAACAACTTCTTCAAGCCATGGCAGCTCCTCAATTTTATTCTCAGCCCGAGGCAAATTCTCAATTTGAACTTTCTGCTCACCGAATCCTAGGAAATTTTTTACTTCTTGATAAGTGCTATCAAACCCAGCAATCAGGTTTTTTACTATATCTTTCGGCATGTATTTGTCTGTGTTTATTTCGCGGTAATACGCATTCACAGTTCTCATTTTATAGCCGGTGATTTGCTCGACGCTGGTGATTTCTCGGCTTAGAGAGCAGTCGGTTTTTCCTACGTCTAGCATGCCCTGCCCTATTGTGGCTTTAATGTGTTGTTTGAGATTTTTGTTGCCGTAAGAACCGCTATACTCGTTTCCCATTGGTAGGTTTTTCTCTGCGAATCCAACGGAAGCTTTCAGTAGAACTCCTTTGTCGTAGCCGTACAGGTCTCGGGCTAGGATTTCTGCGGCTTTTATGTAGAGATTTCCTCCGTCTTCAAGTTTTCCTTCGGCATTAAACTCTGCATTCGCAATGTTTGCGCCGATAACAGTCAGCATTTCTCCGACGATAATTTCGACTTTCTTGCGGCCGTAGATGAATGCTAATTCGTCAATCCATTTGGCGCTTCCGCCTCCGGTGGTGAAATCAAATCCGGTTATTCCGGAAGTCTCGCTGGCACCTACTCCGAAGCCACTTTCTTGGTTTCGGGATAGTTTGTGGATGGAGCGTATCACTAGGTTTTTTACGTCTATTTTAATAGTGTCGGCGTAAATTGACCCACCATCTTGCGTCATGTCGCCAGTCAATTTGATCCAGAGTTGTTCGCCCAAATCAATCCGAACCCCATAAGTCCCTGTCACGCTTTGTTGGCCTTCGCCGGTGGAAACTGATCCCTTAAACCCGCTACTATCGGTTGGAATCGAGGCCCGTCCGGAAATTTGTCCGCTGTTTTGTTCTAGGCTTGAAAATGCTGTTAGTAGGAATAGTTCGTTTGCATCTATAAACAGATTTTTCCCCTTCATCTGAGTTCCCGTCAACGAAGCTTTTTCCGCATTGACTCTCATTTCCTCAAACTGAAACTCACTCAAAACCGGCGTAACTTTTTTGAATTTATAGGTCTCCTCATGCCGATCAATCTCCATAAACGCCCCACCTTTAAATGGAGCAAAAGATGTTTCCAACCAGCTCAAATAGGCCATGGCTCCTGCTACTAGACCGTTACTGACTCCAACAATCCCGCTAAATTCTTGATCCATCAGAGCCTTGGTCTTCCCAATCGAATCCCCTAAATTCGATCTATAACCAATAGAAAACACCGCAGAAATCGTCGTTGTTTTTCCTTCAGCATCTTGCGTAATTTCGGCTGGAACATCCACAAAATTCAGCGCCTCAATCAAAATCTCCCGAGAAAAAACCACCGCTCCTTGCGTCAAAATTTGGGGAGAATGGCAGATGAATTTTTGTGCCGAAACTTAACTTCCACATTTTAGAATCAGATCATTAATAAAATCAGCAACTTCCTTTGCTGCACTCTCAGAATCTTTTGTCAGAGCCATAATAACAACACCAACCATTGAGTGATAATGAATACATATTCTAAACGCTGGCTTAATCAATATATCACAATAAATTGTATCGATATCATCACCAATATTTTCGGTAATCACAGCGTCAAATCTTTCTAATACTTTTTTTATAATAAACTCACAATCTGAGTAAGTCAAATCATAATCTAGCTCAAATTCTTCAAAACTTTCATTATTCATAGATATTCTCATTTGTATTTACTATAATCAAGATCCTTACCTCCTGGTTTTAAAGATTTTTCTATAATCTGCTCCCAACTATATCCTTTTGCACGCAGAGAATCAACAGTAGGCCCCAATTTATCATTATTGTATTTCTTCATATTTCTAGCATATATATCTTTCAATAGCTCCGGCGGCGTCATCTCCTTATATTTTATCCCAATATCTCTTCTCATCTGACTAACAGTACGAGCGACTTCTTCAATAGATTTTCCTTGCTTATATAAATCACCAACAACATCTTTCAATCCCTGCACCTCTTTTATATAGTCTTGTCTAAGTTTTGGTAACTTACTTATGTCTCCCAGCATCTCTGAAACCTCAGGTTGATTTAGAAGTTTCCCATCAACCACTTTCGACTTTACCACAGCTTTACCAGCAGATTCAACAAAATTATCAACCCCACTAACAACAGCTTTCATCGCCGATTTCGTAACATCTTTCACCACATATGCCTGCGACACACCTCCAGCAAAACCCCAAAACGTCTTCTGACCATCCGTGAAACTATCATAATACCCAGACCATGCCTGGCCAAGGAACTCAGTCATGGGAGACGCAAACTCTTTCGCATCATCGATCGTCTTCCCAACAGATACCCAAACCATAGCAGCATTTTCCTCGCCAACCAAGATTTCCAACGTTTCAGCAATTTCCTTCATTTGAAGATCAACCACATAAGAAACCCCGTCAACAAGCCATCCTTGAGCCGTTTTGAAACTGCCAGAAATCACCTTGCCAGTAGCCCGATCCACATAGCCCAACACATTACCAACCTTATCTGTAACGATACCGAACGCCTTAGACGTTACCTCAAATTCCGCCATCTGCTCCCTAAAATAGGCCGCTTGATATGAATTTTCGTCCTTATCAACCCCCTTTTTCTTCTGCCTATTATGTTGCTCAAAGAAGTTCTGAGGAATCAAACTTTGCTTCGTCACATGATCAACTTCCACCGCAACAATCTTGTCCCCGTCTAGAATGTAGACAAAACGACCCCCGTCACTAGCTAATTTCTGAGTTTCAGCTTCGCTGGTTAGTTTTTCATCTTGAGCAATTTTTTCCTCAACTACTTCAGTTTTTGCAACATCTTCCAACCAAGGCAACCCTTCAATGTCCTCCAACCAGGGCAACTCTTCAATTTCCTCAAGCCAAGGCAATTCCTCAATCTGAACTTTCTGCTCACCAAAACCAAGGAAATTTTTCACTTCTTGATAAGTGCTATCAAACCCAGCAATCAGGTTTTTCACTATATCTTTCGGCATGTACTTGTCTGTGTTTACTTCTCGGTAATATGCGTTCACAGTTCTCATTTTATGGCCGGTGATTTGCTCGACGCTGGTGATTTCTCGGCTCAAAGCGCCGTCGGTTTTTCCTACGTCTAGCATGCCCTGCCCTATTGTGGCTTTAATGTGTTGCTTGAGATTTTTGTTTCCGTAAGACCCACTGAACTCATTTCCCATTGGCAAATTCTTTTCTGCAAACCCAACAGAGGCCTTTAGTAGAACTCCTTTGTCGTAGCCATATAGGTCACGGGCTAGGATTTCTGCCGCTTTTATGTAGAGATTTCCTCCGTCTTCGAGTTTTCCTTCAGCGTTGAATTCGGCATTTGCGATGTTTGCGCCGATAATACTTAGCATTTCCCCAACGATAATTTCAACTTTTTTGCGGCCGTAGATGAATGCTAATTCATCAATCCATTTCGCGCTTCCGCCTCCGGTGCTGAAGTCAAATCCGGTTAGTCCAGAAGTCTCGCCGGCACCCACTCCGAAGCCACTTTCTTGATTTCGGGCGAGTTTGTGGATGGAGCGTATCACTAGGTTTTTTACGTCTATTTTAATAGTGTCGGCGTAAATTGACCCACCATCTTGCGTCATGTCGCCAGTCAATTTGATCCAGAGTTGTTCGCCCAAATCAATCCGAACCCCATAAGTCCCTGTCACGCTTTGTTGGCCTTCGCCGGTGGAAACTGATCCCTTAAACCCGCTACTATCGGTTGGAATCGAGGCCCGTCCGGAAATTTGTCCGCTGTTTTGTTCTAGGCTTGAAAATGCTGTTAGTAGGAATAGTTCGTTTGCATCTATAAACAGATTTTTCCCCTTCATCTGAGTTCCCGTCAACGAAGCTTTTTCCGCATTGACTCTCATTTCCTCAAACTGAAACTCACTCAAAACCGGCGTAACTTTTTTGAATTTATAGGTCTCCTCATGCCGATCAATCTCCATAAACGCCCCACCTTTAAATGGAGCAAAAGATGTTTCCAACCAGCTCAAATAGGCCATGGCTCCTGCTACTAGACCGTTACTGACTCCAACAATCCCGCTAAATTCTTGATCCATCAGAGCCTTGGTCTTCCCAATCGAATCCCCTAAATTCGATCTATAACCAATAGAAAACACCGCAGAAATCGTCGTTGTTTTTCCTTCAGCATCTTGCGTAATTTCGGCTGGAACATCCACAAAATTCAGCGCCTCAATCAAAATCTCCCGAGAAAAAACCACCGCTCCTTGCGTCAAAATTTGGGGAGAATGGCAGATGAATTTTTGTGCCGTTACCTCTGAAACCACTGGAATCACCGCCGTAGAATGCGCCTCCTCGCTCACAAATTTCATCCCAACATCCAAAGCCAGCTTCTCCCAACTAATCACCATCCCAACCCCAA
>CAYLHV010000021.1:0-28988 GCA_964383745.1 uncultured Rickettsiales bacterium | reverse complement strand
CAACCGTTGTCCGAAACGCATAATAATCCACATTATAAGCCGGCGCAGAAATAATGTGGCCACCAGAACCAACCCTAAAAGAATGAAGCCCAGAGCCGTCAACTCCAATTAGATGCACATTTTCCTTGGCAAAAATCTCAATCGAACCATATAATTTCGATTCTAACTGATGAATCCGAACCCCCTTCGCAAAATCATTCCCACATTCCAGATAGAAAGCATGAACTAGACTGATTGGCAAAAAGAACACATTTCCATCAGCCTCAATCGCCACATTATTCAACTCCGCAGCGTGAAAAGCTATGTCCCCTTCAGTGATCATCCGAATTTGAGAATTCTCGTTAATTCCCCCAATCACAGCAGTTTTAATCAGATTACTATTAATGTGATTATTTCTCTGAATGACCTCAACAACAGACAAAATCAACGAACGCTGAATGCGCAAATGCAAAGCCTCGTCGCCTTTATTCTCCAATTTTCCAAAATTAATAAAATTCTCCACAGTAAGCGAACCACCGCCCAATTTCACCGAACCAGCATTAAGGAAATTCTTAATACCACCCTCAATTTTGCCTCGCACTTCGAATGTGGAGTCATGTGGGTTAGCGCCCTCAAACTCTTTTTTAGTATAATAAATCATGGGCGACACAATTTTCACGCCTTCGTGATTTTCATGTTCCATTGCAAGAAAAATGGGCCATGCAAAACTTCTTTGAATTGACGGAATCAGATGATCAGGCACTGGCTCACCGATTTTCAAACCTAATCTTTTGCCTTCAATTTTTGCATTTTCAACCAATTTCCTTAATTCGGAACATTCATCTAGCTCAAAATGCGCAGGAGAGTCACCAGATGGCAAAAGCATCACATCGAAAATATTATCCAGAGTTTCTTCCCGACCAAGAGCTTGAAAATTCGTTCTTTTAACCAAAGAGGCCTCAATCATAGGATCTGCGAGCATGATGACATTCCCATCAGTCTTAATATTAGCATCTTTTAAAATGTCTTTAGTGCTTGCTAAACAAGAATAGACTGATTTAAATCTCGAATTAAAAAGAGCTTTAAACTCCCCATCATCTTTCACGCGCTCTTCAGCAGTCAAAACCTTGACATTCCGCAAATCAGAGTCAGTAAGCTGCTCATGGGTTGGCAAATATTGCTCCCAGATTTGAACATCCTCTCTCCTTGCAATGGAATTTTGCTTAATCCCATCAAACATCCCACGCGTCAAAGCCGCCGCCGCATCTCCACCGATAATCAAACCTTTATTTTGCGCAAGCAATTGATTATTCTCAGCACTAGAAGGCAAATTCACACTACCAGCAAAATCCAAATGCCGCAATTGCTCCTGTGAATCTCTGCCATCTGCGCCAACTATTAATGTGTTGAAATAACCAATAACATTTCCAAGCACTACAAACAGAGATGGGTAGGCTTGGTGTGGCTTTTTGGTTTCAGTTCTGAAAGTTGTTATGATTCTTGTTGAATCATCATCGTCATCATCATACAGATGTTGAATGCTTGCAGAGGCAAGAGCACGAAACACGAAATCAACTAAATCCCATATCGTAATACCTACTTGAGCAAGTATATTAGCGGCCATACCTATGAACCTATCTTCATGTATACGCGATGCAAAATATTCTAAGGTATGATGCCCCCAACCTTCAAGTTTGTTTATACACATTTCAACTATAGTTTTATAGATATGATGCTCAATCCTTGTATTCATATTAGAATTCTCATCATATCCTCTGACGACAAGGTCACCTCTAATCATAACTTTTGAGCTATGCACTGACATTTGGCTAATTTCAGTTTCCATTTGCCCCACACTAAAAGAGCTCATTGGACTAATATGCCCTCTAGTTGACTGCTGAATGACTTTAGCATTTGATCCATGAGACCGACACACTGACATAGCAAACAGGGAACCCTTTTTTCCACCAAACGGGAAACCATCAACAGGCCCATCCCCACCCGCAATAAGCCTCTCCACAACAGAAAAATCCCCTTCCCTTGTCGCGATAAACTCCCGAGCTCTGACTTTTGCCAATTCAAACACATTCACTTCTGCCCCTGTGAGTATGAATCTGCCATCACCGTAATGATCGCTTTCAATTTTTGTTTGAAGATTACGAATATTTGCCTTTGAATCTTTAATATAAAAATTTTTAGCACTAATGAAATAGAGACCTTGTAGATTTTCACCTGGAAATGATTCAAGCAAAGAATCATCGACATGAACATTACCTTTAACCACAGCTTTCAACTCATGTGCAGCAAGCAAATAAGACCGCCCAATCCAAAAAACCCCAGCTTCAACCAGCACCCGATCCATTTTCAAAGAAGCATCACGAAAACGCACTTCACCATTGGCTTTAACAATCAAATGACCAGTGTCAAGATTGAGAACATCATTATTTGGGGGGTTAAATCCCACCACATTAAATTGCTCACCTTCTACCAAAACATGATGAATTTTCATTTTTGCATTTTCGAAAATAACATTCTGACAATCAGTAATTTCAATATTTTTCAAATCTATTATAGTGCGCCCATTGACATTCCCAATTCTCACATCCGAGGCTTTTTGCACAATCACACTTCCGCCACGCATTTCAGTGTCTTTAATGCTGAAATCTGCAACCACGGCTTTAAAGCCATGCTCAATGGGAAAATAGGAGCGCTCAACGCAAAAACTTGCAGCTTCAACCTGCCCCTGGTCAATTTTCAGGAAAGCATCTCGACAATAGAAAGATTTGGCAAGTTTAATCAAAAACTGACCAGCATTAAGATTGATCAAACCGCTATTTGGAGGATTAGATGCCGACATGTCAAATTTCTCAGCTTCCAACAAACCATGCTGGAATTTAATTTCCGCATTTTCAAAAATAACATTCTGACTCTCAGTGATTCGCAGAATTTTCAAATCTAATTTAGCATTTCCAGCAGAATTCCCAATTCTCACCTCCGACGCTTTTTGCAAAATCAAACTGCCACCATAAATTTCAGCATTTGGCGCAATATTGACATTAATATAATTTCCATCACTAGCGTTCCTAAATGCCAAATAGCCATTTTCAATTTTGCTTAAATTAAATTTCCCTTGACAGCGAACATCATTCAACAACTCAAATTTCCCCATGCCAAGCGTGAAATTCCCTGTTAAATTAATGCTTCCAGCTTTAGCAGAAAAATCCGTCACGTCATATTGGCCAGAAAACTCAACTTTCATACTATGATCAATGTTAAAAACGGCACTGCTCGCTTTGAGATTAAAGTTTAGGTTAAGATTAAGTCTATCTGCATCATTTTGAGGGAATTTAGGGGTAGGAAGAGTGACGGGGCCATGTTTCGTTGAAATGGATTCCAAGCCTCGCCATACCACCGAACCATGATAGATGACATCATCAACATAAATGCTTTTCAAAGGAATCAACTCTATAGATTCTTGCGAATATATTTGACCACTCAACACAACATGATTTGCAGTAGCCTTAAACTTCAAATTGCAATTTTCATGAGCATTATATCCTTTGAACAGAAGAATATCTACCTTTTCAATTGTAACATCAACACTGCAAAGCTCATAAGGTGTGAATATCAAATTCTTTACATTCTTAATTTTCAGCTGGATAGGTTGTGAAAGAGATATACTTAACCTCACAGAAGCAGAAATTTTAACATTTTCTTGACCACCAAAATCCATCACAATTTCAGTTTGATCTTTCGCTTTAATATTAATTGCCCCCTGTAAACAGTTTACATTGCTCAGATCAAGATGATAATTCAAATGATCTCCAGCATCAATATTATAAACATCCCTGCATGAAGTAATTGTTGCTATTTTCGGCTTATAAATACGCTGAAACTCTTCCAATTCCGTAGGAAATTTGGGAACATTTAAAGCAAAATTTCCCTTTGTCGAAACAGACTTTACAGCGTTCCAGCTTGAGCCACTTGGACCATCACCGGTGAAAAAACTCTTCAAAGGATTCAACTCAAGAGACTCGCGAGAAAATATGTCACCACTCAATAAAATATGATTTGCAGTGGCTTTAAAATTAGACTCACCCAAATTATGTTCATTTAAATCCTTAATAAATAAAACATTCACATCTTCAATTGTTACATCAACACGACCAAGATCAGAAGATCTGATCAGCAAAGTTTTCGCATTTTTAATTTTCAATTTGACAGGTTGCGGAGAGGTGTTCTGATTCGCAAACACAGCAGAACCAAATATCACATAATCCTGCCCACCAAAATCCATCACAATTTCAGTTTGATCTTTTGTTTTGAGATATATTGGCCCAGAAAAACAGCTCACATTCGCCAAATCAATATCATAACTCGAATTAGCCAGGTTAGTTTCAATGTCATATTGAGGCTCGCAAATATTCTGCTTGCGTATTCCACCCCACCCATCCCATATTTCATCCCATTCTATATCCATCTGACCGCTTTAGTATATTTGTTATTATATAATATAAAAAGGGAATATAATTAATTTTACATAAAAAGTCAAGAGTTGTTTTTCAATAAAATAACTTTTTTATCGTTTCATAACCTATTATTTGAATTATTGTTACTCTATACAATCTTAGGTTTAAAATTGTTACCCCCCCTTAACATAAATCTCACAACCCTAAATTACATTTTAAAATCCTTGCCCAAAGATAAAAAAAGCATTATACTACACATAATTAATTCAAACATAGGTTCAAAAAATGAGCAAAAACAGAAAATTTTTCGGCACTGACGGGGTTCGCGGGCGTGTTAATTCCGAAGTGATGAATGCAGAAATCGCCATGAAACTTGGAATGGCCGCCGGCTCCATATTTAACGACCGCGGGAAACACAGGCATCGCGTCATCATTGGAAAAGACACCAGATTGTCAGGCTATCTGTTCGAACCAGCATTAACCGCCGGATTCATTTCCGTGGGAATGGATGTGATTTTGGTTGGCCCAATGCCCACCCCGGCAATTTCAATGCTCACAAAATCGATGAGAGCTGATTTTGGCGTGATGATTTCTGCTTCTCATAATGCTCATTATGATAATGGCATTAAATTTTTCGACCATGAAGGAAAAAAACTTTCCGACGAAGTGGAGGTCGAAATTGAAAATCGTATGATTTCAGGAATCTACTCCCGATCACTAGCACTTCCAGAAAATTTGGGCAGAGCAAAAAGGCTTGACGACGCCGCAGGGCGCTATGTGCAGGCAGTGAAAACAGTTTTCCCAAAATCTTTAAGCCTTGATGATTTGCGGATTGTTGTTGACCCCGCAAATGGCGCGGCCTATCACCTTGCAGCAACAATTTTCAGAGAACTTGGCGCAGAAGTGTTTGAAATTGCAGCATCTCCAAACGGATTCAACATTAATAATGGCTGCGGCGCCACTTCCACTGACCTCATTTGCCAAGAGGTGAAAGAAAAAAGAGCAGACATAGGACTCGCACTTGATGGTGATGCAGACCGGCTAGTTGTGATTGACGAAAATGGCAATGTGGTTGATGGCGACATCTTAATTGCCTCTCTTGCAATTGAAGAGCAAAAAAAAGGAAATCTCTGCGACAATAAAATTGTGACCACAATCGTCTCAAATTTGGCAATTGATGAGGAACTTGCAAAATTCAACATTTCCGTGGCAAGAAGCAAAGTTGGTGACAGATATGTGAGCGAAGAAATGTCGCGTGTGGGCGCAAATTTTGGCGGAGAAAAATCTGGACACATCATTTTCTCCGATCATTGCACAACAGGTGACGGCATGATTGCTGCCCTGAAATTCCTGGAAATCATGGTAAGGCACAAGAAAAAAGTCAGCGAGATTTGCGCCGGCTTCAGCCTCTATGAACAAATCAACCAAACAATATCCATAGAGAAAATCGACCTTTCTAGCGAAAAAGTCACTAATTTCTTCAAAGAATTAAATGAAAAATTCCAAAATGGCCGCGTGTTAGTCCGCAAATCTGGCACTGAGCCAATTGTGAGAATTTTAGTAGAAGGAAAAGATTCTTCTGAAGTGAAAAATAAAATCGCAGAAATCAATCAATTCCTCCAGGAACATTAATCATTTTATATCCCCCTAACGACCCAGTATGTAGTTAAAAACTTAACAATCTCCGCCACCCGCGAGCCAAAGGCGCGGCAAACCAGAGTTATGTTACATTCGAAGACACAATAACTTCTAGATCACCACGCTTCGCTCGTGATGACGGATGGTGGTGAATTCGTGACGATGGAGGTGGCTCGCGCAGGTGATAGATGGGAGTGGGACCGCAGGTGATAGGCGAGGTAGCTTGCAACATATTTCACATAACAACAAACAAACAACCAAATATCACCAATAAATCATAACTCATTGTAAAACATATTTTTTATAAAATCCAGTTCCCGCAAGCCTCATGCTGATGTTTTGTCCACAAATTTTGTGGATAAGGCTTGGGATTAAATTCTAAAACTGGCACTAGTTGAAGCTTTTTTCACCATGCACAGTTTCTGTGCAACATTTCCCAATGGTGTTATTTTAATTTAAATAAAATTAGCAAAAAACTGATATTGATAGTTGATTTCATCCCAAAAATGCTATATAATATGTGAAATTAAGAAATTCTAAAATCTCCCACATGAACAAATGTCTTTAAAAATCGGTAACATTGAAATTAGCTCACCTGTGATTTTAGCGCCAATGTCTGGTGTGACGGACATGCCTTTTCGCAAATTGGTGAAAGAATTTGGCGCAGGACTCGTTGTCTCCGAGATGATTGCCAGCAGAGCCATGATTTTGCAAACTAAACAATCATTGCAAAAATGCGCAACTTCCGAAATTGAAGATCAAGTCTCCGTCCAACTTGCTGGCTGCGACCCTGAGGTCATGGCGGAAGCAGCAAAATTAAATGAAGATTTAGGTGCAAAAATCATCGACATTAATTTTGGCTGCCCTGTGAAAAAAGTTGTGGGCGGCAATGCCGGCTCAGCCTTAATGAAAGATGAAAAATTAGCAGCAAAAATCATGGAAGCAACAGTGAAAGCTGTGAAAATTCCTGTCACCATGAAAATGAGAACAGGTTGGGATTCAACAAACAGAAACGCCCCTAATTTAGCAAAAATCGCCGAAGATTTAGGCATCCAAATGCTCACCGTACACGGCAGAACCCGCTGCCAGCTCTACAGCGGAAGCGCTGATTGGGCATTCATCAGAGAAGTGAAAAATGCGGTAAAAATCCCTGTCATTGCAAATGGTGACATCAAAAACGCCACTGACGCCATCAAGTGCCTGGAAGCTTCAGGAGCAGACGGCGTCATGGTTGGCAGAGCTTCCTATGGCCGGCCATGGTTAATCAACCAAATTTCCAGTTTTCTTAAAAATGGAGAAATCGTCCCAGAGCCAAATGTCTCAGAACAAATGGAAGTGATTTTAAAACACTATGACGAAATGATTGACCATTACGGAGAACAAGTGGCCATTCCTTTGGCCCGCAAACATGTTGGGTGGTATAGCTCCGGTTTTGCTGGCTCTGCAGAATTCAGAAGCAGGGTGAGCCAAATGAAATCTGCCTTGGAAGTGAAAAATGCAGTCAGAGAATTTTACGAAAATGCAAGCTTTAATGCCACTTTAAACTAAGTGATGGTTTTTATGACATCACTGCAACTTTTAGTTTAAAAATAAGAATAAATGTGAGACAATGTTGAAAGTCACAAACATAATACATATATATGGGTGGCGTGAATTTAATTTAATCAATTTAAAAAGGAATTTGAAATGAAACTAATGAAGCATGAGATGAATGAGAAGCCAGTAAAACAAGCTCTTTTTATTGGAAATGATAATGAAACAGAAACTCAGGACCTAATGATGATGAATGCTGAAAATTCCTTAACCAGTGACATTAAGAAACATATTGACAATTATTTCGCCTCACATTGCAAAAATCACGCACCAGAAAGAGGACTCTATGACAGAATCATCACGGAAGTAGAAAAAATTCTAATCTCCTCCACAATGATCTACGCACAAGGAAACCGTTGCAGGGCCTCAGAAATTCTGGGAATCAACCGCAACACTTTAAGCAAGAAAATTAAAGAGTTGATTTAGATTTTTTTTAATGTGTGTGTGCTCAAATGTTTAAAAATTCCTTAAAAATCATCATCGTATTTTTGCTTATTTTTGGTTTCATAAATTTTTCTTGTGACTCCATTAATTCCTATGAAAGAATCAAAAATTCAGCAATTTCATCGGCCATCAACACAAGTAACATATATCTTTCACAAAGCCTAAAAAACGGCCTCGAAGTCAGAGAATTAGTGAGAGAAAAAGACACAGATTTCATGCTGAATGTGACAAAGTTTTTTTTCGAGAACATAAGTAAATTCCACAATAAAGACTCAATTGAAAATTCCATGGCTTCCTTCAGAATCTATGATTTGCAACAAAATCTCCTGATCAAACTTGAAGATCAATCCGTAGAGATTCACCCATTTAACTCCCTCATGCCGTCCTATTTAAACTCCAAAGACTCTCTCAAAAATGCAATTCATTTTGAATCTGGCTTCTTTGCCGATTTAATCTCAAAAATCGCCATGCCGGAAAAAGAAGTGAATGGCTTCAACATTGCCAAAACAGGAATGGTTTTTAGCAGAATTGTTCCAAACGCAAAGAAAAATGGTAAAGAATTCTACGCAGTCGACGTGCTTGTCCCCATCCATGATAATGCTGGTTTCCAACTAGGTTTCATGCAATTCATCTATGACGTGGACGAACAATTTCAAATTGTAAAAAATTCTCACTATTTTAACGTTGGAATTTTCGTGCTCCTATTTTTCCTAATGTCCATTGTAGACTCACATGCGCGCCGCGTCGCAAATCTGATCATTGAAAGCCAGCATGAATTAAACAGAAAAATTTCCGATGCAAAAGAAAAAATTGAGCAAGAAAGCAGGGAAAAATCAGAATTTTTGGCAAATTTCACACATGAACTCAGAACACCTCTTAATGCCATCATAGGTTTTTCAGAAATTCTAAAAACAGAAGCACTGGGGCCAATTGAAAATAAGCAATATGTCGAGCAAGGAGCTGATATTCACGCTTCAGGTTCACATTTACTGAGCCTCATTAATGACATTTTGGACTATTCTAAGGCAGCAGCCAACAAACTTAATGTTGAAAAAGAAGAAATGGATTTAAACAAAATTGTTTTAATCAGCATGAAACTGGTTAAACCAAGGGCTGATCAAGGAAAAGTGAATCTCATTCAAAACTTGCCACAAGAACATGTGGTGATTTTGGCAGACCAAAAAAGAATGAAACAAGTCATGCTAAATCTTTTATCAAACGCGGTAAAATTCACTCCAGAAGGTGGCAGCGTGACAGTGACAGTGACTCAAAACCCAGAATTCATCGAAATCCAAGTGCAAGACACGGGAATTGGCATGATTGAGAAAGACATTTCCAAAGCCCTCTCAAGCTTCGGCCAGCTAGACAGCAAACCCAACAGAAAATATGAAGGCACAGGTCTAGGTCTGCCTTTGACCAAAAAATTAGTGGAACTCATGGGCGGACAATTTGGAATCAAAAGCGAACAAGGAGTGGGAACCAAAATCACCCTAAAATTCTACATCACTTCTCCTTCAGCGCATTAATCAACAAAATGCAAGGTAATGAGAGAATCGCGCTAAACAGGAAGAAATTTTCCCAACCCCAAATTTGAGCAAGAAACCCAGCAGGAGCAGCCAGCAAACTGCGGTCCAGAAGTGAAATTGAGGAAAAAATAGCATTTTGAGCGGCACTAAATTTCAAATTACATTGCCTACCAATGAAAGTCAGCAAAACAACAAATGCAATTGAGGAAGCAAATTTCTCTATGAAAGTCACCAAAACCAAAATCAATGGATCAGGCCCAAATTGAAATTGAATTAAGAAAAATAAATTAGAGACAGATTGAATGATCACCGAAGCAAAAAGCATTTTTTGCAGGGAAAATCTTTGCAAAAGCATGCCACCAAAAACCGCCCCCAAAATGGTCGCAACCAAACCAGTGGTCTTATGAACATCAACAATCATCTCTTTGCTGAAACCCAAATCAAGAAAAAACTTATTACTCAAAACACTGACATAACAATCACTCAGGCGGAAAATGAGAATGAAAATAATGAGCTTAATCCAATTTTCTCTCCGCAAGACATCCAAATAAGCATCTCGCAGTTTGATTTTCGGAATCTCAATTTCCTCTTCTTTTTCCGAAAAAACCAAAATCAAAACTCCTAAGAAAATAATCACACTAGTCAAACCATAGGAAATTTGCCAACTTTCAAAATAATTCACCAAATGAACAAGAAGCAAACTTGTGACAATCAACCCAACTCTGTAACCCGCAATATAGGCACTTGCAAGATTCCCTGTGTGATCTTTTTCAAAAAATTGAATGCGAAATGAGCCAATCGCAACATCAGCAAAAGAGGAAAAAAGAGTGAGAAGAGTGGCCACAAAAATAAGAAAATTCAAATTTTGCAACGGATCCACAAAAATAAACAGCAAAATTCCGAAAGCAACAAAAATCTGACTCAAAATCAACCATGACCTGCGGTGACCAAGCTTTGCGCCCAAAAAAGGCACCTGGCGACCATCCATCACAGAACTCCAAAGAAAACTAAAAGAATAGGGCAAACCCACAAGGGCCAACATTCCAATTGCCCCCGCGCTAAACCCAATTGTCCCAAGCCACAAAGACAAACTCGACATGGTCAGCCCATAAGGGATTGCGCTAGAAATACCAAGCATAATAAAAAGAGCGAACTTTCTATTAAACATCAGCACATCATGACCTCACCCAGCCCCGTGAAGAAGAGTCACTGAATCTTGGGCTATAATCCTCATCAGGCGGGGCGAAAACACTAGATTTCCTAGAAATTCCAACATCCAACAACTCCAAAAGATCCAATTTTCTCTCAGCGTCATCTTTCGCTATTTTCTCATTAAAATCTTTCAGAGCAGCAATAATGACTTCTTCTTCCAAATTAATTCCCAAATTTTTCATAATCCCTTGAGGGCCGCGCATAATAAAACACAGCGCAAATAAAGCATCTTTCAGGGAAATAAGTCTAGATTCCAAGATTTCGTCTAATTTCCCTCGGATCTCTGTTAATGTTTTCACGCCATCAGATCCAGAAAAAAAATCAGAAAATCCACTGAAAGGACAGCTTTCCCGCTTTTCCATCGCTTCATAAAAATTATGCAGCTCAAATCTTTTCGCTTCTTTCGCACAAAGACCACCCATTTCTCCCAATTTTGCCAGTTGCAACACTTCTTCATAGAGATTTCTAAGCTGAATGAGCAAATCCTTCCCTTCAGGCTTCTCCCCAAGCGCCTCCCCAAGACGAAAAGTCTTCTGAATCACACACAAGAAAAGCTGCGAGCGCATCATGGTCAAGAACTCCACTTCTTCTTTAATAAAATCATCACATCTCATAAGCAAATTTTTCTCTAGCTGAATTTCTTCCCGCCCACAAACTCTTGATGCCACCCATGCTAAAGCAAGCTCTCTTTCAAGAATTTCTCTGATTTCCGGTTCTATTATTTTTATTTTTCTACAATTTATAACATCTTCCAATCTCACCCCATTTGCGAGCAACATTTTCACAATCTCTATTTTATCATAATGAACCGCAAGCCTGAGTGCGGTTGTTCCATGTTTATCTCGAGCTGTAATATCCGCTCCTTCATCTAGCAAAATTTGCACAATTTTTTCTATTTCCTCATCATCTCCTTCTGTTCGAGTAGGTCCAGTCCTCAGAATAACGCACATTAATGCGGTTCCTCCGTCAGATTGGGTGACATAATTAACATCAGCCCCCGCATCTATCAACATTCTCACGATTTTGTCACAACCAAACGTACCAGCATAGCGAAATGCATTCCACCCGCTCTCATCTAAAGCCTCAATGTCAATTTCTTCCGTTGCAAGCAATGTTTCCACCATCTTCACATCTCTCAAAGCAATGGCACACATTAACGCAGTCATCCCCTGATTTCCTCCTCTAGCATTAACATCAGCCCCATCTTCTAATAGCTGCTTCACAGCATCCACATCTCTATCTTCAATTGCGCTAAATAAAGCCTCATCTAATTTTTTCATAAAGACTCCCAAAACTAAATCAAACATAAATCCACCTCATAAATATAACAACTAATTGAGAAGATACAATAAAAAAATCACCCACAAACCGCAAAAATCATTGTAAATCAAATTTTTTTTTGTTAAATTCACTAATAAAGAATTTACATAACTTTCAGAAAACTAATGCAAAAAATTTTAATCGCAAGTGATCATGCAGGTTTTGCCCTAAAGAATCACCTAATTAACGAAAAAAAAGACCTAGAATTTGAAGATCTAGGAACCGACAGCCAAGCTTCAGTTGACTATCCGGACTTCGCTCAAAAACTCATTCGCAGCTTGGAGCCAAATCAAATGGGCATTCTCATTTGCGCCACAGGAATTGGCATGAGCATTGCAGCGAACAGATTTCCACAAATGAGAGCTGCCCTTTGCCGCAGCTGCCATGACGCCGAAATGGCCAGAAAACACAATGACGCCAACATATTAATCCTTGGTTCAAAAGAAACAAAATTCGAAGAAGCAGAAAAAATTCTCGAGATTTTCCTAACCACAGAATTTGAGCAAGGCAGACATTTAAGAAGAATCCAGAAATTAGACGCATAAGAGGTAAACATGCATAATAAATCATTTTTCCAAAACTCTCTATCCACTTCCCAGCCAGAAATTGCAAAAATCATCAATCAAGAACTGGCAAGACAGCAAAATCAAATCGAACTCATTGCTTCTGAAAATATTGTGAGCAAAGCAGTTCTAGAAGCCCAAGGCTCAGTTCTAACCAACAAATATGCCGAAGGTTACCCCGGAAAAAGATATTACGGCGGCTGCGAATTTGTTGACCAAATTGAGCAAATGGCCATTGATGCTGCAAAAAAACTTTATTCTTGCGAACATGCTAATGTCCAACCCCATTCAGGTTCCCAAGCCAACCAAGCCATTTTTTTGTCACTTCTTGAGCCAGGTGACAGCATTTTAGGAATGGATCTTTCAGCAGGCGGTCATTTAACCCACGGCAGCAAAGTGAACATTTCTGGCAAATGGTTTAAAGCCCATCAATATGGCGTCAGCAAAGAAACTGGTTTAATTGATGAAGAAGAGGTTCTAAAAATTGCCAAAGAATGCCGCCCAAAATTAATCATCGCCGGTGGCTCCGCCTATCCAAGAATCATCAATTTTGCCAAATTCCGCCAAATTGCCGATGAAGTTGGGGCTTTACTCCTAGTTGACATGGCGCACTATGCTGGCCTCATTGCTACCGGCTTCTATCCAAGCCCCTTCCCCCATGCTCATGTCGCAACCACCACCACCCACAAAACATTGCGCGGTCCAAGAGGCGGCATGATTCTCACAAATGATGAAACTCTAGCTAAAAAATTCAATTCCGCAATTTTCCCAGGCCTACAAGGCGGCCCTTTAATGCATGTAATTGCCGGCAAAGCTGTTGCTTTTAAGGAAGCACAACAACCAGAATTTAAGCAATATATCTCCAATGTCATGAAAAATGCAAGCATTTTAGCAGAAACATTAAAAAACCGAGGCCTAAACATTGTCACAGGCGGCACTGACAGCCATTTAATTCTGGTTGATTTGAGGCCAAAAGGCGTCACAGGCAAAGCGGCAGAAAAATCTCTAGAATCTGCAGGCTTGACATGCAACAAAAACTCCATTCCATTTGACCCTGAATCTCCTTTTGTGACCTCCGGAATCAGACTTGGCTCACCAGCTGCCACAAGCAGAGGTTTTGGAGAAAAAGAATTTGAGCAAGTTGCTAATTTAATTGGAAATGTTATTGACGGACTTTCAAAAAGCAGCGATAATTCAATGAATGAAGAAAAAACATTGCAAGAAGTTCTAAAACTCTGCAAAGAATTCCCAATCTATTCTTATGAGAAATAATGAATCATGAAATGCCCTTTCTGCGGTGAAACTGAGACTCAAGTAAAAGATTCCCGCCCAAGCGAAGATGGAATGACAACAAGACGCCGCAGATTTTGCGCTGCTTGCGACTCACGTTTCACCACTTTCGAAAGAGTGCAACTCAGGGAATTAATTGTCATCAAGAAAAACGGAGACAAAAAAATCTTTGATGTTGACAAATTGCAAAAATCCGTTGAACTTGCCGTCAGAAAGCGCGTTGTCACTGCAGAGCAAATTGACAAGGCTGTCAGCAGCATTGTGCGCGAACTTGAGACATCAGGAGACACAGAGGTTCCTTCATCATTAATTGGCGAAAAAGTCATGACTCAGCTTGAAAAGCTTGATCAAGTGGCCTATGTCCGTTTTGCTTCAGTCTATAGAGATTTTTGCGAAACCAAAGATTTTGAAAATTTCATAGAAACACTCGCAATTAAGAATAAAGGTACAAAATCATGATTGGCAAATTAACCGGCTCTGTTTCAATAAGAGGAGATGACTCATTAATCATCGATGTTGCCGGCGTGGGCTATGTCCTGTTCTGCTCTGCCAAAAACATGAATCCCTCCTCCCTTCCCACCTCATTCATTGTGGAAACAATTGTGAAAGAAGACAGCATTTCTCTCTATGGCTTCCGCTCAGAGATTGAAAGAAGTTGGTTCAACAAACTCAGGACAGTCAAAGGCGTTGGCCCAAAAATGTCATTAGCAATTCAGTCCATTTTTGAAGAGGAAGAAATTTTTCAAATCATCCTTTCCCAAGACAAAACTTCCCTCACCAGAGTCAGTGGCGTGGGACCAAGGCTTGCTGAGCGAATTGTCACAGAACTAAAAAACTCAGTCTCATCAATGCAACGCAACCTGAACATTCCAGCCGCAAAACAAGAAAAAAGCCTCACCAGCGAAGATGCAATCTCCGCCCTTTGCAATTTGGGCTATGCCAGATTTGAAGCTGAAAATGCAGTGAAAAAAATCCTGCAAACCGACCCAAACCAGAATTTGAGCCAACTCATAAAAACCTCATTGAAAGAGCTTGTTAAATAATGAGAAATCAAGAAAACATCCTCACCCCAGATAAGCAAATTGAAGATCAAGAAACGAATGTGAGACCAAGTTCCATTCACGAATTCATCGGTCAAAATAAAATGAAAAATAATCTTGAGATTTTCATTGAATCGGCCAGAACCAGGAAAGAGTCGCTAGATCACGTCCTTCTCCACGGCCCACCAGGTCTTGGCAAAACCACAATTGCCAGCATCATTGCCAGAGAACTTTCTGTGAATTTGCGCGCCACTTCCGGCCCCATTTTGTCAAAAGCTGGTGATGTTGCCGCCATTTTGACCAATCTTGAAGAAAATGACGTTTTGTTCATTGACGAAATCCACCGCTTAAACATTGCCGTGGAAGAAATTCTTTATTCTGCCATGGAGGACTATGTCATTGACATTTTGATTGGAGAGGGTCCTGCGGCAAGAACCGTGCGAATTGACCTACCAAAATTCACTCTAATTGGCGCCACCACCAGACTAGGCCTGCTTTCTAACCCATTAAAAGACCGTTTCGGAATCGCCTTAAGACTTGAGTTCTATGAACCAAAAGAATTACTGGAAGTTGTAAAAAGAGGCGCCAGAGTCATAAATTTCCCAATTGCAGAAGAAGGAGCTTTCGAAATCGCTTGCCGTTCTCGCGGCACGCCCAGAATCGCCTTAAGACTTTTACGCAGAGTGAGAGATTTTGCCATTGCCTCAAAAATGACCGAAATTGACTCAGAAATCGCAGATATAGCTCTCAAAACCCTAGGAATAGACGAAGACGGCCTTGATTCAAATGACAGAAGATATATCAACTTCATTAACGAGCATTATGCAGGCGGCCCAGTTGGTATCGAAACCATTGCAGCAGGTCTTTCTGAACATAAAGACTCCATCGAAGAAACAATCGAACCTTATTTAATCCAGCAAGGTTTTTTGCAAAGAACCAGCCGCGGCCGAGTTCTTGCTGAAAAATCTCTAAGAAAGCTAACCTAAACTTTGTCCCGATTTCGAAGAAGAGTTTTGCAATTTTGAAACGTGAGATTTAGTGAAGTCAGATAATTCCTCAAACCTTGTTTTTTCCTGGATGGTAATTTCATTTATAGCCGAATTTCACATCCTAAATCTTGACTCATATTTTTAATTGTATCCACATAATCAAAACTTATAAAACACAAAGCAAATAAAGCATCTTCCGGCGAGATATAGAGCAAATCAAGGCTTTTTTGCTTAACGAGAATTACCTTCTCTGTTCGATCTTCTGACTAATGGTTCACCACGTTTACCAGTGAAAATGCCAGTTTCATTATCCATTCTGACTGATTGCGTCAAATCTTCAAATGTCTCAAAAGACTGCTGCTGCACATTTTCAGATCTGAAAATTTGTGTAAAAGCCGTTTTAGCTTGGTAAAATAAATTTGCTATTGCGTTATAAAATGTTTCAAACATAATATGATATCCTTAATTAAAGTTAATAAATAATGACACCATGTATTATTCTAGTTAACTTGTCAAGAGTTTTTTTAATTATTTCAATCAAATTATTAATTTCTTCAAAATAAGAGCCCTTAAGCCACCCCCTCCACTTTTGTCACCTTGCGAGCTTAAGGTGCGGCAAACCAGAGTTATGTTACATTCCGAAGGCACAATAACTTCTAGATCACCACGCTCCGCTCGTGATGACGGATGGTGAATTCGTGACAACGAAAGTAAATCAGAAAATAAATCCACCCACACACACCAATATCTAAATAATCCCACATCCCCCCCAAAAAAAACCGTCATTGCGAGCGCCAGCGCGGCAATCCAGGAGTTATGTTACATTCCGAAGGTACAATAACCCCTCTAGATCACCACGCTACGCTCGTGATGACGAAAGCGAGAGAACCTCGTAAACACAACACACAAGATGAACTCAAAACCTCACTCACCCGAGCGATTGCCCTTGAGAAGAAGCAGCTGAAAGGTCTAATTTTTCTGATAACTTTAATCTTTGCTCTCGCATCATCTCTGTCATTCTTTTTTCTATAGATGCTTGATAAATTTCTTGTATGTCACTCGGCATTTTCTGCAATCCCCAGTCACCTTGCCATTCTCCACAAGTAATTCTTACTTGATTTATATAGTCATGATTTAAGAAAGTCAGCAAAAATGTTGCATCAACCCGAGAAAGTGCATCTTGCCTTAGAAGTTTTTCAACCCTCTTAAAAATCGCCCCTATTTGAGATAATTTGTTGTCATTATTTTCACAATAGAAATTTATAGATTCATTAAACATAAGTGTCATTGGATTAATAACTGCCTCTGCCCCACCAATCCTTTTAGAATCTTGTTCCAGCGCCTTATAACAATTTGCTTTTTCAATTGTTGTAATTTTCTTTCCACAAGATTCGTCCACCATAGTAACTCGTGACGCTTGTCTGTAAGCCTCTTTCATTCTATAACCATCTTCTTTGTTTGTTGTGGTTTCACCCTTCAGCATTTCCCAGAGATTCGGAGTGTGAGCAAGGACATGTAAAAATATAACATCCTGCAATGAAAGCACAAGATTATCAACCGCTTTACGTGCAGAATCGCCATTCTTTTGAAGAAACTCCCTGTCTTGTTCTGTTAATTCACATGTCACTGGCTGGATTTGTGACATAATTAATGCTGAAATTGTTGCTTTTTCTAGAAGAGTTTTTATTTTTTCCCAATATATTAAACTGGAGGAAGGGGCACCAGCACCTTTTCTCGTAGCATGAATGTCCAGCGCAGTTCTTCCATCTGAATTTTTTAGAAAAATATCAGCATTTTTATTCAGCAAAGGTTCAACGAGATCCACATCATTTGCCCGGCAAGCCAGCATTAATGCACTCCACCCCTGGTTATTTTGTGCATCAACATCAATATTTCGGCCTAATAACAGATCTATAATTTCCCTCCTTTCCGGAGATGGTAGGCAGTTAGCAGCCAGCATTAATGCATTCGTTCCATATTTATTTTTAGTGTTAACATACTCATTCATAGAAAGTTCATTTTTATTGAACTTCTTTCCAAGCAACCTCTCTACAAGCTCTGAATCTTTTACGCTTACAGCCATCATCAATAGATTCATCTCTTCATTATTTTGAGTTGTGATATCTGCATTTTTATCAATCAGTAAATATAGGGACGCCTTATTATGTGAATATTTACCATCCTTGAACGCTATCATTGCCGCTGTTTCTCCATGATGATTTTGAATATCGAGCTTAATATCTTTTTGTTCGAGTAAAAACCCCACCACATCGTTTTTCATCCTGTAAAATGCATAACCTAATGCAGTATTTCCATCATTACCTTGCGCATTAACATCAGCACCACTCTCAAGCAACAGCTTTACAACTTCCAGATTAGATTCTACATAATTTCCAACAACCTCTATTAATAAGCGATTTTTTTCACTAATATCAGCATTTTCTAGCATGCTTACATCAGCCTCACCTCTTACAATGCTCAATAGAAAATCTACATTCATTTTATCATCATTATCTGCCATTTACACAACCCCTTGATTAAGTTAACAAAATTAAGTTATTGGTTAAATGATATCATAATATTGTTATTTAGTCAATAAAAAAATTATATAAACATCGCTCAAATATACCCCCCACTTTTGTCATTGCGAGCCGAAGGCGCGGCAACCCAGAGTTATGTTGGTTTCCGCGCAACAAAAGGACATTATTTTGCAATAACTACCTGAAAAATCCAGTATAAACTAACCATGGATCACCACGCTTCGCTCGTGATGACGGAGGTGGAGGCTCGTATGATGGAGGTGGAAGATCGTAAGACGGAGGTGGAAAAGATTTTGCAAGCTTCTAGCGGGCATTGGGTGTCGAATTTTTTTGCAAAATCAAAAGTTTCAGAAAATCACCGATAAATATAAAAATGGGCTCCAATTCAGAGCCCATCTCTTTTTCAAAGATCAGTCTTTAGATTCTATTGCATCACTAGCAACAATTTCAACTTCAGCATCAGCAATTTCTCCACTCAGAGCTTGAGACAAAATATTGCCAAAAACTTCAATCGCGTCATCATCTTCAGAATCTTCCAGATTCATGTTCATGACCGTTTGCTCCTCAGCCACAACTTTTAGATTTTTATGCGTGCCATCAACCATTGCGTCCAATTTTGCATAAGTTTCATCACTCATGCTTTGGCCATCAAGTGAAAGGAGTGTCAAATGGAAATTTTTCTCCATTCCTTCCATGATGCGCTCAATGTCTTTAACATCAAGCTTCGCATCATCTAAATATAACTTCTCCAAAACCGCATTATTTTCAAGCATTGAGCGTATATATTTTGAAGCATGGTCACAGTCATTATTTGAAACATCGAAAATTTTTAGAGTTTTAGAATCTTCCACAGCATCGAACAAATCTTTCATACCAGCTCTTGAAATATCATTATTCATCAAATATAGCTCTTCCAGACTATCTAGCCTTTTAATGACATCTGCCACTTTATCAGCACCTTTGTTCCCAATGGCATTATTTGCTAAATTTATAATCTGGAGCGCATCATGTTTTTCAGCATATTTTATCACTTCATCAACATTTTTGCCGAAAGCATTATGAGAAATGTCAACTCTTTCCAATTTTTCTAAACGTTTTATGATTTTACCCACAAATTCAGCGCCAATTTTTCCAAAACCATTATCCGACAAATCTAAAAATTTTATATCATCATGCTTTTCTAAAATTTTATATAAGCTTCTAATTTCCGTCTCTTTTACAGACCCTTCATCTGCATATAATTCTGTTATCTTATCCGTTTTGAAATTTTTACTCTTCAATTCGCTCATTAAATCCTCGAATGTTTCAAACGACATTTCCTTGCCAGATTCCGTTTTTAGCTTCAACATACTATCATTCCTCCATTAACTAGTTATGTGTTTTTATGCGCTAAGGTAGCATTTATTGATAAAAAACAATAAATGACGAGAGTCATAAAATTTTAAATTCAAGGCAGAAAGCCTCTTAATTTATTATACCAAAAGTTGAAATATAATTCCAAATTATTATTTATCTAGATCTATAAAATCACTTTAATTACCCAAAAATGATTCTTAATTATTTTGCATTTTCCAATCGAATTCAGCCCCCAGCGCAATAAAGCAAATCAAAATTTATGTATCTTCAAAACAACAATTGTTAAATAACGTATGATTTTTCTAAAAAAACCACTATTTTTCTCAATAAACACTTGAAATCTCACCTAAGAACACACATATTACCACGTGTGCTTAATTTTAGGTGAGGAAAAAATGAAAAATAAAATCGAAGAACGTTTTAGAGCACTTGCTCCAATCATTGCAGAAACCAGAAAAAAAGAAGAAATCATCAACATAATGCCTCCTGCTAATAATGGCGGCAGCAGTTCCGATGATGATGACGATGACGACAAACTCCACTCCAGCAATGGTAAAAAACCTGCACATACTCGTCGCAAAGAGCCTGTGGCCAGCGGGTTTTTCTTGAATTTTTGTAAAAAATTTGAAGAAGCTAAAGTTGAAAACTATGGCGCGGCGATGGAGCGATTTGCCACTCTCGCTAAAGAATCTAAATGTGAAAGATTCGTTTTTCTGGCTGCAGAATATTACGAGGCAGAAGAGGCAATCATAGCACGATATCACCACCCGTCAGACCCCAGCATCACAATTGACTATTATTTTAACAAAGATGAGCAATTATATAAAATCACTAATAATGGCGCCAAAAACGTGATCATGCCACCAATCATCTCAGAAAACTCCAAATCATTCACCATTGAAGGCATTTCAGCAAATGGCAAAGATAAATTTTCTCACAAGCAAGATTTTGGATTTCAAGCTCGCATTAATCAGCAAAAAATCAATACTCGCGGAGAAGTTCAGGCGCGTTGAAACATTTTTTAAGAAAAACTCTAACAGGATTAGGGGCCAGTTAGAGTTTTTTAGGAGTCTTTAGTTTGGGGTGTATATCAGCGACATATTTCGGTCACTAAATCAAATTATATAACAAAAAAAATGATGCTGCAAATTTTGAAATTTTGAAAGAACCATTCTCATCTTTGTGAATTTATTTTTAAAAAGAATGACTTATGTTAATTTTAATTAATCTTTACCAAAGAATTTTGCAAACATTTTATTGAAGTTTAGCATTTTTCAAGACATAATTCACACACATCAGGTTAATTCATTGATTTTTATGTATTATGCTGCAATCTCAAAAAACTCACACCCCAGCCCCTCGAGAAGGAGAAGATGACCTAGATCTCGCAACAAAATTCGTCTTGCTCACCGCCCTTTGCTGCTCTTCTTCTCCCACCACCTGCTTTTTATCATCTTGAACATCCTGTGACTCAGAGTTTCCTTTTCTTTTTTTGCTTTCGACAGGATTAACAACAGGATTAACGACAGGATTAAGCCCCGCCTTCCCCAAAAGCTCATCCTCTAATTTTTCCTCTTGTTCAGAAAGTTTCTTGAATGTGGCACCTGTCTTGAAGCCAGCAGAAGCTTGTTCACAACCATAAAAAACTCTTGACCGCTCCATAAACTCATGATGAATAAAATCTAAAGCAAATTGAACATCTTCAAGGGAAAGATCTTTCTTTTCCAAAATCTTCTCAATCTTCTGCAAAACACCCTCCTCAATCCACTGAAAAAGAATACCCGAAAGCTTCTCATCTTTCTCATACCTCTTCTCCACATCAAATTCTGCAATATTAGGACTCTTCACAAAATCTTTTTCATCAATCGCCTTATAGTTAATCCTATTCTCAAAAGCCCTCATTTTCAAAGCACAAAAATAACTATCCTGCACCATTGACGAAAGTTTCATATAAGCGCTCTTCAACTCAATATGATCCTGATTATCCAAACTTAACCAATTTTTAAGATTTCCCTCAGCATGCTTAATAACATGCAGAAAAAGTCGCTGATTCAAAGAAGCCTGGCACTTAATCTCCTTGCGCATGACATCTTTCTCAGACTTCGCCACTGCCAAATCCTCATTCGTCAACTTCTTCCCTGACCCCAAAGCCACCGCAACCATCCTGCTATGCACAAGCCCCTTAGCTTCATCATTTTTCGCATAATGCATCACCACCGCATAATTGTCGACAACATCCGTCCCTAATCCAAGCAACATCTCAACAACATTCATTTTACCATTCTGAAGAGCAATCGTCAGAGCTGTTTGTCTCTGGTGATTCCTATTATCAATAAACGCCCCACAATTAACCAAAGTCTTAGCAAGAACAGCATTACCTTGCTTGCTCGCCAGCATCAAAGCAGTGGTTCCCTCAGCATTTTTAGCCTCAACAAACGCCCCACGCCGAATCAAATTTTTTGCAACAAAATCTGCAACAACCTCACTACGCATGGCAACCAGCATCAAAGCGCTATTTCCCCCATTATCCCTAGCATTAATCTTTAACCCAGCTTTAGTCAATAACGTGACCATCTCGTCGAATGTGCTTTCTTTTTGACCACCCACATAATCCGGTGTAAGCCATCCTCCCCCTCTCCAGCTATCTGAGCAAGCCTTCTCAACAAAGCACATCAAAGCATTTTTTCCCAGATCATTCTTATCACGAACGTTCATTCCTGCCTGGAGCAACTCTTTTACGACCTCTACGTAACCATTTTTAACAGCAGCTATTAACGCCCGTTTATCACAAAGCTTTACATCTCCTATTGCTTTAAGCAATTCTTTCACAATCTCTACATGACCATTCCTGGCAGCATATGTCAATGCATTATTTCCTTGCTCATCCACAGCATGAACATTCACCCCTGCTTGAATTAACATTCTGACAATTTCTACCGAAGAATCATTTTGCTGAGCAACAATAATTAATGCACTTTTGCCAGCATTAACATCTGCCCCCTCGTCAAGCAATATTCTTACTATTTCTTCTGATAAACATTCAGCAGCTAACATCAAAGGAGTATGTTCATAGCTCACTGCATTAACATCATCCCCTTCTTGAATAAACATTTTGACGAACTCTATTTTTTGGCCATACGTAATAGCAGAATGCAACTTCCCAGCACCATTTGCCCCTTCCTGAAGCAACATTCTTACAGCTTCTACTTGACCATCACTAATAGCGTTTTCGAGAGCAGACATGTCATTATGCCCTTGATCATTAATGTCTATATCTGCATCCCTAATCAATATTCTTGCAATATCTGTTTGTTTATGTATAATAGCAAGATTCAATGCAATATCTTGGTCATTGTAATTTAGAAAATCTACTCCATCTTCAATAAACAGATTTACGACCCCCTCACATCCCTTTTCAGCAGCCAGAGTTAACGCATTTTTTTTATCCTGGTCCGCCACATATTCAATCAAAAGCTTCACAATTTCTAATTCTCCACAAAGAGCAGCATAAATTAATTCCGAATAACCCTCCATAGAGGCCCCATGCTGAAGCAGCATTTTCACAAATTCTGCTTTAGAACTGTCATTTGCTGTAGAGCGTTTAATAGCATAACTTAAAGGGCTATATTTCTCCGAATTAAGAGCATTAACATTTGCTCCGTTCTTAATCAAGATTTCTGCCATTTCTGTGTGACATGCGTAAGCGGCTGAAAATATTAAAGATTTTTTATCGCTAGCAGTAAATTCCGCCCCTGCTCTAATCAGAATGTTCACCATTTCCACATTACCATTCCTGGCAGCAAAACTCAAAGCACTATCTCTATTTCGATCCACGGCATTAACATTAATTCCTTTTTCTGCCAGCAACCTCTCCAAAATATCCACACGACCAGCCTTAACAGCCTGCCTCAAAACAGTTTCGTTATTCCAAGGCACATTAACATTCAGCTTTCCATCTTCCAACAAAGACTCCACCTTGGCTAAATTTCCAACATAAACCGCTTCAAATAATTCCTTAATACTCATTTTAAAATATTCCCAAATAAATTAAACTTAGTTTATGAAAATACTAACATAGTAGAAATTGAAAATCAAGCAGAAACATCAAACATTCTCCAAAATAATACCCACCCTTGATTATAGCGCATCCACAGGTTGAATCAAATCGCTCGTCTACTATCGTATGATGAATGATCTATCAAGAAAAAAATTGGCTTCAGAGCAGCTGATGATGGCATAAATAATTGATTTTTATTCTTGATTTTTGGTATCCTTACTCAAATAATTCAAACCGATTGTTTTAGGGCCTTGTAATTGATTATTTTATATATTATATCTATGAAATAGAAATTTTGTTTTTTATGATTTTTAACTTGACTTATCAAATTTTGCTATGTTAATATATATATAGCTTTGGTTTATTTTTAATCGAAGCATTGTTAAATTAATTTTGGAGTTACAAAAATGAAAAAACCCGATACCAACACCCAATCACCAGAAGATAAGGTCAGAGATCTTATAGAACAAGGTGCAGATGTGTATACACGTAACCTCTATGAACATACCGCTTTGATGCTTGCTAGTCCAGAAGAGTCTGCTAATGCTGTAAAAACGTTCGAAAATGACATTAAGAATCAAGAGGCAACATTTAAAAACAGACTATTTGATCAAAGAAACAACGCAGCTTCGTCTTCCCAGGGAAACTCAAGATAGAGTCACCCCCTATTAATCAACACAGTTTTGGAGCGCATAAAATGCTCCTTCACTGTGCTGATTGAGGCTTCAACGCCCAGTCCGGAATTTTTATGACCACCGTAAGGAATGCCAGATTGCACCACCAAATTCTGATTCACTTGCACAAGACCAGCTTCAAGCCTTTCCACACACATTGCCTCTTTCAAATTTTCCGTCCAAATTGTAGCTGTGAGACCAAAATCCGAATCATTTGCCATTTCAATCGCATCTTCAAAATCCCGAAATTTAAAAAAACACGCAACTGGGCCAAAAATCTCCTCTCTGCTTAATCTAGAATCACGAGAAATATCAGTAAAAATTGTTGGGCGACAAAATGGAAGATTTTGCAAAACAGCTGGAATTTCAGAAAATTCATGACAAATTCCATCTTTTTTACCAATTGCCACATATTCAGAAATTTTCTCAAACTGCCTCAAAGAAATCACAGAACCAACATCAGTTTCCTCAGAAAAAGGATCACCAATTTTTAAAGCGTCCAATTTCCCTTTAATTCTCGCAAAAAAATCATCAAAAATCTCTTCTTGCACAAAAACCATGCTTGCGGCAGAACAGCTCTGCCCCTGCCTTGTGAAGCGCATGCCAGAAATGAAACCTCGCGCCGCCCGCTCCAAATCAGCATTTTTGCTGATGATCATGGGACTTTTTCCACCAAGTTCAAGAGTTGCAGGAATGATTTTCCTAGCAGCATTTTCCGCCACTTTTCGGCCAGTTGCAACAGAACCCGTGAAAGAAATTTTCTTAATTTTTGCATGACGAACCAAAATCTCGCCCGCCTCCCCTGCTCCCAAAACAACATTCACCAGCCCAGAAGGCACAAATTCACTCAAAATCTCAGCAGCTCTCAAAATGGCAATCGGCGCTTCTTCAGAAGGTTTCACAACAACTCCATTTCCCGCAAGCAACGCAGGAGCAACTTTCAAAGCAAACATCATTAATGGAACATTCCAAGGAATGATGGCACCAACCACCCCAATTGGCTCAAGATGAGTGTAGGAAAGCATTTGGGAGCTTAATGGAAATTCTTCACCTTTAATTTCTGGCCCTAAACCAGCATAAAATTTGAAAATATCCCAAAAAACTGAAGCTTCAATGCGGCTTTCTGTGCGAATTGCTTTACCAGTTTCCAAAGTGACAATTTGAGCAAGCTCTTCTGCATGATTCTGGAAAGATTCAGCAATTTTCTGCAAAATCTCCCCCCTCTGACGAATTTCAACTTTAGCCCATTCTTTTTGAGCAATTTCAGCAGAATCCACCGCCATGTTCACATCTTTTTCGCTTGAAGCAGGACAGGAAAAAATTTTCTCCATTTTGGCTGGGTTAAAAAGCTCAAAACTTTTTCCCGCGCTTGGTTTTTGCAACTTCCCGTGAATGAAATTAACAAAATTAAATTTATTAAAAAACTCTTTTGTCAGAAAATTTTGATTCATGGGACGCTTAGCTCAACATTCTTTTGAAAATGTCAATATCTTCCTGAATCTCAGCATCTTTTTTCATGAGATCTTCCACCGTTTTCACAGCATGCATGACAGTTGTGTGGTCTTTTCCGCCAAATTTTTTGCCAATTTCCGACAAGCTTCTTGAGGTTAAATTCTTGGCCAAAAACATTGCAATTTGTCTAGGTCTTGCAATTGAGCGAACCCTGCGCCCAGAATACATGTCAGAGACTTTGATGTTATATTTCTCTGCAACAGTTTTTTGAATTTCTTCAATTGTGACCAATCTTTCATTTGAACGGATTAAATCTTGCAAAATTTCCCTGGTGTTAGCAATGTTGATTTCGCGCCCAATCAAGTTGGAATGAGCCACAACTTTGTTTAACGCACCTTCAAGCTCTCTGATGTTGGAAGTGATTTTGCTTGCGAGAAATTCCATGACCGATTTCGGCACTTCTGCTTTCATTTGTTCAACTTTTGATTCCAAAATGCCAAGCCTAAGTTCATAGGTGGTGCTGTGGACGTCAGCCACCAAACCCCAACCCAGCCTAGATTTAATGCGGTCTTCCATATTATCAAGATCAGAAGGAGACCTGTCACAGCTGATGACCATTTGGCGGTGATTGTCAATTAAAGCATTAAAAGTGTGGAAAAATTCTTCCTGAGTGCTTTCTTTGCCACAGATGAATTGCACATCATCAATCATCAGAACGTCAACAGAACGGAAATGCTCCTTAAAAGACATGATGTCTTTATTTCTTAGCGCCCTGACAAATTGATACATGAATTTTTCGGCGGACATATAAATGACTTTACGTTCAGGATTGTGGCTTTTAATGTGCCAAGCAATTGAATTCATTAAATGAGTTTTTCCAAGCCCAACTCCGCCATAGAGAAAAAGCGGGTTAGATTCAGACTGCGCTTTGGCCGACTCTGCCACTGACCTGGCAGCAGCATAGGCCAGTTGGTTTGGCTTTCCGACAACAAAATTATCAAAAGTGAAACGCGGATCAAGATTTGTGGTGAAAATTTCATCTTCAAGCTTCTGGCTCACAAAGCTTTTTGCCTCACCAACATTTTTTCCATCAGCGTCTTTTTCAGCCTCTTTTTCTTCAATTTCACGTTCATTTTTAACCACAATGAATTCAACCTGGCTCAAAGATGGGTCAAATTGCTTCCAAAGCCTGCGAATTTGGTCATGATAGTTTGTGAAAATCCAGTCTTTGATGAATCTTGTTGGCGTTGCAATGACAAGTTTTGACGCATCATAGGAAGTGATGGACATTTTGCTAAACCAGCTTCTGAACACAGCCTCGCCATATTCCACTTTGAGAGCTTGATTCACTGCTTTCCAAATTTCTTTAACATCTTCGTCTAAATTGAGCATGACTTCAGACATAATAATTCGCTTTCTCCTTAATATTGTATCCATGGCAAATTTTCTGCTTTCCAACCTGCAAATATGCCTCTTTTTCCATGTTCATTCACCGAACCTTCAAAGCCCTCTTCAACATTGAAGCAATGCTTAAAACCAGCAGATGTGGCAGAAATTGCTGCTTCTTTAGACCTGGCACCTGAGCGGCAAATGAAGAAGATTTTTGTGCTTTCTTTCGAAATGCATTCTCCCCCCATCAGCTCTAAATCAACAACAAAATTCTCGTTAATTTGCATGGTGGGATATTGGCGCCAGCTGATTTTCAGCGTGTCTTTCTCAATTTCAGAAAGGTCTGGAACGCCCACAAAAGCCCATTCTGCAATGGTTCTCACATCAACCAAAATTGAATTTGGCTCATTGCAAAGCACCTCAAAGCATTCCTGGCAGCTCACGTCACCAGCATAGCCTAATTTAGAATTCATAATTTATTTCCACATCAAATTCGACTCTTACTTAAGATGCCTTAATTTCTCCTTTTAGTAAAGTATAAAATGCGCTTGGATTAAATTATTTTTTTTATCAAAAAAATTGATTTTTTCGCTTGACTAACCTTTGATTTTGATTTATTTTAGTAGTTTAATTCATCAAATGAACAAATTTTTAAGAATAGAGGTTTAATCCCAAAATGACTAGACGCTGCACCATCACTGGAAAATCTGTTATGACTGGAAATAATGTTTCTCACTCAAACAGAAAAACAAGAAGAAGATTTTTGCCAAATTTACAAAATGCAACATTTAAAAGTGAAATTCTTGGGTCGGAATTTCAACTTAGAGTGACAGCTGCAGCAATTCGCTCAGTTGAAAAAAACGGTGGCATTGACTCTTTCTTGCTCACAACAAAAAATCACTCTCTTGCTGAAGAAGCTGTTGCTTTAAAAAGAAAAATCAAAAAGAAACTCGCCTCCAGCAACTAAAAACATAACATTAATGGGAAAACTAAAAATGCAAGCAAACATCCACCCTAACTATCACGATTTTGAAATCATCATGCCAGATGGCTCACGTTTCATGACAAAATCAGCTGCAGCTGCAAAATCTCTGCATCTTGACGTCAGCTTCAAAGACCATCCAGCTTGGTCTGGCGTGAAAGCCACAATCAGAGAAGAGAAAAAAGTTTCCGGCTTCAAAAACAAATTCGGCGATTTGGACATTTAAGGTTTGGATTTTCATTCACCTAAACTCTAGTTTTAAAGTTACGAGCCATCACTTCCATCACCTGCGAGCCAAAGGCGCGGCAATCTACCGTCTTTAAAGTCAAGACAAAAACTTCAAAATTCGTAAAATTTATTATCTCTGATCATCGCATTCAAGCAGACAATAATATTACGCATAACAGCAGTGATGGCTACCGTAATGCCCCCCAAAAATCAGACCAGTTGAGTGTGGACTTAAGATATGATATAG
>CAYLHV010000020.1:0-32997 GCA_964383745.1 uncultured Rickettsiales bacterium | reverse complement strand
CCGGACCATGATTAGTCGAATCATTCGTATCAATCCTCTGCGTGGTCTTCAAATTCTTCTCAACCTCCGTAGTCGCAGCTTTTTTTACAATTCACACTCAACTGATCTGGTTTTCTTAGGGACATTACTGGCTACATTCTATCTTATAAGATTTTTATATGTCAAGTCTGAAAGTAAGTTAATTCAATGACCTGTCAACATTCCCTTATGAGCACCACTAGAAGACAAGACCTTTGTGACATGATTATCGCTGCTAGAGCAAGGATTTAGAGTGTCGCGCCAGTAGGTGCTTTCTCCTACAGCTGCGATCTCTTTATGATCATCTGCAGGATCAACATCATCATCACTAATGCTATCATCATCACTAATGCTAACAGTGCTTGGAGTGTAGTTTGGATCATATGAGAAGTTAATCTTCTCCAAAATCTCCTCACTAATTTTGCAATCTCTTATGATTCTATGAATCTCAGCAACATGCTCAGGATTGTCCGGGGACAGCAGATGGTTTCTGTTGCTAACGGCCATATATGAGTCACTAAATTTCCCTGGGAGTCGCTCTTCTTCTGGGAATTTGCTGATTTTAAGAATTCCTTTAGAAGTATAATATCTATTAAATGTAAAGCATTCCTCGACCAGTTCAGCGTCATTTTGCCCTAAAGCAACTTCTGTGTCGGTAATGTTTCCTAGGATCTTAAAGGCATCATGGTTTTTAACCGCATAAATCACGTCAGCAATATACGTTTTTAAAAGTTCGTTCCAAAATGTAGGTGATGTAGCCCTACTTTGAGTTACACTCTCTAAATTAAATGCATAATATAATTTTTTAAACCTGCCTAAATCTTGTTCTATGATTCTATTTTCAGCTTCTCTTCCTGCAGAATCTAGCCTCTCACCGTGAGCTTCTAGTAGATTAGCAAAATTCCTACCAAAGGGAGATCCATAATGATCGCCTTCTGTGAAACAAAACATAAAATTCAAGGCATTTAGAGAAGTTCCCAGATATGTCTTTCTCATCGAGAAGTATTCTTCCAGCATATCATTCAAAGTTGGCAAAAACATTGTGATTTGGGTTCTTAATATTTTCTCCTTTTTGCTTTGATCCCATTCATGAAAGTAAACATAGCTCCATTTTCCTAATTTATATCCTTTTCCCTCAACTTCTTTCGCTATTCTCGCTGCAATTTCATCGACAGCATTTTCTGCAAATAGAAATGATTGTTCCTCAGGGTCAAAAAGCAAATCTTGTTCTGTTAAAAATTTTGACTTCATGTTATTTCTCCTTGCAAATTCACTATTTGCACTATTATTTGGCTCTGCCTGGTTCTTTGGTTGAATCAATTACAGAACCTCGTTCTTCTGATAATTTTCCTGTAAATGCTCCAAGCACATTAGGCAAAATTAATCTTGCATATACCGCAAGCGTAGTGTCACTGCCAATTAAAGTCTTGAAAGCTCCAACGCCACCACCTAAACCTATTTTCAATTCTTTAATACGATCTTCTCTCCATTTTTCAAAAGCATCCCCTGTTTGAATAGCAAGCTCCAATATTCTGTGAATTTTTCTCTTATCTTCTTTTGACATATCGTCATGACCTATATTCTTCACGAGCTTTATATATTCTACATCACTCTTAAACAATTCAGACACAGAGGAAGAAAGAACGCTACCCCAAGAATAAGTGATGCTAGGAGCAGATTCTAGCTCAGATATTAGCAACATTTGGTTTTGTATCTCTATATTTAATTTCAAACTGTAAAATATTTGAAAAGTATTGACAAGACTATTCACATCCAAAGCTTTTGGCACAATTTCTAAAATATTCGCAACCAGCTTTTGAATTTTTGTTTTTTTATCTGTATCATCATACCTTATTATTATTTCGCTGAGAATCTCTCTAACATCCGCACCCTCATCCAACTTCTCAATCGAAGCGTCTCTCATGCGATCTCTGAATTTAACCACATGATTCATCACTTTTTCTTCCAACAAATCAAGCAATTCAATGAGATTATCATGAAACTTACTAATTTCAGCATTCGCATTCTTAGGAAGGTTTTTGGTGAATTGCTTAATGGCCTCAAAACCCAAGGCCTCTCTAGATTTATCATAATTCTCTCTTTCCGCGTTGATCCTATCCGTAATTGTCACCCAATCGATTTTTGCTTCTCTCTTTTCGAGCGCTCTGAATTTCGGTTTATTGCCGGAAGGTAGCATATATTCACTTTTTTCATCGTCAAACGGATTAACCAAAAACTCCACTTTTTCCTCTTCTTTCAAAACCCAGTTCCATCTAGGGTTCACCCTCAAAGGATAGCCTATTCTGCGCAATAAATTAAACAAAAATATAATCTGCTCTTCGCCATGTAATTTTAGTGCAAAACCTTTAAGCTTGGATCTATCCATCTCAGAATCCTGAATTTCACCAAACTCACTAAAATTAAATCTTTTTTCTTGAGGAAATTTTGCAATGAGCCTTTTAGCCACATAATTCTTAATTTGCGCATTCGGAATAATCACCGGATATGGATCATCACTGGTAAATTTCTCCGGATTCGGATTCCCAATCTCCGGACCATGATTAGTCGAATCATTCGTATCAATCCTCTGCGTGGTCTTCAAATTTTTCTCAACCTCCGTAGTCGCACCAGAATCTGGAGAATAATCTCTAGTGGAAAATTCCTGATTTTTGCTGATCTCATGAAACCTAAGAATCTGCACCACCATTTCATTATAAGCCTTGCCTATTAACAGCTCCACATCAACATTTTTTATCAATAATTCCCCGTCAGGACTCTTTATTAATAGTTCTGCATCAATGCTTCTTGCTAACAACTCCCTATCAACACCCCCTATGACTTGAGAATTAACAATAGGCATCAATTTCTGCCCCGAAGAGGAAAGCTCATCATAGTCTGCCGTGATTATATAATCCTTCGGTTTAAAGGTAACTATTTTTTTCTCCCGGTCAAATGAAGAACGAAGTCTAGTATAGGCAAGCACTTCAACTCTCGCTGCCGTAAATCTTGTCGCAGCTTCTTGCATGGTTTCATTCTTCACAAAACTTCCACTTGCTGCATCTAGAAAGAAAAAGCTTCCTTCAACCATAATTGCAAAAACAGGCTTTCTATTTTCCCCTTCTGTTGATAGGATTTCAGCGTTCAAATTAAGCCCTTCAGCATTGTCATCACCTTCTTTTCTAAAATAAAATAAATCATATTCTCCTACGCTATCTTTTTTATTATAGCAGATTTTATATTTAAAAACATTTTCATCTTGCTCTTTCTGAACACTCACAGTTTTTCCAACTGCTTTGCAAGGGCTATATTTGCGAGATTTCTCTAAAAATTCTCTAAATTTCTCCTCACTATCAACATTTGCGGCCAAATCTCTTATTGCTTTTTCATCATTGCTTCTAATTTGCCCCATTACTTGTCCATAATAATATTGATATTTCGGCTTTTCTTCTGGTGTTTCTTTTTCAAAAAGCTTGCTTAATCTTTGATCTAAAGGAATCTCTCCTGCGATTGGTATGAAATTAGATGATTTTCCTTTAATGTCAATGCCTTTCCCAGCATGAGTACCAAGATTGATCTTCTCGCCAGCACTTTCGTTGATTGGTCTGTAAAAAGAAATATAATTATTCGATCTTGCCGAGTCAAGCAATGCTAGGAGGTCTTTTCCCGCAAAACCAAAAGGATTCCGCTTCAAACCATCTTCATCAATTTGCATTTTCACGAATTCAATTTCAGAATTTGCAGCTTCATTTTGTGGCATTTTTCACCTCACCAATATGATAAAATTGTTCATATTGACGATATATGGTGCTGATGATAAAATTTCAAGTCCTTGTTAATATTTTTTTCAAAAAATATAGCAAGCGTTGCAGATTTACAACCTACGAGGATTTGTAATAAAATTCTCTATTCATTTCGACCAAATCAACAGAGACATTAACGCCTCGAAATTTCTCTGACAAAAATTCAAATAATTTGCTGGAGAGCATTTTGAGGTCAGATTCATCTCTTCCACTTAAAATTCTCACTTCTAAATGAAAAAATTGAGAATTTTTGCTGGCTGAAAAATGCTTTTCATAAATCCGTGAACGAATTTTGATACTTTCTGGTTTGAACAAATTTGATGCAACCATCAAATCAAAAATCTCCTGAAAGATTTCTGGTTCACTGATTTGACCGGCCAGTCCTTTTGAAAATTCAGCAATGCAATGTGGCATTATTCAAGCTCCAGAAGCACTTGATTTGACTGCACAGTTTGGCCAGCTTTTGCTTCCAAACGCACAACTTTACCAGATTTTGATGCAATGATGTTATTTTCCATTTTCATCGCCTCAACAATCGCCAAAACCTGTCCAGCTTTCACCATTTCACCTTCTTTCACTTTAATTGAGGTCAGAAGGCCAGTGATTGGAGAGCTCACAAAAGAGCCATCCATTCCATCATTTGTGATTTCCGGCATGAATTTCTCAAGTTCCGCAACTTTAAGTGAGCGAACATAGACCTTCACAGAAGTCCCAGCATGGGTCAGATGATAGCCAGAAGGGATGTTTTCAATTTTCACGCTGATGCTTTTTTCATTGACCAAACCTTGGAATAAATTATTACCAATCGTCCAATTACTTCTGATGGAAAGTCGTTTATTTTCATGGCGAATGTTATAGCCATAGCTGGTTGGTTTAATGAAAACAGGGAAAAAATTATCATCAATTTTAACAACCCAGCGAGTCCCAATCTGCTTTTCACGCCCAGGCACCTGACCAGGAATGTCGGAAATTCTCTTAAGCTCAGTCAAATGCAAATGCACCGCAACCGCAAGGAAAACTCTTGTTGTTTCATCATTAAGCTCAGCACCGAAAAACCCATCAGGATATTCTTTATGAATGAAATTCGTGGAAATGTCCCCTGAGATGAAATTCTTACTGAACATGATTGCTTCCAAAAAGCTAATATTGTGGGAAATTCCGCGAATCACATAGTTCCCCAGAGCTTCTTGCATTTTGACAATCGCCTCAATTCTGGTGGGAGCATAGGTACAAAGCTTTGCAATCATTGGATCATAGAACATGCTCACCTCTGAGCCCTCCCTCACCCCACTGTCAACTCTGACATTTGCGCTTTTTTCTGGCTCTTCATATTGCACAATTCTGCCAGTTGAAGGAATGAAACCTCGAGTTGGATCTTCAGCATAAATTCTCGATTCAATGGCCCAACCATTTAATTTCACATCATCTTGTGAGAAAGAAAGTTTTTGACCATCGGCAATTTTAATCATTTCCTCAACAATGTCAATTCCTGTCACAAGTTCCGTGACGCAATGCTCAACCTGAAGCCTGGTGTTCATTTCCAGGAAATAGAAATTCTTTTCTTCATCAACAATAAACTCCACCGTTCCAGCGGAATAATAGCCCACTTTGGCAGCTAGGGCCTTCACTTGTTCATACATTTTTTGGCGAATTTCCTCTGTGATGAAAACGCTGGGCGCTTCTTCAATGACTTTTTGATGATGTCTTTGAATTGAGCATTCGCGCTCACCTAAACAAACTGCATTTCCATGTTTATCTGCAAGAAGTTGAATTTCAATGTGTCTTGGGTTTTGAATGAATTTTTCAATGAAAACACGCCCGTCGCTGAAGCTGTTTGTGGCCTCTCTTCTTGCGGAATCAAAGGCATTTTGCATTTCCGAAGGCTCAAAAACCACTCTCATGCCTTTGCCTCCACCACCTGCTGCGGCTTTGAGCATCACCGGGAAACCAATTCCAGATGCAATTTCAATGGCTTGCTTAACATCTTTAATTTCACCAGTGAAACCTGGAACAGTGCTGACTCCTGCTTCAATTGCAATTTTTTTAGCTGTGATTTTGTCGCCCATCAGTTTAATTGACTCAGCGGAAGGGCCAATCAGCTCAACATTTTCCGACTTAAGTGCTTTGGCAAATTCGTAATTTTCAGATAAGAAACCATAGCCCGGATGAACAGCGGTTGCTCCGCTTCTCCTAATGGCTTTCAAAATGTTGAGAATGTGCAAATAGCTGTCCGTGGCGGGCGAAGGTCCAACATAAACCGCTTCATCTGCAAATTGGACATGCATTGAATTTGTGTCAGCCTCGGAATAGATTGCTGTGCTCTTAATGCCCATTTTTTTCAAACTGCGCATGATTCTTAAAGCAATTTCACCTCTATTTGCAATTAAAACCTTATCAAACATAAAAAAACTCTCTTTAAAATTAGTGAATATGAAATTGACAAACTTCTAAAGTGGAAGATTATCGTGTTTTTTCCAAGGCCTTTTCTCAGTTTTTCCTTTCAGCAAAGTCAAAGCCTGACAAATTCTCCATCTGGTGTTTTGAGGGCGAATGATGTCGTCTAAATAGCCTCTTTCAGCTGCAATGAAAGGCGTGGTGAATCTGGCTTTATATTCACGCACTTTTTCTTTTAACTCTTCAGGGTCTGTGATGTCTTTATAGAGAATATTTGCTGCACCTTCAGCACCCATCACAGCAATTTCGGCATTCGACCAAGCATAGTTCACATCACCTTTTAAATGTTTAGAATTCATCACAATATAGGCTCCGCCATAGGCTTTTCTGGTGATGACAGACACTTTGGGAACAGTGGCTTCGGCGTAAGCATAAAGCAATTTTGCACCATGCTTAATGATGCCATTATGCTCTTGTTCAACGCCTGGTAAAAAGCCAGGAACGTCAATCAAAGTCACAATTGGAATGTTGAAAGCGTCACAAAATCTGATGAATCTGGCTGCTTTTCTTGAAGAATTAATGTCAAGACAGCCCGCCAAATGCATTGGCTGATTTGCCACAAAACCCACTGTGGAACCTTGCATTCTGCCAAGTCCAATGATGATATTTTTAGCATATTCTGGTTGAATTTCAAAAAAATCACCTTCATCAACAATTCGGTTAACCAGTTCTTTCATGTCATAGGGCTTGTTGGGGTTGTCAGGCACCAAAGTGTTAAGCGACATGTCTGTTCTGTCAGCAGGGTCTTGAGTTACAACTTCTGGCACTTCTTTTGTGTTAGAAAGCGGCAGAAGATCGAAGAATTTTCTCGTTTGCAGCAAAGCTTGAATGTCATTTTCAAATGCCATATCTGCAATCCCCGTTTTATAGGTGTGAGTGGAAGCGCCACCAAGTTTTTCTTTGGTCACAATTTCATGCGTCACTGTTTTCACCACTTCTGGACCCGTCACGAACATATAGGAACTGCCTTTAACCATGAAAGTAAAATCAGTCAGCGCGGGAGAATAAACCGCGCCACCAGCACATGGACCCATGATCAGGGAAATTTGTGGCACAACGCCAGAAGCAATCACATTTCTTTGGAAAATTTCACCATATCCCCCAAGAGAATCAACGCCTTCCTGAATTCTTGCCCCTCCAGAATCATTAATGCCAATCACAGGAGCGCCAACTTTTAAGGCCATTTCCATGATTTGGCAAATTTTCTTCGCATTAGTTTCACTCAAAGAGCCACCTAGAACTGTGAAATCTTGGCTATATACAAAAACAAGCCTGCCATTAATGGTGCCATGGCCAGTCACAACCCCGTCACCAGGGTGATTATGTTCCTCCATGCCAAAATTAGTGCAACGATGTTCCACAAGCATTCCAAATTCACGGAAAGAATCAGGATCAAGCAAAACATCAAGCCTTTCTCTGGCAGTCAATTTGCCTTTTTGGTGCTGAGCATCAATTCTTTTCATGCCCCCACCAAACAAAGCATCTTTTCTTTTTTGTTCAAGAATTTCACTCAAATCAATTGTTTGATTAAGATCACGTTCAATGTCACTCATTTTTTCGTCCTTATATCATTAAAAATTACCATTCTAGGGAAGATAATGAGAATTCAACATTTTGTCAAGCATGTTCATTCAAATTTCTCTAGAATTCAGTTTTCTTGCCCTGTCAACCAGCATGATTGGAATTCCCATTTCCACTGGAAATGCAAGCCCTGCTGCATCGCTGATGATTTCATTTCTCATTTCATCATAAAAAACCTCACTTTTTGTGAGTGGGCAGACCAGAATTTGTAATAATTCTTCTGCTGGTCTAGCGTTAAAGAATTTCTTATCCATTTTTAACCCTATATTAATTTTTATTATATTTTGGAATCTTATCATTCTATTTTTTTGAAAGCAATAATTAAATTGTTTTAAATCAACTTATTAAACCTCGATATCAATTTAAAGTTGACATTTTCGTCGAAAATATGTTAAAATATTAAGAACAAACATATTCGAGGTAAGCAGATGCCTAAAGATCGAATTTTGAATAATTTGACAGAAGAAGTAAAAAACTGTCAATCTTTTTCAGCTCAAAGCTTTCTTGCTAAAGCAAAAGAAAATTCCATAAATTTCGATGAAATATTGGTTTTTCTCACTAAAAATCATGACCCGCTGGATATTATGCCCAGATTTTTTAAGCCCGGCGTTTTCATCCATATTGAACCAGGAAGCTACTCTGAGATGGTGAGAAGCGCCCATCGAAATTTAGATGAGCACACTTTAAAAAAGCTAAAAGATGAAGAAAAATTCAGCAGCGAACTGCTTCTCAATGCTGCAAAAACCGGAAAAATCACCGCAGAAATTGTGAAATCTTGCCTGGAAGCAGGCGCAGATCCGAATTTCACGGGAGATAATCAAGAAAGCAGCATCGATGTTCTGGCAAAACATTTAAAAACTAAAGAGTTAAAGCAAATTAAAATCATCAACACATTAATTGAAGCTGGAGCGGAAATTCAGTTCAAAAAAACTCCAAACATCATGAAAGTGCTTGTTGACGCGGAAGATAATTGCCAAGAAAAAGCTTTTGATAAGTTGCTGAAAAGTGGGGGAAATCTAAACATAGAAGACGAATTTGGGCAAACCGCCCTCATGCATGCAGCAAAAAATGGCCATCATGAGCATTTGCAAGCGCTAATTAATGCAGGTGCCAAAGTAAATTTAATTGATGATTTTGGCCAAAATGCTCTCATTCAAGCTGCCAAAAAAGGCCATTTACAAAATGTGCAGGCCCTGGTTAAGGCTGGCGCTTGCGTTAACTATGTTAATCATTTTGGAAATAGCGCTTTAATTTATGCCGCAGAAAATGGTCACCCGAAAACCACTAAAGCTTTGCTAGACGCCGGAGCTCTCATTAATTTTGCCGACAAACACATGGAAACCGCCCTAATTCACGCTGCCAAAAAAGGCCATGTCGACGTGGCTAAAGTTTTGATTGAATATGGCGCTGATTTAAATTTGCAAAATAATCACGGCAACACAGCCCTGCAAATCACGTTAATCATGCAGAATTTAGCTAAGAATGATGAAGAACATCACGAAAGATTTGAGCATTTCCAAGAAATTCAGAAAATGCTTGAAGACCGAATATTTTCTAAACAAATTGTAAACATCATTTTTAGCTCTGAGCCTCATTTAAAGACAGCAGAAGAGATTTTAGCTAAATCTTCAGATGCGAATTTAACTTTATTCATCAAACAAAATCCTGAAAGAATGCAGAAAATTCTTGAAAATATCTCCAAAGATGATTTTCAATTTATTCATAAAATTTTCTCAAACCCAAAAATGCAAAATAAACTTACTACAATTTTTGCTCATAGTTTTTATGCAAAAGTGAAAAATTTCTTCTTAAGAAAAAATGAGGAAAATCAAGGGCTTAAAGAGCAATATTTAAAGTTTAGAAAGATCTTCCAAGAAAACCCCTCCATGGAGCATGTTGATCATTGTTTGGCAATGAAGGAGTTTGATCGGAAAATAGGGATTTTGTGAGATTTCACAAAGAATCACCTTTCGTCCCTTGATGCTCAAAAATCAATTCTTCATCCAGCAAAATCTCAGGACTGGAGCCAGTGATGCTTAAAAATGGAGCAATTTTCTTAACAATTTCACCCGACGCAGGAACAGCATTATAGGCGGCCGTGGCGAAGCCATATTGACCTTTTTGCGGCTTAGGATTGTCAAGCATGATCAACATGACATATTCCGGATTAGCCATTGGAAAACTTGACAAAAATGTCGTGAAGCGGGAAGTTTTATTATAAGAACCATTATGCGATTTATTCGCCGTTCCAGTCTTTCCACCAATTTTATAAGCCTCAGCTCCAACTTTACGGCCCGTTCCTTTTTTCACAACCAAGCGCAAAAGTTTTCTCATCTTATCAGAACTTTGCTGGCTGATGACTTTTCTCTTGACCAACTCTGCATCTTCTTTAGTTTTTAACAAGCTAGATTTTGGCATGTCACCACCATTAACAAGCGAAGCAAATGCTTGCACTAAATGCATTGGAGTCACTGCAATTCCATAGCCATAGGAAATTGTCATGATGCTCAAATCTCCCCAATTTTTGGTTTTAGGAAAAATTGGGGTGGCTTTTTCGTTTAATTCAATTGGCAAGCCTTCCAAAAAACCAAAATTTTGTAAATATTCCCTCTGTAATTCATTACCAAGCTCTAAATTGATTTTCGCCATGCCAATGTTAGAAGAATAGAGAAAAATTTCTGGCACAGAAAGCCATTTTTCGCCTCTGTGAAAATCGCTGATGGTGAATTTGCCCCCTGCCCTAATTGGCTCACCAACATAATAAACATCATTCAAATCAGCAACTTTGGCTTCAATTGCCATTGCCATGGTGAATGGTTTGAAACTCGAACCCATTTCATAGACACCCTGCACTGCTTTGTTGAATTTTTCATTATCCGTGATTTCTGAGGGTCTGTGCGGGTCAAAATCTGGTAAACTTGTCATTGCAAGAACTTCACCATTTTTTGCATTCATCAAAATGCCCACCGCTCCCTCTGCTTCATGGTTTTTAATGGTTTTCAAAAGCTCAGTGCGCATGATATTTTGCACTCTCACGTCAATTGAAAGTTGAATTTTTTCTTCATTTTCTGCAAGTTGCTTGTTAAGAAATTTCTCAATTCCACCCAAACCAGAGCCGTCAACATCAACGAAACCAAGCACATGAGAACATAAATTCCCATGCGGATAGATTCTCTTTTCCTCAAACTCAAAATTGAGGCCAGGTACGCCTAAATTATTCACAGCATATTGCTGATTTGGCGTCAAATTTCTTTGAATCCACACGAAAGATTTCCCAGATTTTAATTTCTCCAAAAGCTCTTTATGCGAAAGATTTGGCAAAATCTTGCTCAAATTCTTTGCAACAATTTCAGGTTCAGAAATTTTTCGACAATCAGCATAAAGCGAGGCTGTGCGAAGATTCGTTGCAAGCAATAAGCCATTTCTGTCAATTAAATCAGCCCTGGTGAATTCTTTTTTAGACATTAAATTCGGAAAATCAGATGAATTTGAATCATGAAAAATGACTAAATCGAAGAGCCTGATCACCAAAATGCAAAAACTTAATGCAAAAACTAAAGAAACAAGCAAAATGCGGCTGCGCTCTGGCCGCACATTTGCAAAAATATTAGTTGGTTTTTTCAAAATATTCACTTTCTGACGCTCACATTCATGACTTTATTACTCTTCAATGCCAAAAATTTATCATTTTTGAAACGCCATTTTTTACCACCAATTAATTGCAATTGTGGTTTAGAAGCATTTTTTGAAATTGCATGCAAAAGCTGATCATCCTCCGCCAAAATTGCCACTTCGAGAATTTCTTTCAGTTTAACGTCAGAATTCTCAACAACCAGCAAATTATCATTTGAATTTTCATCTAAATTCAAATATTTCGCAGCAAGAGCAGCAAGCCTGGCAGGTTGATTCAAATGGCTCCATTCAGCTTGCAAAACATGCAAAGCCTCTTCTTCTTCAATCAGTTGCCTGTTGACTTCCATTAATTCTCTTTTAACATTTTCAACATGAAATTTAATTTCAAATAAAATGAAAATGCTCGCAAGTGAAAGCAAACAAAGAGCAAGAATAAGTTTATTATTAAATTTAGACATCATTTCCTCTTTCAAATCAATTTTTTTGCAACTCTGAGCCTCGCTGAGCGCGCTCTTGGATTGCGGAAGATTTCTTCTTCAGTTGGTTTCACAGTTTTTCTAGTCACAATTTCAATGATTGCATCATCATTTTTTTCAAGCTGCAAATCTGAAAAATCAGGTGCATAGCGTGAAATTGCTGGTTTTCTGCCAGAATGATCTAAAAAGAATTTTTTCACAATCACATCTTCCAAGCCATGAAATGAAACCACAATGATTTTTCCATTTTTTTTCAACAATTTAACCGCAGCTTCCAATGCATTTTTCACTTCTTCAAGCTCATCATTAGCCCAAATTCTGAAAGCTTGGAAGGTTTTTGTGGCAGAATCAATTTTCATTTTTTTTGACTCACCAAGCTTGAAAGATTTTCTGACAATGTCAGCAAGCTGGCAAGTCCTGAGAATGGCAGATTTTTTTCTCGCTTCAACAATGTTATGTGCAATTCTTCTGGAATTTCTTTCTTCACCAAACTCAAAAATCACATTGGCAATTTCTTCTTCCGTTGCTTCATTAATGAATTTCTGCACATCCCTTGCGCCCACCCCCATTCTCATGTCAATTTGCCCGTCATGCATGAAAGAAAAACCTCTTTCTGCATCATCAATTTGCATTGATGAAACGCCAAGATCAAAAATCACAGCATCAATTTTGCCAATTAACTCTTCAGGCATTTTCTCAAGAATCTTCGAGAACTCACTGTTAATGAACGATAATTTCCCCGGGAATTCTTTTTGCAAAACATCAACAAATTTTTTCACACTCGGGTCACGGTCAAATGCAACAACCTGACAATCAGCCTTTTTTAGAATCTCCCTGGAATAGCCCCCTGCTCCAAATGTGCAATCGACATATATGCCATTTTGGGTGATTTCAGCAAATTCACAAATCTCATTCAGCAAAACTGAAACATGCTCGCTCATTTTTCACCTCCACGCCTGAAATTCAAGCTATGGCGATTTTCTCTGGCAATTTTTCTAGCATTTTCAGCATAAATCTCAAATTTTTCCGGTTGCCAAATTTCAAATGTTTGTCCTTTACCAACAAAAGTGCAAATTCCATTAATTTCTGTTTCCGCAATTAAGTTTTCCGGCAAAATCACTCTGCCTTCCGTGTCAAAAGGAAGTTGAATGCTGCCAGCCAAAATTGTGGTTGCAAAAGCGTTATATTCATCACTGAAAGGGTCAAGTTCTTCAATTGACTGGCTTAATTTTTCAATTCTGTCCATGGAACAAGCTTCAATGGCACAATTGACAAAGGAGGGGTAGACCACAATGCCCGCAAATTCTTGCTTTGCAAGTGCGGCTCTGTAGACCGAAGGGACAGAAACTCTGCCTTTTTTGTCGATTTTATTTACGAAGCTTGATAAAAACAATGCCATTTTTTAAATTTAAGTGCCATAAATTAAAGTTCAAACCCACATGTTTTATATTAAAACATAAAATGGTAAATTTTGGGTTAACATGGGTTTTTTTGGGTTTTTTTGGAACCAACACTCAAAATATAGCTTCTCGAGCTCATTTCGTCAAGGGGGAGAGCATAAAAATTAATAATAAATTTAAAAAATGTGTAAAAAAGATCACTAAATCATGTGAGAAAAAATGGGAAGATCTTAAAAATGTGTGTTTTTTGCACAGAAATTTTTAAACAAAACCCCTATTCCGCATCAACACCATGTGGCGTTTTATCCCAGTAATAGGGATTAAAGAAAAGCTCCCAAATTGCTTTAAAGCTGGCAATGGAGTGGAGAAGAAAATAAAATGGAAAAATGAAAAATACAGGAATATCTTGTAATTTAATTAAATTAGATTGTTGTTTATTTACTAAATAGCATAGTAATATTGGAAAAGATATGAAAATCAATGCGTTAAAAATAAAATACATGGCCATTTTATCAATATTCAGCACATTAAAATACATGACAATTGAAGCGATGAAGAGAATTGGCGTGAAAAGGAAGCTGAAACAGGAAAAGCCAATGAACATGTGTAAACTTGCTAAACCTTGCCAGTTGGTTGCTTTCCAGAATTTGATGGGGTGACGCATTTGCACTAAATAGGTTTGCATGTAGCCTTTAATCCAGCGACTTCTTTGATTAATCCAAACCCCCACAGAAGTTGGCGCTTCTTCCATTGTGTAGGAATCAAGAGAGGCTGTTTTGAAGCCATTATATGCAATTTTTAGCCCCATATCAGCATCTTCAGTCACATTATGCGGGTCCCAAAGCAACAATTGTCTTAAAATATTGACCCTAAAATGATTACTCGTTCCGCCAAGAGGAACTGGCATTTGAAAAAACTCCAAACCTTTCAACATATAGTTAAACCAGGAAAAATATTCGACTGAGAAAAGTTTCGTCAAAAGATTTTTAGAACTATTATAAAAATTTAATTTAGCTTGTAAACACACAATTTCTTCAGGCATTTTAGCAAATTTCGCAGCAGCTTTTTTCAATTGTAAAATGTCCGGCTCGTCTTCTGCATCAAAAATTGTCACAAATTCTCCTTTTGTAAAAAACATGGCATAGTTACAGGCTTTTGGTTTGGTTTTTGGCAAAAAATTAGGGATTTTAACAATATGAAAATGAGGAGGGAAATTTTGAGAATCAATATATTTCATTGTGATGAGATCACTTTCTTCAACAATCACTTTAACATCTAATTTATGCTCAGGATAATCCATTTTTAGAATATTTTTCAGAATTTGTGGGTCTTTTTCTTTATATAAAGGAAGCAAAATTGTGTAAATTGGCAATTCATCGTCACTCAAAAATTCATAATTCTCCTCTTGATTTTTAATGAAAGCTTTGCTGAAAAGGATCAGTTTGAAGAAATTAAAAATAAAATAAATTAAATTCATCAAAATTAAAAAATAACTCATAAATCTAACATTAGTGAAAAGCAGAGCTATGCCTACAAAAAGGCCAATGAAAGTTAACTCAGGCTGTTTGATCAATTTTTTAGCTGAAGATGATGGGTTTCTGCTGAACAAACCATTAGATGATTCAAATTTCAGGTTTTTTTTGAATTTATCATTTAAAACTTCCCAAAAATCATCAATTTCAATTAAATTTGCTTTTTTACCATATTTCTCTTCCAGGAAAAAAACTAACTCTTCCGAGGGTTTGTCAACTTTAAATTGAATTTCTTGCTCCAACTCTTCAACCGGTAAAAATTGTTTTTGAGCATAAAGCTGAAAATCTGAGAATTTTGCTGGCATTGATTTTCTTTATTTGTAATAATTATTTATATTGATTGAATATCATAACCTTTTTTTGAGTAATTTGAAAGTGATGAAAATTGAAAAACTGAGAAAATTATTAATAAACTTGGAGTTAGACGGATTGATCATTCCCTCTTGGGACGTTTTCATGGGAGAGGAAATTGATGATTGTGATAAAAATCTTGAGTTCCTGACCGGTTTTTCTGGCTCACATGGGATTGGGTTGATTTTACAAAAAAACTTGCTGCTTTTCACTGATGGGCGCTATTTGCAACAGGCAAAAAACCAATGTCCCGATTTCCAAATCATTGATTTAGCAGAAATTTCTCTACCCAAATGGTGCCAAGAAAATCTTCCAGCAAATCTCAAAATTGCTTTTAATTCAATGCTTCATTCAAATGCACAGATTGAAAATTGGGGAAAATATTTCAAATTCACGCCAATTCGGCAAGATTTGGTGGATAGAATTTGGCAAAATATGCCAAAACGCACTGAATCTAAGCCATTTTTCATTCCAGAATCTTTGGCTGGCAAATCTTCAGAAAGCAAAATTGAAGAATTAGTTGCAATTTTGAAGAAAAATTCCGCGGAACATTTATTCATTTTTGCACCAGAAAATCTCTGCTGGCTCATGAATTTGCGAGCCCATGATGTTGCACATTCACCAATTTTCAATGGTTTCGGAGTCCTTTCAGATGACGGAAAAATGCAAGTTTTCTCTCAAGAAGGTAGTGGTTTAAGCAAACTCACTTTTGCTGATTTTGAGAAATTTTGCCAGAATTTGAGAAATGCAAAAATCATCATTGATGAAGCACGAGTTCCTTACTTTTTCTTTGAAATTTTAAAGAAGAGAAATAAAATCATCAACATGCCAGAACCAATTTTCTTGTTAAAATCAATCAAAAACCAGACTGAAATTGAAGCCATTAAAAATGCTCACATTGAAGATGGGCGAAGCTTTGGCAAATTTCTGCGCTGGTTTGATGGAAATGTGAATGAAAATTTAACTGAACTTGAAATTTCTGAGAAACTTTTAGAATTTCGTAAAGAAAATCCAAATTTTATTAAAAACTCCTTTGCTTCCATTGTCGGAATTGGCCCTAATGCCTCCATCATTCACCACCACCCAACCCCAGAAAATGACAGAAAAGTTGGGCAAGATGAGATTGTTTTAATTGATTCTGGAGGGCAATATCTTGGGCAAAAACCTTTCTGCCTTGGCACAACTGATGTCACAAGAGTTTTGCCGTTAAAGGCTGAAATTTCGCAAGAAATCAAAAAAAGATATACACAAATTTTAAAAGGCCACATTAGGCTTGCTTCTGCAATTTTTCCAAAAGGCACCACAGGAGCTCACCTTGACGCTCTAAGCAGGCTTGATTTGTGGGAAGAATGCCAAGATTATGCGCATGGCACTGGTCACGGTGTTGGGGCTTTTTTAAATGTTCATGAAGGACCGCAATCAATCAGCAAACGCAGCTTCCAGCAAGCAATTGAGGCTGGAATGATTCTCTCAATTGAGCCAGGTTACTATGAGGCAGGAAAATTTGGCCTTAGAATTGAGAATTTATATTTGGTTGAGGAGGAAAATGCGCATTTTCTTAAATTTTCTCCTTTAACCCTTATTCCGATTAATGAAATTATGGTTGATTTTTCAATGCTTTCTGCTAAGGAAACTGGGTGGTTGAAAGATTATAATGCTGGATGCGTTTTATGATTGTTGCTCTGTGCTGTGTGAAAAATATATTTGGGTGATATCTAAAGTAAAATAACCCTGGTTTGCCGCGCTGCGCTCGCAATGACAGAAATAAGAATGCCTAGGTGACTGTGAGACACACCGAAAGTGGGGGCTCGCACCCTAGCCCCTACCCATTGCCTGAATTTCTGTGATTTCGCCAATGTTTTTGCCATCTGATTTAAATAATTCAATCACCTCTCCTTGCTTTATTGCTTCGCAAAAATAGCCCTCTCCTGTTTTGATTGGTGCAGAAATTGCGTTTGACTTGTCGGAGTAATTGACCATTGTCAATTCAAGATTTTCATTTAATTCATACGTGATGATATCGTCAGGATTATCTGGGTGACCATATCTCACCGTGAAACCAAACTTACTTTTATCATGCCCGAGATAGCGATAGCGCGGTTTTTCTTTGGCATGATTTACGAAAGTTTCCCGTGCTTTTTCAAGAGAAACTGCATGTGCCGCTTTCATGCTTCTTCTGAGCATCTGCAAAGGAGTGGAGGTTAATTCTTGATATGTTTGTTGCTCAGAACCTGACGCAACTGGAACCCCTTCTATAGGTTTAAATGGACCGTAATTTGACACCTGTGGCGCAGGAGAGTAGTGAGTTGGAGAATCTGAATTTTGCTCTTCTTCAAAATCTGAATTAACGGAGTGATAGCTTGAAGCATTTGAATTTCTGCTCGAATTTTGTTCTTCTTCAAAATCTGAATTAACGGAGTAATAGCTTGAGCCAGAATCTCCCATTGAGCTTTGTGAAAGCGGTCTATTCGCATCATCTTTCGACTCTATTGGTTCAATTCTCACTGAATCTTCCAGAGAAGCAGGCTGCTTGCCAGAGGCGGCATCAACTGAATTTTGTAAAATTTTTGTTGGCTCTATTGTTTCGATTCTCACTGAATCTTCCAAAGGAGGAGTAAGGTTTGGCTTGACAGATTCGGCATCAGCTTTAGCATCTTTTGGGACTGGATTATAGACATTGGAAGTGTTACCTCTTAAATTGGCTACTCTTCGAACAATTGTTGTCGCCGCTCCTGCCAAACCACCAAACATTGCACCCCAAGAATATGAAGGTTGCGGTTGCAGGCTTTGAGGTCTTGCCTCACCAGCAACCACTGCCGCAGAATTATCAGCCGCTTCAAATATCACCGAAGAACTCGAGTTTATTTCTTCAGAGTCACTAGATGATGTTGATCTTGATAGCGAATCTGAGCTTGAACTTCTTGATGGAGCTCCTGAGGAAATCACTGGTGCCATTTGTTCAAATAGCGCTTTCAGCTTTTCCTTTTTATCATACATTCTGACAAAATGACTATTATTATATAAAATATGGATTTTTTCTTCGCCTTCTCCAACTATTTTAGCTGAATTACAATGCTTTTTATCTTCAGTTAGCTTATAAATGATCACTTGTTTATTTGGAAAATGATTCTCAATCAATAAATCCATTACATATTTACGATTCTCATCATCATGCTCAGAATGTTCAAAAAAAATAAATTGATTCATGTTCTTAGGGTTGTAATATTCAATATAGGCTTCATAGCATTCTTTTGTGTTATGCTCTAAATTTTTAACTCCTTGTATGATTTTATTATTTCCCATAGCCCCTATTTGCACAACTTCAGAAATTTCTCGCATTACAATTTCATGATATTTTTTTGGATTTTTTCTTAGGTCTTCGTAAAAATTTTTCTCTATCAATTCAGCAGATTGTTGATTGTCTTCTTCAATCAGAGCCGCATAGAAACAGTTCCAACCTTTGTTGGCTTTTCCTCTTACATCAATTTCAAAATCACCAACTGGAAATAGTTGCGGGTCTGCCGGATGCTCGAATCCTAAATATCCTCTAACATCTGCAAGGCATTTAGGGAATTTTGCTTTGTCAAATCCGTAGGAATCCCAATTTTCTACAATTGTATTAAGGGCATGTTTTTTAGCCTCTTGATCCGCATCTAACATGCCAAGTTCATAGCAATGAAGTAGGTGGAAATATTCAGCTTGCTCATTTAAGAGATCTTTGTTACAGATACAAAATTCACGAAACATTATCAAAGCTACAACATCATCATCGTCAAATTTCTGTGTTGTTTGGGCCTTTACCATAACTTGATTTAAAGCATTTTCTATATTATATTTTTGCTCACCAATTTGAAAGCTTACACCTGCTTTTACAAATTCTTTGTAATCTATTTTATGCTCTCTTGAACCTTCAAATTTGACTTCTTTACCATTCTGTAATATCTTAAACTCTAACATTTTTTACTCTCTCTTATCTATTATTATATTACCTTGCTTGACTACGACCACGACGAGCAAACCCTTTTTCATCAGCAAGATTTTCTACATGTGGCCCATTCTTCTCACGATCAACTGCCCCTATCTCCGACACTTTTTCTTTTGAAATTATAAAGCCATGTCTTTTGCCATTAAATCTTTCTTGGCACCCTGATTTATGCTCTATTTCTAAGGGGGCTGAAATGTAGTTTATATTGCAGGCAGAATCATCAATGCCAATTACTGTAAAATCTGATTGACTTTTCACTTCATATTTTATGACGTCACCGCCTTTCTCATAGCTTAACCAAAATCTTCCATCTTCTTCTTCAAGATCTGGACGGCCTGCTGCATTAAGTTTTAATTTAAACTTATCACAATTATTTTCTTCGCTGAATTCTTTGAAAACTTTTGTCGCTGCCTCATGAGATCTGACATTCTTATCATGCATTTTTTGTCGAAGCTTTTTAAATAGATCAGATGCAGCTGGTTCGGTTCGTTGCTTTGGTCTTTCTTGTGTAACAGGAGGTTTTGGTAGATTTGCTGGGTCTCCATTCATAATATAATCATTATAGTTTCCTCTTTGTGTGTTGGGGTCACTATTTGTTAATATTGGAGCCAATGCATTTAATCGCTGAATCATTTCACGTGCTTCATCGCTAGCTGGTATGTGGTTATATGTGTCAACAGCTTCTCTTTCTTCTCTTTCCGCAGCAACTGGAGGTGCAGGCAAAGGAGGATTAGCTGCAGTTGAATAATTTTCTACATGCCCATAGCCCCTCGGTTGCTCTGCTTCGAAATTTCTGGTGATTTCTATTTCTTGTGATTTGCCAAATAATGCATCTTTAAGCCACTTCCACATTACAAAACCTCTCTTTAACTTTTTATCATAACGATTGGTATGAGTTATAATATATATTATGACATGGTTATTTTGTTGTGTCAATGATTTTTTTATTATATGTTAAGCGAAGCATGTCAACGCCGTTTACACTTCCTCTTGTCTATTTCACTAATCAAAGGTTAACGACCTAGCAATAAAAGATGGAATTCGCAATGGCGATGGGTTTGCGGGTGATTTATATCCTTTTGAATTTACTCGATGTTTTCCGCTCCACATTGCCAACGATGCTTTCATAAACTTGTTCAATTTCTTTGTCGGTTAATGTTTTTTCTGAACTGCAAATGATTACTTCAATGGCAATGGAGAATTGATCGGAATTTTCTTGTTTGAAAATGTCAAAAACATGAACATCTTCAATGAGATGTGTGTTTGCAGATTTTGCCGCTGACACAATTTCTTCTGCTTTCACATGCGATTCAGCCAAAAAGGCAAAATCTCGTTTAACATGTTGAAAATTCGAAGCTTCAAAAACTGGCTTTTTGCCTTTGCGATTCTTGCTTAAAGGAATTTCATCAGTGAAAAGTTCAAATGCACAAATTTTGCCGATTTTTAAATTTAATTTTTGTAAAATCCCAGGGTGAAGCTCGCCAAAATGACCAACGATTTTGGGGCCAATTTTTAAAGCAGCTTTTCTGCCAGGGTGGTAGTGTGAAGGGGCTTCTTCTGGAGAGATTTTGAGTTTATTTATGTCAAATCCCATTTGCGAAATGAGAGAATAAATGTCTGATTTGACGTCAAAAATGTCATTTTCTCTGCCCGCAGCATGAATTGATTTTCTTTCATTTTTGCCCATTCTGAGGCCACAAATTTGCTCTTTTTGACCTTCAGGCTTGTCGGAAAAATAGATTGGGCCAATTTCGAAAATTGCTAAATCCTTGATTCCTCTGTTAAAATTATTTTGCGCAACATCAAGCAAATTTGACAAAATCACAGGTCTCATGAGGTTAAGCTCAGCGCTTATGGGGTTTTTTATGAGCAAATCTGGATTAATTGGACCAAAATGAATGGCTTTTTGAGAATCCATGAAAGACCAGCTGACAATTTCGTTCAATCCCCTTGCGGCAAGATGCCTTCTGGCCATGAGAATTCTGGTTTGCGCCTGAGAAAAAAGCCTGAAATGCGAAATGTCGAAGGCGGGCATTTTTTCGCCACGCAAATTGCTAAAACCGTGAATGCGGATGATTTCCTCAACAATTTCTTCTTTAATGTTCACATCTGACCTGTGAGAAGGAATTTCTAAATTCCACATATTTTCTTTTTTGGAAAGAATGACAAATTCTAAATTGATTAAAATCTCAGCAATTTTTTCTTCGTTAATTTCAATGCCCGTGATTTTGGAGACTGAGTTAATGTTGAAATTAAATGTTTTTTTCTCTTTTACTAGATTGCCCACATGTTTTAAAGACGAAACTTCGCCACCGCAAATTTCTAAAATCATTTGACAAGCCATGTTTGAGGCTTTTAATGCTAAATTTTGATCAACATGACGCTCAAAACGAAAACGCGACTCTGTGATGATTTTATGCTTTCTGCCAGAAATTGCCACTGTGGCAGGGTCAAAATTTGCTGCCTCCAGAAAAACTCTGCTGCTGTTTAAGGAAATTGCAGAATTTTGTGCACCAATGATTCCCGCAAGGGCTAAGATTTTGTTTTTGTCAGAAATAACCAAATCTTCAGCAAAAAGGCTTAAATTTTCCCCAGCAAATGTGGCAAAATTTTCCCCTATTTTTGCATTTCGCACGGAAATTTGACCCTCAACCAAATCAGCATCATGAGCGTGAAGAGGTTGGCCAAGGCTGTGGCAGACAAAATTTGTGATGTCCACCAAAGCAGAAATTGGTTTAATTCCAACATCTTGCAAGAATTTTTGCAGAAAAGCCGGCGATTCCACATTTTTAACGCCTCTAATTTCACGAATGGTTAAAAGAGGACACGAAGATGCGTCATCAACATTTAAAGTGATGGAAGTTTCAAATGAGGCTTTTGGCTCTGGTGATGAAAAATTTTTTAATTTTCCCATGCCAGCTGCCGCAGCTTCTCGGGCAAGTCCCAAAACACCAAGACAATCAGCGCGGTTTGGTGGAACTGCAACATCAAAAATCACATCATCATGGCCAAATTCTGAGGCGAAATTTTTGCCAATTTGAGAATCTTTTGCGTCTAATTCCAAAATTCCCTCACTCTCATTGCTCAAACCGAGTTCACTGGCTGAACAAAGCATTCCACAGCTTTCAACACCGCGAATTTGGGATTTTTTAATGACAAGACCATTTGCAGGAACAGTGACTCCAATGGGAGCAAGAACCACAAAAATGCCCGCGCGGGCATTTGGCGCACCACAGACAATTTGCAATTTTTCTGACCCAGCGTCAACCAGGCATTTTCTGAGTTTATCAGCTTCCGGATGCGGCTCTGCTTCCAAAATTTTTGCAATTTTGAAACCAGCCAGGGATTTAGCAGAATCAATCATTTCTTCAAGCTCAAAGCCAATCTCGGTGAGTTTATTAGCAATCTCTGTTGCTGTTTTGTCAGTTTCTAGGAATTTTTTTAACCAGGAAAATGTGAATTTCATTTTGTTAGCCCCCACATTAAGCTTGGAATGTCAAAAGATGAGAAGCCATAGTGGGAATTCCACCTTAAATCACCTTCGAAGAATTTTCTTAAATCTGCAATGCCATATTTCATCATGGCCAGACGCTCAACGCCAATGCCAAAAGCGAAACCTTGGAATTCCTCAGGATCAACGCCTGCATTTCTTAGAACATTTGGATGAACCATGCCGCAACCAAGGATTTCAAGCCAATTTTCACCTTGACCTAAAATTAATTCGCCATTTTTTTTCTCAAATTGGACATCAACTTCAGCAGATGGTTCTGTGAATGGGAAAAAAGCTGTTCTGAAGCGAATGGGGGCGTTTTCAATTTCGAAAAAAGCCTTCAAAAAGCTCATTAAACATTCTTTTAAATGACCCATATGGATGTTTTTGTCAATCACTAAACCTTCAACTTGATGAAACATTGGAACGTGGGTAGCGTCATAGTCATAGCGGAATGTGCGGCCCAAAGCAGCAATGCGAAAAGGCGGTTTGCCGGCTTGCATTGCACGAATTTGAATTGGGGAAGTGTGGGTTCTCAAGACCATTTCTTTGCCAGGCATATAGAAGCTGTCATGCATTTGTCTTGATGGGTGGTCTTTGCCAATGTTGAGTAAATCGAAGTTATAGGACTCATGTTCAATGTCTGGACCTTCTGCGAGGGAAAAGCCGAAAGAAGAGAGAATGGCGCAAATTTCATCTTTAACTTGCGAAATTGGGTGGATTTTTCCTTCTTTGGAGGGAGAGCCATTTTCTCTGATTGGCAAGCTTGTGTCAATTTTTTCTGCAGCAAGCCTTGTCTCAAGCTCTTTTTGCTGCAATTTTTCTTGCATGAGGGAAATTTCGTCGGACAATTCTTGTTTGAGAATGTTGAATTTCTGGCCCATGATTTTTTTCTGCTCAATGTCAAGCGATGCCAGGCTTTTGAGAGCCAAACTCACAATTCCAGCTTTGCCCAGAAAAGCAATTTTAAGCTCTTCAATTTCTTTCAGAGAAGAAGCATTATGAATTTGAGCAATCAGCTCATTTTTCTTGTGAATTAGGTCTTCAGACATTTATTTCCTTAAAATAACTACATATTTAAACTGCAGATATTATCAAGAAAATGTTGCTATTTCAAGATTTTTTTTGCGATGGGGAGATTATATTTTTATGTTGAATATATTATGCAGCTTCAAATTGGAAAATAAGCGTAAAAAAACACGCGCTTCTCTAAAAAGCGCGTGCGTAACTTAAATGATATAAATTCAACCAGAAATGTCATCATTAGAAATGTCAGCGATTTTTCCTAAACACTCAAAATCATCTGAATTACAGACTATAATAGTTGATGCATCTTTACTAAATAATTCCGTGACATATTTCTCTGCATGTTTCGCAGACTCTAGCAAGAATATTTTAGAATTAGTCATTAGTGACTCATAAACACTCAAATCTGTATGTGACAGAAGCAGCTTCGCAAGAGCCTGATGCTCCTTTTCAATAGCCACATCTAAAGCTCGATATCCATGCTGCGTTTTCAAATTAGCATCAGCTCCTTTTTCCAACATCAATTTCGCAATTTCAAACTCACCTCGTTGACTTACAAGCATTAAAGGAGTCCAGCCAGCTCCTGTGTTAACATTAAGATTATTTGATTTTTCTATTACTAACTTGACAATGTCATGAAGCCCTATCAAACTTATAACAGGAATAGTATTACTATTCTTCACATCACCTAATCTCTCCATCACGCTTTCTATGCTGTTTTTCAAATTCGCCCCTAGAGCATCCCCATCTACGATTGGAACAGTCGCATATATAAGCGCATTCCTTCCAGTCTCATCGGCAAGATCAACATCCGCTCCTTTTTCTATTAGTAATTTTGCAACTTTAAAACAACCTCTCTCAATTGCAAATGTCAAGGCAGTCCGTCCCTTTAACTCATGATCAACAGAAGCTCCCTTCTCAAGTAAAGATTCGACAGATTTTACATCATCTATTTCAATTGCTGCCGCAAATAATTCATCTATTCTACTCATTTTAATACACTCCTGTAAAAATTAAATATTATTAGAAAAGCACAACTTCATTAAAGATAACAAAAAAAAACCATAAATCAAGCGTAATTTTATATAAATAACATCATTGGGATTAAATTTTTTAGAATAGTCCTTATGTTAACCTCCGCAGAAAAATAACTCCAGAGGAGAAATCCAGCACAACATGACGGTGGATTGCCGCGCCTTCGGCTCGCAATGACGAAGGTGGAGGGCTTGCAATGACGAAGGTGGAGGGGGCGCGCAATGACGGAAGTGGGAAAGTCGCAGGTGACGAAAAGTAAGGGGAATTCGTAATAACGAAAATGCTCATACAGATATTAACTCTTCAAAACATCCCTCAAAAAAAGCTCCCTTTCCTCTTTTCTTCTTTTGTCTAAACCTGGAAGAATTTGGCCTTTGGAATAAACGAAGCGTAACATTTCGTTGGAAGCCTCAATTAAAAGGCCTTGGTTGATTTTTTTTCTTAAAGTTGATTTTTCTAAATTTGGGGCCCCAATGTTAAAAGTGAAAGAGGCAAGAGCGCCAATTTGATTTTCTGTCAATGGGAATGTGATGAGTTTTTGCACTGCATCCAGGGCAATTTCAATGTCTTGCATTAAAATTCTTTCTGCAGTTTCTTTGCAAATGATGGAGAAACTCTCCCCTCTCTTGATCACATGCCCAAAGCCAATTGTCATTAATCCTCCTGGGCAAAAATAAGGCCGCGTAGAGAAGCCTTCAAATTTTTTAATAATTTTAATTGCGTCTTCACAAATCATTTTTTCTCCTCATTTTTTTAATTTTGCAAAAGATCTTTGCCCATAGTAAAAACTGATGACACCGGCAAAAATCACTTGATCTTCTTCGGCCCATAATAATTTTATTGCCTCTTCCATTTTGATGATGAAATCAGCAGTTTGTGCGTCGAGAATGAAAAATTGCATGACTTTGCTGGCGACATAGATTAAGAAAAAACTATATGCCAAAACAGGACGCACACTTGCATTTAGCGCATCAATGAATTTATTGTTAGAATAATATGTGCCATAGAGAAATTTTGTTTCTTTTGTTGCTTGACGCATTTTTGCCTCTTCAAGCCTGGTCACATTTTGATCATTTCTTTTTTGTTTTTGAATTTGAATTTGCATGTCCAGCATTTTCAGCTCATGCGATTTTTCTTTAGATTCGCTGATGATTCTCATGACATCTGGCACAAGTGAGCCCAAAAACCCAACGATTGATGCAATGATTGTTAACATTTTCTTACTCCTATTTTAAATACCATGTTTGTCCATGATCTGCTGAAATCACTTCCAAGACAGAATCTTCTTTGATTTTTGTATCAGTTCTTCCTTTTAATTCTGACAAAATCTCAAGCTCATGACCATTTGTTTGCAAAATTAAAGTGATTTTCTGAAGTTTCATCATTTCTTCTTCATATTTCATGATTTTCAACGTAGCATTTGCTTGCAAGGAAATTTCAAAAAAATTCGCTTCTTTGCCGTCAATTTCAATATGTGAATTAGTTTTAGAATTTGTGACATATTTCACTTTATTCAAACCTAAAGCAAAATTTTTAAAATGGACTTTTTCTTCAAAAACCACTTGCGCATTTTCATTATTAATTTCAAATGATTTCTTGAAATTCTTGCCATCATCTGAAACTTTTAAACCAAAATGGTCATTACCAAGCAAGCCAAATTCCGCCATGCCTTTAAAAGAATTACGGAAAATATGTGAAGCAAATTTCTCAGTTCCTTGCTTGTCAAGAAACATTCTGGAGCTGCCATCTTCATTCTTCATTTCAGATTGCATTTTTGGCAATTGCATTTCGCATGAAGAAAAATTCTCCAAGGTTAATTCATTTTGCTTAACTAAATTCGTCCATTTACCTTTCGTGAAAACAAAAGACTGATTTTCGTCAATGACCCAAAGAATTAATCCTTCTTTTGGCTCAAAAAAATGCCAAGCCAGATTTGAAAAATAGGCTAAATGTCCGGCTTCACTTGCAGGCCATTTTGCATTTTTCCCATTCTTGCTGGCACCTTGTGCAACCACAAAAAGTTGCCCATCTTTAGGAGAATTTGGCGCATCAATCAAGCTTTTACTCATGGCACCATTATTCAAAATTGCATCAATTCTCACTAAATTTTCATTCATTGTCACTTCTTTTTGCGCTTGATTTGCGTGAAGCATTTCCATTTTTAAATTTGGGGTTTTAGTCATTTTTTCATCCTCTAAAAATTAAATTCAAGTTTTTGGCTGCGGCCGAATTTCTCTGAAATTTGACAAATTTCAACAACTCTCTCGCCAGCCAAAGTTTCTTCGGAAAATTGTAAAATTGCTGAAGTCTCATTGACAATTTTCATTTCCTTTAACTCATTTTTTTCAAAAATTTTAAGCTCAAATTGCAAGGAATTTTCTTCAATTGGAACATCTGTGTGATTTTTCCAAGCGCCATTTTTGGCACGTCTTTTCCATGCAATTTCAACCTCACCATTTTCAAGTTCTTGCCACCTAAAAGCCACTGGTGACAGCGGCCTCTGAGCATTTCCTTCAAACGTGAAATCAAAATTCGTCTCATTTGTGACTTTCATGTCCGCAGAAAGCGTCAGAATTTTATAGGTGGCAGCGAGGCCAATTTGCTCCTCTGGAATTTCAACTTTCGTCAAATTTTCATCAATCAAAATGAAATCTGTGCCAATTTCATGGTTGCTGATTTGCGGTTCAGTTCCAAATTTTCCCCTTAGAAGTCCCCATATTTTAAATTGCAAATCACCTTGAAATTCACATTTTTCAAATTGAATTAATTCATTTCCAATCAGAGCCAAATTAGCCCCATTTAAAACAGCAAGCCGACTTCTTCCCTCAATTTCGCCATTATCTAAAACGATCTCAATTTCGTTTTCCCAATCAAATGTTAAAGGGCAAGATTTTTCAACTTGTGTAATAATTTTTCCCATTGTTGCTTGTTTTTTGATTAACGCAACATTTGTAAAATTCTCACCTCCATCAATCGAGCGCAAAACCAAAGCACCACCCCAACCTTTTTGATTGGAAGTGGCGGCTAAATGCAAAATTCTGGCATCAGACGAATTTGTTCTAATGTCCAAAAATCTCACATTTGTTGCATTTGATTGCTCAAAATGCTGATGTAATTGTAAATTCTCCTGATGCTTCACTGACGGCACAAAGTCATAAATTGCGTTAGACTCAGAAACCGCTTTCACATTAATCAAGTGATTAGCACCAACTTCAAAAGAAGTGATTCTCATGATGTGAGAGATTTTACCCGTATTTAATTTTAAAATTTGCGAAGGAGCTAAATGCAAATATTTCAATGGCAAGAAAAAATCATATTGCATTTTCCTTGCATGAATTTCAGCAAGAGCCACTTCAGCGACATATTTCGCATTTTGCTCATTTGAAACAAGCGGAATTTGCACTGAGAATCTGTCATCATTTTGCAAAAACTGCATTGAAGCTGACATGATTGCAGGTTGATAGGCATTATATTTATCAATATAAGTCACCTCAACACTTGACGGCAGTTCATTTTCACAAATTTTTGTTATTTTGAAATCTCCACATAGATCTTCATGGTTAATTTCTAAAATGTCTTTTGCACCATTTTTACGTGGAATGAATTGCAGAATTCCATCAATGGCAATGATGTCAAAAAAGAAAATTTTCTGCAAAGATTCAAGCGCATTTCTGGCTGTTTGCGACGAATTGATGAAAAACCCATCAACATTTTCCTGTAAACGCGTCACGTCAATCTGGCTTTCTTTGAGGCCAGCGAGCAAACAAATGTCCTTCACAATTGCTGCAAGGCTTGAAAGACCAAATTTACCATTCACCCAATGACCTTTTTGCCAAAGTTGACCATCGGACCAAATTGAATGTAGATCTGGCCAAAAAGGAAATGGCCTTGCATCCCAACACCACAAAAATTTCCGCTCAATCATTTCTGAATTTTGCCAAAATTCTTCTGTTGCCTCAATTGCGGATTTTTGAGCTGCAAAATTTGTGCTTCCTTTAGAAAGTCTTGGAAATGCACTTTCAATGGAAGTGGGGTCATGGAACACATTTGGCTGGTTTGATGCGCAATCAACCGAAGGAAAACCATATTCCGTGAACCAGATTTTCTTGGAACGCGGCCGCCATGCGGTTTTTTGACCATTTGGATTCACATGTTCATTTTCCCACCAATGTTTAATATTTTTAATGGCATAATTTGGGTTAAGGGGCATTTTCTTGCCTGATGCATCATAGTAAAAATCATAGCATTCTCCGCTTTCCCAAGATTTTTTTAACTCTTCTTTGTCATAAACCGAAGTGACAGAATCTGTTAAAGGGAAATAAGCGTCAATTCCAATAAAATCAATATTTTCAGACGCCCAGAGTTCGTCTAAATGGAAAAATCCATCTTTTTGGTGGTGATATTCCGACCAGTCAGCTCCATAGGAAATTTTTACTCCAGGACCCAGAATCTTTTTCACCTGACTTGCAAGATAAATCAAACATTCCACAGCTGGAAAATTACCATTTTCATCTCTGAACATTGTTAATTCCTTAAGCTCAGATCCAATCAGAAACGCATCCACTTTTCCTTTCACTAAATTTGCATAGTGAATGATGAGGCGGTCAAAACCATTTGGACCTTTAAAAAATCTCATGACATCTTCTCTGTTTTTTGCCTTAATTCGGCCGCGCCAGGGTTTTCTTTGATTTTTCTTTGCATTGAGTAAATCAACAAAAATCATTGGGTAAAACATAATGCGCAAATTTCTGTTTCTCAGCTCATCGAGATAGCGCAAGATTGCATCATCTGACACAGTGCCGCCATAGTTTGGCCTGCCATTTTCGTCTTTACTCATCAAACGCGCATTTTCTCTGGTGAAATTCTCACTTCTCCAATCACCATCTGAAATTGAGGCAGAAATCTCACTCTCATTTTGAAATTCCACAGAAGGCATGATTTTGCATTTTCCAGCATCAAGCGAATCAGCAAACCAACAAACCACTGGAGCGGCCCAAGTCACATTTGGGCAAATTGATTTAAGCTGGTTCAGAGAATGAAGAGAGTCACAAATGAAATGATGATTATTCACATTAACAGACGTTCCTTTGCCAAATTCCACCCCTCTTTTTGAAGATGATTTTCTCCTGACTTTGGTGTCATAGACAAATTCACCGCTGCCTGGAATGATGTTCATGGCACTCACTAATTCCTCAGCAGAACGACCATTTCTTTCTTTGACACTTCTTCTGACCTCAAATGTGAAATTTGGAATTCTGTTGCCATAGTCCGCAAGTGGGAAATTCTCAATCACAACATAGGAAAGACCGCGGTAGGCCGGAACATTGCCTTTGCCCAAATGAGCTTCCATTAAAGAATCTGGCATTTGATGTTCGCTGCCGTCGTAAAAACGATATTGCCCTTTTGAGGCATTTAGATTTAGGATTTTTGAATCTGCCCAAACTTTTTCAATCTCATCAACTTTTCCCACACAAATGCCAATTGCTAAAGTCACAGAATAGGAATAGGTGGTTTGAGTGACCGTGTCACCTCCCCCTCCACCTTTACCGCCAGCTTCATGGACAGTTACATGCTCATATTCTTTGATTGGCAAAGACCAAATCACATTGCCAGCAATTCTGCAACGACCATAGATGATTGGAATCACTTTGCCATAGGCCGAAGATTGTACCATTAAATTTTCTAATCTTGGACCAGTAACATTTTTATTTGAAGGAGAAGCAAGAATTGCAGAATCAATCGCACCCCCAATTGCCGACCCAATGCCATAGCCAATGGCAGCACCAATTGGACCTAAAACAGCACCACCAACAGCACCAAAAACTTCCCCCATGACTACAGAAGCCATATCTTTCCTCCAGTTTAAATTAATTAATCATTTTTTGTCAACTGTCATTCTCGAGTTCCAATTTTCGTCATTGCGAGCCGGAGGCGCGGCAATCTAGTGTTATTTTTCGCACGGAACAAACATAACTCTGGATTGCCGCGCCTCCGGCTCGCAATGACGAAAATTAAGGACTCACGAGTGACGAAAATTAAGGGATCACAAGTAACGAAAATGTGGGGCTCGCAGATGACACCCACAATTAACCAACAAATTAAACGTTAAATTAACGAAAAAACCCCAATAATTCTGCTTCTCCACACAGAATCCAGCAAATGCTCAACAACTTTTTTAGACGCCATTTCAGCATGAATTAAGCTCAAATTCCCAGCATCATCATAATTTCCAACAATCCCCACATGTTGGGGCAGTTTGTCGAATTTCATCAAAAGCACATCCCCAATTTCAATTTCATCTTTTTGCCGCAAATGTTTGCATAATTCTTGTTCAAGCTCTGAATCTTGTGGAATTCTGGCATAGGAGTTTTTATCGAAACTCGAAATTTCACAATTTTCAAAAGAGTTAGAGCAAATTTTCAATTCATGACAAACGCCAATCACCAAACCAATGCAATCTGCACCACCAACATCAGTCTCAGTCTTTTTTTTCCTGCCTTGATGACGGAATTTTGTGCCAAGCCAAGATCTTGCCTCTTTTACAATTTCTTCCCTCATCTTCTTGTCCCCGCTGTTTTCATGATTTCATCAAAGCCTGGAACATGAGGAAAACCTCTAAAATTCAAAGCATTCCCAAATTTGCGCTTACATGTGTCAAAAAATTTATCACATGATGGGCTGATTCTCACTTTGTCTCCTTTTTTAATTTCGAAATTCGCGGTGCTTTTCAGAAAAATCTCACCATTAATAAAATTCCTAATTTCAAATTCTGCCCCTTCATTTGCGCCTGACAAAAATTTCAGCAACCCATCATTAAAATGCCCATTTGCCTTGCCTTCTGTTCCAGACAGAATGATTGAATTTTCTGAAATTTGAATCACTTCCACTTCTTGCTCCAAATTCCTCAAATTCACCCCGCATTTTGCATCACCAAATTTTGCCTGGCATGTTTTTGTATAGACATTTGCAATCCCGCATGAGAGTTTTCTTGCAAAGCCTGTGATTTCCACTGTAAATTTTCCTTCTTCCAGCCTGATTTCATTTGTGATTCCTGAATTTAAAATCACTTTACCTTGACTTAAATCATTGTAATTCACCATGAAAATCTCAATTTCTGCATAATCAAATTTCCCAGAAATCACATCAGCTTCTGTGATTGCTGATTCCAGAAAAATTGACTCAATTTCTAAATTATCTTCCGCAAGTGATGCATTAAAATGGCATGCACTCATGGAAAGCCCAGTGGAGGAAACATAGTTCAAACCATCAAACTGAATGTCAATTTGGTGAGAAGTGAAGCCAAATTCTTTCCCTGAGCGCATTTTGACTTTGCAACAAATTGCACAATTTGTGACTTGTTTTTGCAAATGCGCTTTAAATTCTGGTGAGATATATCTCATGGTTTCACCTCCAAAAGCTGAATGTCATTCCAACCAAATTTGCCAAAAGAAGTCTCGCTCGCAGAAAGCCAATCAACGTCAAATCTGACTGGGACATGAAATTCAAAATCTGCTCTAATTTGCACATTTTCTGCAGGAGGTTCGGCAAATTGCACCATGCCGGTGGAATAATTTACGCTGAAATTTTCATAATTTTGATCATCAAGGCGAATTTTCACGCTGCCAATCATTGGTTTATTGATGATTCTTTTTTCATAACCCACTAAATTACCGTAAAATTTTACTAATTGGAAATTTTTTCCAACAGCATCACCAATTCCAATCAACTGGTTTTTGCCTTCAAAATCACTCCAATCTTTAAACCTAAAACCCACTGCTCTACCTTTTCTGGCTCTGAAAAATGCAACTAATTCCTCAAGCTGCTCTTTAGTTTTCACCGCATGTGCAACTGTGAATCTACAACGCGGATGTTCCCATTCCACATTACGAAATTCCGCACCATTCCTCGCTTGCGTCACTCTTGTGGAAAATTCTGGCCCTCCACTGGCGCCGTAAGACACATCATCTGGAAAAACTTCCTCAACAAAACTTTCAATCTCAAACATTTCAACCTCCAAATATAAAAAAAGCCCCCCGAAATGGAGACTAAGTTATTTTTTATTTTATATAATTTTTTAAATGCGAATTCCCATTTCCACCACCTGCGAGGTTTCCAATTTCCGTTACCTTGTGAGTCTCCAACCTTCCGTCACCTGCAAGTCTCCCAATTTCCGTCACTTGCGAGTTTCCCAATTTCCGTCATTGCGAGCGCCAGCG
>CAYLHV010000019.1:0-35227 GCA_964383745.1 uncultured Rickettsiales bacterium | reverse complement strand
GGCTTATTCCTCTCAAATTTCTCTTTTGACATTGTTTCTCTCCTCTTGGATTAAAAATTTTTAAGATGTTTTTGCTTTGATCTCATCAGCAACCTGTTTAGGAACTTGGTCATAATGAGAAAAAATCATTGTAAATTGAGCTCGTCCTTGGGACATAGATCTCAAACTATTAACATAGCCAAACATGTTTGCAAGTGGAACTTTAGCAGTTACAACTTGCGCACCAGCTCTTGGTTCCATTCCAGAAACCTGACCACGGCGGCTGTTTAGATCACCTATGATGTCACCCATATATTCGTCTGGTGTGATCACTTCGACATTCATGATTGGTTCCAAAATCACAGGTTTACATTTTGCCATACCTTCTTTATAAGCAGCTTTAGCGGCAATTTCGAATGCCATGACGCTGGAGTCAACATCGTGATATCCGCCGTCAACTAGAGTTGCTTTGAAGTTAATCATTGGGTAGCCAGCGAGAACACCTGCGCTTTTGCTTAATTCTATCCCTTTTTGAACACCTGGGATATATTCTTTTGGAACTGATCCGCCAACAACTTTGCTTTCAAAGGCAAAATCGCTCTCTGTGTTTGGTTCAAAAATGACCTGAATTTTAGCAAACTGCCCAGCACCACCACTCTGTTTTTTATGAGTATAGGTGATTTCTGCTGAGGAAGTGATTGTTTCCCTATAGGCAACTTGTGGAGCGCCAATGTTTGCTTCGACTTTAAATTCACGCCTCATTCTGTCAACAATGATTTCCAAGTGAAGCTCACCCATTCCCTTGAGAACAGTTTGGCCACTTTCTTCATCTGTGTGAACATGCAAAGATGGGTCTTCAGCAACAAGTCTTGCCAACGCAAGAGACATTTTTTCTTGGTCAGCGGCTGTTTTTGGCTCAACGGCAACTTCAATTACTGGCTCTGGGAATTCCATTTTTTCAAGAATCACTTGGCTGTTTAAGTCGCAAAGCGTTTCACCAGTTGTTGTGGATTTCAAGCCTGCTAAAGCAACAATGTCACCAGCTGATGCTTCTTTCACATCTTCTCTTTCATTAGCATGCATTCTCAACATTCTGCCAATTCTTTCTTTGTTCATTTTTGATGTGTTCATCAAAGTTGTGCCAGATTTTAAATTTCCAGAATAAATTCTTACGAAAGTTAGAGAACCGACAAATGGATCATTCATGACTTTAAAAGCAAGAGCTGCAAATGGTTCTGTGATTGAACTTTTTCTCTCAATCTCTCCCTCTGTTTTAGCGTCAATCCCTTTAATTGGAGGAACTTCAACAGGGCTTGGAAGGAAGTTAATCACCGCATCTAGGAGAGGTTGCACACCTTTGTTTTTGAAGGCTGTTCCAAGCAAAACTGGAACGATTTTATTTGAGATTGTTCCTTTTCTGATGCAAGCAATGATTTGCTCTTCTGAAGGCTCAACTCCGCCAAGATATGCTTCCAAAAGAACGTCATCTTGCTCTACGGCTATTTCAATTAATTTTGCTCTATATTCAGCAGCTTGCTCTTGCAAATCAGCTGGAATTTCAACATATTCGAATTCAGCACCAAGGCTTTCATCTTTCCAGATGATGGCTTTCATTTTGATTAAGTCAATTAATCCGATGAAATTTTCTTCCACACCAACTGGCAATTGCGTTACAACGGGAGTGGCACCAAGTCTGTCAACGATCATTCTGACGCAGCGGAAAAAATCAGCACCAACGCGGTCCATTTTGTTGACAAAGCACATTCTTGGGACGTTATATTTGTCAGCCTGTCTCCAAACTGTTTCTGACTGGGGCTCAACACCAGCAACACCGTCAAAAACTGCTACAGCACCGTCGAGGACTCTGAGCGATCTTTCAACTTCGATTGTGAAGTCAACGTGACCAGGTGTGTCGATGATGTTGATTGTGTGGCCGAGCCATGCACAAGTTGTTGCAGCTGAGGTGATTGTAATTCCTCTTTCTTGTTCTTGCTCCATCCAGTCCATTGTGGCTCCGCCTTCATGGACTTCGCCAATTTTATGAGATTTACCCGTGTAGAACAGAATTCTCTCAGTGGTGGTGGTTTTACCAGCGTCAATATGAGCACAGATACCTATGTTTCTAATTTTTTTTAGATCTATTTCAGACATAATTTTTATTATTACCAAATTCAAAAATAATTAAAATGATTATACTCTAAAATGTGAGAATGCTTTATTAGCATCAGCCATTTTATGTGTGTCTTCACGTTTTTTAATTGAAGCACCAGTGCCTCTATAGGCCGCTACAAGCTCTTTGGCCAATTTTTCTTTCATTGTTCTTTCAGAGCGTTTTTGCGAAAAAAGCACAATCCATTTGAAAGCCAAAGCTCTTGATCTTGCAGCTGGGACTTCAACAGGGACTTGGTAGGTTGCGCCACCAACTCTTTTTGAACGAACTTCCACAAGTGGCTTGACGTTATTTACCGCTTCTTTAAAAATCTCTAAAGAATTTGCTTTTAACTCAGCAGCGGCAAGCTCAAGCGCGCCATATACTATGCCTTCTGCAACTGATTTATTACCATCTTGCATTAGGTAGTTCATGAATTTGCTTAAATCTTCGCTTCCAAATGTAGCATCGGGTAGGACTTCTCTTTTTTCAGCTGCACGACGACGTGACATATTTATGTAACCTCTTTAAAAATAACTAATTAATGTATAAAATTTGGCTCTTATCTAAGAATTACTTAGGTCTCTTAGCACCATATCTTGATCTTGATTGTTTTCTGTCTTTAACACCTTGTGTGTCCAAGGCTCCACGGATGGTGTGGTAACGCACACCTGGAAGGTCTTTTACACGACCGCCTTGAATCAACACCACAGAGTGCTCTTGAAGATTATGACCTTCACCAGGAATGTAGCTGATGACTTCATATTTGTTCTTCAACTTAACACGAGCAACTTTACGAAGAGCAGAGTTTGGTTTTTTTGGCGTTGTTGTGTAAACGCGAACACAAATTCCACTTTTTTGTGGACAAGCTTGCAAAGCAGGAGCTTTGTTTTTTCTGACTTTAGGCTTCCTAGGTTTACGAATTAATTGATTAATCGTAGGCATGTAATTTCTTCCTTTAATTATTGATTATCTATGTACCACTAAAAACAATTTTCAAAATTCTTAGAACTGAAAATGACAGCAAATTTTCAAAAACGCCCATGTGAATAAACAAGGGTTTTTAACAAAATTTCGCCACAGCTAAAGTTTTTGCTAAATTATTCTATTAAATCAATCATTTTTTTATCATGAAAATAAATTATATGCAAGCATTATTTTATCTATTTATCAAAAAAACCGAAAGAAAATTCGTCAAAATTGTCTGAAAAAAAATTTAAATCAAGAAATGTTAGCCTGTCGCGGGTTGCGAAGACATTTTTAAGCGTTTCATAATTTTTTATATATTTATGTAGTGAAAATATATCTATTTCAAAATCTTCATAGATTGAGTCCAAAAAGGAAATTTGATCACAAGAAAGATATTTTGCAAAAAAATCTTTCTTAAATTCAGTAAAATTTATTTTAACTTCTTCAAAAATAGCTTTTTTACTGTCGAAAATCCCAGATTGATTAAAATCACGAGGGGAAAAATTTCGGTTTTTGAAATGCAAATTATCTTTTTTTAAAATAAACTGTTGCAATTTAGACATAAAATTACTTGTTAACGCGATTTGCTGCCCGTGAAATAGTTTTGCGAATTCTGAATTTTCTTCATCTAAAAAATGTGCAATCATGTGCTCGCCCTGACTATAGGGCATGCTTCCGCCAGCTAAATGCATTGAAAAACCGCTGATTAACGTGATGTTCATTAGGGACTCGCAAGCTTTTAGGTTTTTTTCAAAAATCTTCTTAAAATTAGCAAATTCTTCAAGTAAATCAGTCATTTGCTTGTAGAATTTTTCTTCATAGAAAGTTTTGAAAATTAAATGAGACATTAGCCAGTCAGCCCAGCAAGTTTTTAGAGAGAGTAAATCAGCTACACCGCTCACTGTTAGATTCTTTGGGGCGTTCATCAGGCTGTCATAGTGGCAAAAAATGGCCTTTGGTAAATGCGCTTTAATGGATGTTTTTTTGCCGGATGGATCAATGATTGAAGCGAAAGATGAAGAAAAACCGTTCATTGAAATGGCTGTTGGGAAAATTATATAGGGAATTTCTAGGTTTTTTGAGGCCAATTTTGTTAAATCATTTATGGTTCCAGTGCCAATTGCGAGCAATAAATCACTGGATTTTGCAATTTCTGTGATTTGATTCACAAATCTCATTTCAGCTTTTAAACGCGGCTCTTTAAAGGAGAAAATTTTGAATTTTGACTTTAAATTTGAGCACAGAAACTCGAATAAACCTTGCCCCAAGACTGACCTGGTATTTTCGTCACAAATTAGCAGAATTTGATTAAAACCGTTAAATGTTTTTTCTAAATTTGTTTGAATTTCAATGGGATGTTGAAAATAGAGAATTTCTGTAAATGAGTTTTCTTGAAGGAGTTTTTTTAAGGCTAGGGAGGATTTAAGTGTCATATTTATAACGAATTATTTTGTTTGCGAGGGTTGTTTTAACTCTCTGGGTTGCCGCGCTGCGCTCGCAATGACGGAAGGCGCGGAAGGGAGCATCGCAGATGATGGATGTGAGGACCATTGATGGTGAAGGAGCAAGGTGGATTTGCGGTTGCATGTGTTTGTTATTCCAAGAAATTTAATATCATGGTAAGAATTATGAATATTTTAACTTGATTAATAATATAAATTATGTTAATATAGGTAAATTCTATGTTTTATATTTGCTAATATGATAAAGAAACTATAGAAAAAGTCAATATGATTTCTAAAAATGGGGCTCGATTCTATTTTATTTTTGGATAAATAATAAAAATACATATTTTCCGAGATTTTATGTTGACTTTGTTAACGATTGCGATAATAATATATTTTTTATGATGAACCGGCTCGTTTAAAGATGATTTAAGGGGATGAAAGCTGGCAGAAAATCAAATGAAAAACTTTTAAAGGAGTAGAAAACAATGCGCGTATTATTAATTGAAGATGATGTTTCAACAGCAAACTCAATTGAGTTGCTTTTGGCGGCAGAAGGAATGATTTGTGACAAAACATCAGTTGGCGAAGAAGGTGTGGAAATTGGCAGAATTTATGACTATGACATTATCATTCTTGATCTTTGCCTCCCTGGAATTGACGGCTATGAAGTGCTTTTAAGGCTCAGATCAGCTAAAGTCAAAACCCCAATTCTCATTTTGTCAGGACTTTCGGGCGCTGAACAAAAAATCAAAGGACTTGGATTTGGTGCCGATGACTATTTGACCAAACCCTTTAATAGAGGAGAGTTGATTGCAAGAATTCAAGCTGTGGTCAGAAGATCTAAAGGTCACTCAGAATCTGTCATTAGATTTGACAAAGTTTGCTTAAATCTTGACACTAGAACTGTTGAGGTTAATGATACTAAAGTTCATTTAACCAGCAAAGAATATGCTATTTTAGAACTTCTTGCAATGAGAAGAGGAAGCGTTTTGACAAAAGAAATGTTCCTGAACCACCTCTATGGCGGAATTGATGAACCAGAATTGAAAATCATTGACGTGTTTGTTTGTAAGTTAAGAAAAAAACTTGCAGAAGCAGCTGATGGAACAAACTATATTGAGACAGTTTGGGGAAGAGGCTATATGTTGAAAGATTTCAAAGATGGTGAAAATTTCTCAAGCGTTTCAGAAGAGCAAGAAGACTCAATTGATTTTGATAAATAAGCTAGAATTTTTTGTGATGAGTTCTGAGTTTTGTTAAAAAACTTGGAACTCAGATTGACGGGGTGCTCAATTTCTTGGAAATTCAAGTCGCTCCACGTCGCCTGGTGATCTGGAAGTGAGATGATATAGAGAAAAATTATGTTATGTGCTAAAAATAACTCTGGATTGCCGCGCTTCGCTTGCAATGACGGGTTTGCTTCGCTCGCGGGTGACGGGTTTTTTGCAATCACAGTATTAATGTTTTTTTGATTCTTCTCTCAATGCTGGATGAAAAAACGATACATGGAGATTGCTTTACACACATTGGATTAAACTTTCAAAAAAATTAGCTAAACAAGCCTTCTTATGAAAAACAAATTATGCAAAATTCTCTTAAATGAGATATAATGATTAGTAGTATGCTTAACTTTTCAACTTTAATTAGTCATATATAAATTCAGGGAATTATATATAAAGACGCAAGGTACATATCCGAGGGGAGAGTCACATGATAAATTTACAAATACCCAGTGAAAGCGAAATTATTGCTCCATGCATCACAGTTTTTGGGGTTGGAGGCGCGGGAAGCAATGCTGTTAATAACATGATTGCGGCAAATTTAGAAGGTGCAAAATTTATTGTTGCAAACACAGATTCCCAAGCATTAGCCTTCTCTAGAGCGGAATATAAAATTCAACTTGGTGCGAGTTTGACTAAAGGACTTGGTGCAGGCGCGTCTCCGGAGACTGGCAAAGCTGCTGCTGAAGAGTCGATTGAAGAAATTTTGAAATATCTTGATAAGAGCAATATGGTGTTTGTCACGGCTGGAATGGGTGGCGGCACTGGAACTGGCGCTGCGCCGGTGATTGCAAAAATTGCAAGAGAAAAAGGAATTTTGACAGTTGGAGTGGTCACAAAACCGTTTAATTTTGAAGGCTCTCACAGAATGAAAATTGCAGAACATGGTTTAAGCGAAATGCAAAAACATGTTGACACTTTAATTGTGATTCCAAATCAGAATCTTTTCCGGATTGCGACTGAAAAAACAACTTTCGCCGATGCGTTCAAAATGGCAGATGATGTGCTGCATTCTGGCGTCAGAGGAGTGACAGATTTGATGACTATGCCTGGTTTGATTAATCTTGATTTTGCTGATATTAAATCTGTGATGAGCGAGATGGGAAAAGCGATGATGGGGACTGGTGAAGCTGAAGGTGAAGACAGGGCAATTAGAGCGGCAGAATCAGCAATTGCAAATCCTTTGCTGGACCATTGTTCAATGAAAGGGGCAAAAGGTGTGCTGATTAACATCACTGGCGGGTCTGACATGACGCTTTTCGAAGTTGATGAAGCAGCAAACAGAATCAGAGAAGAAGTTGATCAAGAAGCAAACATCATTTTTGGTTCTGCTTTCAACCCAGATCTTGAAGGAAAATTGAGAGTTTCAGTTGTTGCAACTGGAATTGAAAGTGAAAGCTTGAAAAAGCAAAATTTGGGAAAAAACATTCCTAATTTAAAATCTTTTGCAAAAGCACCTGTGAGGGCTGAAACTCTTTCTAGAAGCAGCTCTGGCTCTTTCCTTCCACCGGAAGCAGCTGAGCCAAATTCTCCAATTTTGTCCGTGAAAGAAGAAGTGAGCCAAATGTCCGTGCGGAAGCTCTATCAAGAAACTCCGAATCTTCCTGAAATTGAACAAGAGAGTAAAGAAAATTTATTCATGGAAAATTCAACCATTGTTTCTGACTTACAAAAAGAAATTGAAAATGAGATTTTTGAAGATGAGAAAAAACAAAATAGCTTCAAATTCAACTTTTTTGGGGGTAAGGCTGAAAAAAATTCTTCAAGCAATAATGTCACAGAAAAAAATCTGCGCGAAGAGCAGTTTGCAGATGAAGAAATCTTCGACATTCCGGCTTATTTAAGAAAAAACAAATAGTTATTTCTGCTGAAAAAATGCATGCAAAAAATGGACCAAATTTATGATTATTTCTTGGTCCATTTTTTTTATCAAAACTCCTTTTAATTTTAGCTGATTCCACATTTTTCAACTTTTGTGATATATAATGAAAGAATAGAAAAATATTTGATTAGCAATATTAAAATGTCATCATTTGAACAAAAATTTGATTTAAGCATGAAGCAGACTCAAAAACTGAAGATGACTTTGCATTTGCAGCAATCAATCAAAATTTTGCAACTTTCAACAAATGAACTTAATCAACTGGTCAAAAATGCAATTGAGGAAAATCCTCTGCTATTGCAAGTTTCTGGAGAAAATGCAGAAACTGATCAATCTGAAAATGTTCAGAATGAAAATGAAGAAGACCCTTATTTGACCTCTCATTATTATGAAGAGACAAAAAAACAAACTTCGGGAAATTCCCGTGAACAAGAAAATTTTTTGATGCAAGAAACCACATTAAGGCAGCATTTGCTTGAGCAAATATATGTTTCCATCGCATGTCCTCAAAAGCGGGTGGTTTGTTTTAATTTGTTGGATTTCGTTGATGATGCGGGCTATTTGATGATGAGCGAAAATGATTTGTGCAAAATTAAAAAAGACATTAAATGCTCTCAAAAAGACATTAATTTGGCCATTAAAACTATGCAAAATTTTGACCCTTGCGGGGTTTTTGCAAGAAATTTGTCAGAATGTTTGAAATTGCAACTCGCTGAAAAACAGCTGCTTGAGCCAAAAATTGAAATTATTCTAGATCATTTGGAAATGATTGCTTCTTCCGATCTTGCAAAGCTTGCAAAAAAAGCATCTTGCACAATTGAAGAACTTGGTGCCATGATTAAATTGATTAGGAGCCTCAATCCTAAGCCTGGAGCCAAATTCGCTTCTGAAACCACTTGCTATACTAAGCCGGATATTCTCGTTGAAAAAGAAGCTGATCAGTTGAAATTATCTTTGAATTCTGAATTATTGCCTAAAATTTTATTGAATAAAGAATATTATGTGAAAATCAAAAAACATTCTAATAGTCAGGAAAAGCGCTATTTAAGCGAGAAATTGCATAATGCAAATTGGCTTTTAAAAGCAATTGATCAACGTGCAAACACAATGCTTCGCGTGGCAACGGAAATTGTCTCAAGGCAAACGGCTTTTCTTGAGAAAGGCATTAAATTTCTGAAGCCGCTCACACTCTCGGAAGTGGCTGAGGCGCTTGAAATCCACGAAAGCACTGTCAGCAGAATCACCACAAATAAATATATGGCCACCCCTATTGGCACATTTGAATTGAAATTTTTCTTCTCAAGCAAACTTGAAACTGACCAGGAAGATGCTTGTTCCAGCAAGATGGTGCAAGAATTAATCAGAGAAATCATCAGCCAAGAATCTCCTTCAAATGTTTTGTCAGATGATGCGATTGCTGAAAAGCTTAAATTAAAACAAATTAATATTGCGCGCAGAACAGTTGCAAAATATCGCGATCTTCTTTTAATTCCAACATCATCTTTGCGAAAAAAACAAAAAAAACTCCTAGAACTCACTGAAAATTCGTGATAGACTCTAAGTTAGCTGAATATCATATTCGATTTTTGAATTTTGATATGTTCTGAAAACCAAATCACAATGAGGTCTTAATTATGAACATCACAGTATCTGGAAAAAAAATCAACGTTGGAGGTTCTTTATCTTCCTATATTGAATCACGCTTGAATCATTCAGTCACAAAATTTTTTGATCAAGCTGTCAGTGCGAATGTGACTTTAAGCAAAAATGCTAAATTCTTTCATGCCGAAATCATTGTCAATGAAGGCACTGGAAGAGGCATGAGAATTAAGGCTGAGGCAGAATCGGAAGATGGATATATGGCGTTTGACCATGCTTTGATTAAAATTGAAAAACAATTGAGAAGATATAAATCAAGAATTAAAAATCACCATAAATCTAAACTTTCTGAAATCCAGACAGATTCAAGGTTTTTTGATGCTACAAAATATGTGATTTCTACCGCAACTGAGAGAAATGATGATGATGAGCAAGATGAAACAGGAGAAAATCCGCCAATCATCATTGCGGAACGGAAAACAAAAATTCACTCCATGACGGTTAGTGAGGCTGTTATGGAGATGGATTTGGCTTCCTTGCCGGCTTTGATGTTCATTAATAAAAAATCGGATAAAATTAATTTGGTTTATAAAAGGGCCGATGGGAATATTTCTTGGGTTGACACGCCTGAGTCTTGATTTTTTTTAATTAGGTTTCATGTGGCTTGAGTGACAAATTGCGATGGCTAGTGCGTCATTTGCGTCTGTGTTTTGTTCGTCAAGATTTTCGTTTTTTCTGCTAAGCCCAAGCAAAATTGAGACCATTGATGCAATTTGAAATTTTTGCGCGTGACCGGAACCGGCGACAGATTTTTTGACTAAATTGGCTGAATATTCGAAAATTTTGAGCCCGGAAAGGCTTAAACTCAACAAAATTGCCCCCCTTGCCTGCCCAAGTTTGAGCGACGAGGCGGCATTTTTGTTTACAAAAGTTTCCTCAATTGCGCATTGATTTGGATTATGATTTAAAATCACTTGTTTGAGAGAATGATGAATTTGCAAAATTCTTTGCGGCAAATTTTCATCACTTTCAGTTTTAATCACACCGCTTGCAATATAGGAAATTTTATTGCCATTTTTCTCAATGACGCCCCAACCAACCTTTCTGAGACCTGGGTCAATTCCAATGATGCGCATGCTCACATCGCCAAATTTGAATATACGAATTGCACATCGTCATTATCTTCCAGAACTTCAATTAATTTTAAGATTTTTTCGAATTTTTCTTCATCTTCAATTTCAACAAAATCTTTTGCACGCCACGTGAGTCTGGAAATGTTGGCGTCTCCAAATTTTGCAAGGAGATGGTCGCGGACAATACTGAAACTTTCAACCTCACAAGTGATTTCGTGAATTTCGTCATTCGAAACACAGTCACTTGCTCCAGATTCTATGGCGGCTTCCATCATTTCTTCAGCGGCAGCAACGGAAAAATCATATTCGATTAAGCCTAGTCTTTCAAACATGAAACTTAAGCTGCCAGTTTCGCCCAAATTACCGCCATTTTTGGAAAAAGCTGTTCTGATTTCAGAGGCAGTGCGGTTTCTGTTGTCTGTTAATGCCTCAATCACAATTGCAATTCCGCCGCTTGCATAGCCTTCATAGCGCATTTCTTCATAATTTTCACCATCATTCGTGGCGGTTCCTTTTTTAATGGCATTTTCAATTTTTTCCTTAGGTAAATTCAGCACTTTTGCAGAAGCAATTGCAGAACGAAGCCTTGGATTGAACTCAGGTTCGGGCCTGCCAGTCTTAACCGCAACTACAATTTCCCTGACAATTTTGGTGAATTGTTTAGCGCGTTTACTGTCTTGAGCGTTTTTACGATGTTGAATATTTTTAAACTTTGAATGACCTGCCATTTGGAATCTCCTTTGAAGAAAATTTTTTACTATCAATATATATATAATATTGTGAATTAGCAAATAAAAATTTGAAAAAGCCCTTGCAAATTGAGAAATATATGACTAAAATCACTTTAAATATGTGAATTCTATGCGGAGGAAAAAATGACAAAATTCGACATAATCATCATTGGTGGCGGGCCAGGCGGCTATGTTGCTGCAATCAGGGCTGCTCAACTTGGCATGAAAACAGCTCTTGTCGAAAAAGAGCATCTCGGCGGAATTTGCTTAAATTGGGGATGCATTCCCACTAAAGCACTTTTGAGATCTTCTGAAATTAATCATTTGTTGAATCACTTGGAGCCACATGGTTTCAAAGCTGCTTCTGTTAGTTTTGATTTTGAAAAAATCATTGCTCGCTCCCGCAAAGTGGCAGAGAAATTGTCTGGGGGAATTAAGCAGCTGCTGAAAAAAAATAAAGTCACTGTCTTTGATGGTCATGCGCAAATCAAGGCGGTCAGGGAAACAGAAGTGGAAATTTCTGTGAATCAAAAAGACGTGATCATTGGTGGTAAAATTGTGCTGGCAACTGGTGCAAGGGCTCGCCAAATTGTTGGAATGGAGTCTGATGGGGATTTGATCTGGACCTATAAAGAGGCAATGACACCGAAATCTTTGCCAAAATCAGTGCTGGTTGTTGGGTCTGGAGCCATTGGCGTTGAATTTGCCAGTTTTTATAATAATATGGGAGTTAAGGTTCATTTAGTTGAAATGGCTGAGCAAATTCTTTTAACGGAAGACGCTGAAATTGCTGAATTTGCAGAAAAATCATTCAGCAAACAGGGAATTCAGATTCTGAAGAAAGTGAATGTCAAAAAAATGACGAAAAATAAAAATTCCGTGACTGTGCTGATTGAGAAACTTGGGAAAGAAGAAAAAATTGAAGTTGAGAAAGTCATCATGGCTGTTGGAATTGTGGGGAATGTTGAGAATTTGGGGCTTGAAAAAACTAAAATTAAAATTGAAAAATCTCACATTGTGACAAATGAGTTTTCGCAAACTGATGAAAAATTGATTTATGCGATTGGTGATGTTGCGGGAACTCCTTGGCTGGCTCACAAAGCAAGTCATGAGGCAATCATTGCAGTTGAAAAAATTAATGGCCAGAATGTTAAGCCGCTTAAAAAAGGTAATATTCCTGGATGTATTTATTCAACTCCTCAAATTGCAAGCGTGGGGCTCACTGAAAAACAGGCTAAAGAAGCAGGGTTTGAGACGAAAATTGGCAGGTTCCCTTTCTATGGAAATGGTAAAGCGATTGCTATTGGCGAGGAAGAGGGCTTGATGAAAACAATTTTTGATGTGAAAACTGGTGAGTTGCTTGGAGCGCATTTGATTGGTGCGGAGGTCACTGAAATGATTCAGGGTTTTGTGATTGCAAAAACCATGGAAGGCACAGAATTAGATTTAATGCACACAATTTTTCCACACCCAACTTTGTCGGAAATGATGCATGAGTCAGTGCTTAATGCATATGGCAAAGCTATTCATATTTGAAAAATGTTGTAGGAATTGAAATTAATGATTGAAAACAGCTGATAAAGTTTGTATTTTATGTATAATTATTGCTTGACTTGAATGTAATATTTTGGTTTACTAACTTAATATTAAAAAGTTTTGTAATTAATTTTTTAAATCATAGCTCTCTTAAGGAGGAGATAAAATTAAATGGAAGTAAAAAAACAACTCAAAAACTCAAATGTACCACAAAAATTAGTCATCATTGACCCAAATAATAAAAAATATGTTAGTGATCTTGACAGAGAAATCAGAAATGGAAATTGGTTCATTGCAAGCATTGCTCCTTATGGCGGCGTTGGAAGCGGGTCTTTCCTTTGCGTTCTTGAGAAAAAAGTTGACACAGGTGACGAAATCATCATTAGATCTTCAAACACAACTTTGAAAGACACTTTATCTATGTTGAACAAAAAAGAGACTGAAACTGTTTAAGAAAAAATTTTAATTTTTTCTTTGGGGGAATGGAATGAATATTAAAAGGCCTGAGTGGATTAGGGTTAAGGCCCCAATTTCAAAAGAATTCAAAGAAACCAAAGAGTTAATCCAAAATTTGAATCTAAACACTGTGTGTGAAGAGGCGGCTTGCCCGAATATTGGTGAATGTTGGAGTCAAAAACACGCAACTGTGATGATTTTGGGTTCGGTTTGCACTCGGGCTTGCAGTTTTTGTAATGTTCAAACTGGCAAGCCAGATGTTCTTGACCCTCACGAACCTGAACGTTTGTCGGAAGCGGTGAAAAAACTTGGGCTCAAGCATGTTGTCATTACTTCAGTTGACAGAGATGACCTTGAAGATGGCGGAGCGAGCCATTTTGTTGAATGTATTCTTCGCATTAGAAACACTTCCCCACAAACCACAATTGAAGTTTTGACACCTGATTTTTTGCGCAAAAATGGCTCTGTTGAATTGATTGCCCGGGCTAGGCCTGATGTTTATAATCACAATATTGAAACCGTGCCTTCGCTTTATGCAAGCATTAGACCGGGGGCTCGCTATTTTAACTCATTGAATTTGCTTAATCGAGTTAAAGAAATTGACCCAACAATTTTTACAAAATCTGGAATTATGGTTGGGCTTGGGGAAACTAAAAAAGAAATTTTGCAAGTCATGGATGATCTTAGAGCCGCAAATGTTGATTTTATGACAATTGGGCAATATCTCCAGCCAACTCCAAAACATGCTGAATTGAAAAATTATGTCACGCCAGATGAATTTTCTTATTATGAACAAATGGCTCGGGCAAAGGGTTTTTTGATGGTCTCATCATCTCCCCTGACCAGGTCATCTTACCATGCTGGTGATGATTTTGCAAAAATGCAAAAAGCGAGAATTGATTCTTTAACTTTGGCAAGAATTTCGTGATGCCAAAAGAGACAAAAACACATATTTGTAATCATAATATTAATGATTTATTTAACTTAGTTGCTGATGTTGAGTCTTACCCTGAATTTCTGCCTTGGTGCAGTGCCGCCAGAATTCGTAAGAAAAATGCAGATTTCATTGTCGCAGATTTAGTGATTTGCTTCAAAGGCATTACAGAGACTTACAGCTCTCATGTTAACTTACTGAAAAATCAGGAAGAACCGGAGATCATTGTTAAAGCAATTGATGGGCCTTTTGAAAATCTGGATAATTTCTGGAAATTTAAGAAAATTTCAGAAAATCAAACTGAAATTACTTTCGAAATTGATTTTACTTTTAAATCAAAAATTCTCAATTCACTAATTGGCAGTTTTTTTAAAAAGGCTTATGAGAAAATGATCAATGCATTTGAAGAAAGAGCGAATGAGATTTATGGCGCTGGAAAATAAAGATTTTTCAAAAGAGAAATGCGATTTTCTGTTTCATTTTCAATGTTAAAAATGTAGGAGCCTGACACCAGGACATCAGCGCCGGCTTGGACGGCTTGGGCACCGGTTTCTTGGTTGATTCCGCCGTCAACCTCTAAATATATTTCTCTGTCAATTAGGTCGATTTTTTTTCTGAAATATTGCATTTTATTTAGAATTTCCGGTTTGAAAACTTGCCCACCAAAACCTGGCTCAACTGTCATTAGTAAAATTAGATCAATTTTTTTTAGAATTTCTTCAGAAAGTTCGGTTTCTGAAGTTCCTGGCTTAATTGAAATTCCTGCTTTCTTGCCAAAAGAATGAATCAAATTAATGGCTTCAAACACTTGCTTTTCATTTAAAGTTTCCAGGTGAAAAGTGATTATGTCTGCGCCAGCTTCTGCAAAATCTTTGATGAAATTCAGCGGCTTGGAGACCATTAAATGAACATCAAACAAAAGTTTTGAATGTTTTCTGAGAGATTTAATGAGGTCAGGACCGAAGGTTAGATTTGGAACAAAATGCCCATCCATGACGTCAAGATGTAAAAAATCGGCGCCAAATTGTTCAATTTTCTGCACTTCTGATTTCAGATTTGCAAAATCGGCTGACAAGATTGATGGGGCAATTTTGATTTTCATTTTAATATTTTCTGTTAATGGCAAAATTCATTAAGCCTTCTAGGGCTGATTTAGCGGGAGAATCATCAAAAATGTGAAGCTCTTCCAGGGCTTGACGCGCAAAATCTTCTGCAATTTCTCTTGCTTCTTGAAGAGCTGAGTGTTTTTTGATTAATGAAATGGCCGTTTCTAGGTCATTTTCATTTTGCTCCATTTTTTGCATTGTTCTGACCCAGAATTTTTTTTCCTCAGAATTTGTTGTTTTTTCAATGGCAATGATCACGGGCAGAGTTAATTTTCCCTCAGAAAAATCATCACCAATGTTTTTGCCGAGATCTAAAGCGGAGGATTCATAGTCCAGAAGGTCATCAATGATTTGAAAAGCAATGCCTAAATTCATGCCAAAATTCCGCAAAGCTTGCTGTTTTTCAAAGGAAGATTCGGTTAAAATTGCTCCAATTTCGCAAGAAGCTGCAAAAAGCTCGGCTGTTTTTGCTTTAATGATTTTGAGATATTCCTCTCTGGAGATGGACAAATTGTTGATTTTTGACAATTGCATGACTTCCCCTTCCGAAATGACTGCGGAAGCTTCGGAGAGGACTCTCAAAACTTCAAGAGAACCGTCAGAAACCATTAGGCAAAAAGCTTGACTTAAAAGGAAATCTCCCACTAAAATGCTGGCTTGATTGCCAAATTTGCTGCCAGCTGTTTCTTTGCCCCTGCGAAGTTTGCTGTCATCAACCACGTCATCATGCAAAAGAGTGGCTGTGTGGAGAAATTCAACACTTGCTGCAAGAGAAATGTCTCTTGTGCCTTCATTAAAACCACAAAGGGCCGATGAAACAATGGTTAAAGATGGGCGAATTCTCTTGCCACCAGACGAAATGATGTGTCTTGTCACTTCAACAAGCAATTGGTCACGCTCTCGAAGAATTTCATCAACAAGCAAATCCATTTTGGCAAGGCCAGGCTTTGCAATTTGGATGAAATCTTTGATTTCACTCTTTGCTAGCATTTTTTAAAAAACTCACAACAAAATTCTCTCAAAAAGAAGAAATTCTTCATATTTATCAGTGATGATATCATGGATTGATTATTCTAGCAATGGGAAATTTTGCTTAAATAGTGATGGGCAGTTATTTGAGGAATTTAATGGTTAATGACGGAGATTGGAGGATCGCGGGTAACGGATGGGGGCAGAATATAATTTTTGATTTATAACCCCCTGAAAATTATGGAATTTGTTGTTTTATTACATTTTTCCCTCACATATTCTTAAAATCTTTACTATTTTTTAAAGATATGTAGATATACTTATATAAATGGCAAAAAACTAGCTAAGTAGACAAGATATGATGGAAAAAAGATTGGTTCTGTTTGTTTTGATGTTCTTTTCTTTTGGGGAAACATTTGCAGCTTCGCAAAAATATCAAAATGTGGAAGCGAGGCAATGGCAGGAAGTGCGCTCCAGAAATTTAGACCCGGGAAGAAGTTATGATGTTTCAAGTGGAACTGGTTTTTTTGTATCAAACCAATATATTGTTACAAATCAACATGTTGTTGACAGATGCATTAACATTAGCGTCAGAGGTGCTGTGAGCCCTTCAGCTGCTTTTCTTGTGACATATGATAAAGAACATGATTTGGCTTTGCTTAAATCAAGCTTGCTTTCTCAGAATTTTGCTCTTTTAAATCCTGACCCTAACCTTGAAATTGGTGAAGTTGTTAACATCATTGGATATCCGCTTGAGCATAGTCAAACTGGGCAATTTAGTGCTTTAACTGGCACAACAATCATCCCTTTGGACAGCTCAAATCATGATAAAATTGAGTTTGATTCTCAAATTGAAAAAGGTAATAGTGGGGGGCCATTAATTAATGAATATGGCAGCATTGTGGGTGTGGTGCAAGCTAAGAAAAGCTATTATATGGTGGAGTTTGATAAATTTGGTTTGCAAAAAACCAGTAAGAAACCTCATCAAATTAATGGAATTGCAATTAATTTGAGTGATTTAAAAAGATTTTTGACTTTGAGTAATGCAGATTTCACAACTGGGCGCGCCTATCTTCCCTCTAGTGAAGTGAAATTTGAAGAAGCGGCGAAAAATTTTATTGTTAATATTCATTGTGTTAAAAATTTCCCGAGCTCTGATGTGGAAGTTAAAAAAGAAGATGTTAGTCAAAATGTTAGGCCTCATTTTTAAAAAACCCCCTACTATTTCTCCTGTTTCTTAATTTTAGAAAAATCGAAAATTCTTTCTTGTTTTTTTGAAAGACCTAGATTCTTTTTAACTTGTTCTTCAAGCAAATCAACGTCCAAAGATTCTGAGCGCATTAGGTTTGTTTTATGTTCAATTTGCAGGCGCTTACCTCTCTTTTCTTCCAACTGAGCTTGACTGGTTTCGAGTTCCTTTTTCATTTCTTGCAATGCAAGAATCCCCCTCTTCCCGCTGATGGCGTGGAAAATGAAATAGGAGGTGACAAGGATTAGTAATAAAATTACTAAGATGTCTTTTCTTCTTCTTTTTGATTTATAGTGCATTTTGCTAGAAATATGTTGCTAAATATGGTCTTCATATAATAGAATATAGGTCATTTATATTATTTTTACAATTATTATGTTGAATGAAAGCTCATGACGCAAGAAAAAATTCCAACCCGAGTTCTTAGTTTCTTTTGGTTTTTTGTTAAAAAACAAAAACTTCTGTTTTTTTTCTTACTCATTGCAACCTCAATTGCTTGGCCGCTGCAAGAAGCGATTTTCCCATATATACACAAGCTTCTCATTGAAAATATTGTGAATTTTCATGGTGCAAAAACTGAGATTTTCTCAGTCCTGAAGCCAACTTTGCTCATGGGATTTGCCATTCTCTTAATTAGCGACCTCTGTTTTAGGCTTCAAGATTTTTTATATGCTAAGATTTTGCCAAAATTTTGTGGTAACATTAGAATGGCCATTTTTGACTATTGTCAATTCCACTCCATGCGCTATTTTAGCAACAGTTCAACAGGTGTGATTGCTAATAAAATCAATGCAATGCCGGAAATTGCGGAGAATATTATTAGAACTCTCTTTATTTTAATTTGGCCGATTTTCTTGACCATTATGATCAGCACAGTTTTTCTTTTTAAAGTGAAAGCAATTTTTGGCTTCATATGGCTGGCTTGGTTCTCATTTCATATGATTTTAACTTTGGTTTTCATGAAAAATTATTCTCATTTATCAATGAAACATGCAAATAGCGTTTCTGTTCTTAGTGGAAAAATTGTTGATGTTCTGATTAACATTTCGAGTGTTAAGCTTTTTTCACGTCATAAATATGAGTTTGATTTACTGCAGCAATCGCAAAAACGAGAAATTACTGACTCTTTTGCTTCTCATAAATATAAAATGTTCATCAAAACCATTTTGAATTTGGCTTCCACCAGCTTGATTGTTAGCATGATTCTTTTGAGTTTATATTGCTGGCAACAGAATTTTATTAGCTTGCCGGAGATTGTGCTGGTCATGTCCTATTTGCGCTTAAGTGGCCTGGTTTGGTATTTGGGGGAAAATATTGTCATGCTATTTAGCTTTGTTGGTGCGGCAAAAAATTCTCTGACCCTCATTCGTGAACCGCATAAAGTCACAGATTCAATTAAGGCGAAAGATGTGAAATTTGAAAAAGGTGAGATTAATTTTGAAAATGTCTCTTTTCAATATGCTAAAAGCAAATCTTTGTTCGAAAATTGCTCTCTCTCAATTCCAGATAAACAGAAAGTGGGGTTGGTTGGTTTTTCTGGTAGTGGGAAAACCACCTTCATTAACTTGATTTTGCGCTATTTTGACGTGACTTCGGGAATTATTAAAATTGATGGGCATGACATTTCAAAAATTCAACAAGAATCTTTGAGGAAGCAAATCTCTGTGATTCCTCAAGACCCAATTTTGTTTAATCGCTCAATCATTAATAATATTAGATATGGCAGGTTGGATGCAAGCGATCATGATGTGTTTGAGGCTGCAGAAAAAGCCTATGCTCATGAATTTATTATGGAGCTGCCAGATGGTTATGACTCTGTTTTGGGGGAAAAATTTGTTAATCTTTCTGGAGGGCAAAAACAGAGAATTGCCATTGCTCGGGCAATTTTGAAAAATGCGCCAATTTTGATTCTTGATGAAGCCACTTCTTCTCTCGATTCCTTCACAGAAGAGCTCATTCAAAAGGCGTTTAACGAGCTCATGAATGACAAAACAGTGATTGCAATTGCCCATAGAATTTCAACTTTGCTGAACATGGACAGAATTTTGGTTTTTGATAAAGGTCAAATTGTTGAAGATGGCTCACATGAAGAGCTGCTTAACAAAAAAGGCTTTTATTGGCAATTATGGAATAAACAATCTGATGGTTTTATTCCGGAATCTTGAATGTTAAATTAGTTGACAAGATTTTTGATTAATGTTAGCATGCAGCTATGATGTTAATGAATAGATGAATATGAATGGAATGAAGCAAATTAAAGAAAATTCTGCTTGCTCAAGTTTTTTAGATCAAATGCCAAATTCTGCTGATCTGTTCGCAGATTTCCAGAAAATTGACATTTTTAATCTTAGTAAAGAAGAACTTGTGCAAGAAATTGAGAAAATTGGTGAAAAATCCTTTAGGGCAGCGCAAATCTGGCAATGGCTCTATCATTTCGGGGCGTGTGATTTCTCACAAATGAGCAATATTTCCAAATCACTCCAAGAAAAACTGAAGAAAAGCTTTAAAATTCAGAGAGTTGAGCTTTCGAATGAGCAAATTTCTGTTGATGGAACTCGCAAATGGTTGTTAAAACTTGCAGATGGAAATGAGGTGGAAACTGTGTTCATTCCGGAGGAAAATCGTGGAACTTTGTGCATTTCATCGCAAGTTGGCTGTGCTTTGACTTGCAAATTTTGCCATACTGGAACACAAAAACTTGTTAAGAATTTGAGCTCAGCTGAAATTGTTGGCCAAATTCTGTTTGCAAAAGACCGCCTGAATGATTGGCCTGATTCTCTTGAGTTTGACACTCGCCAAATCACTAACATTGTCATGATGGGAATGGGTGAGCCACTTTTGAATTATGAAAATGTTGCTAAAGCCATTAACATTTTGAAAGATCCTTCTGGAATTTCGCTTTCAAAAAGAAAAATTACACTCTCAACTTCAGGAATTGTTCCAAAAATGGCGCAATGTGGAGAAGAGCTTGATGTGGAGCTTGCGGTTTCTTTGCATGCGACAAATGACGAATTGCGCGATGAGCTTGTGCCAATTAACAAAAAACACCCAATTAAAGAGCTTCTTGACGCTTGCAGGGCATATCCCGCCTCTTCCAACTCAAGGAGAATCACTTTTGAATATGTTATGTTGAAAAATGTCAATGACTCTGATGATGATGCTAAGTCATTGATTAAACTCATTAAAAACATTCCGGCAAAAATAAATCTCATTCCTTTTAACCCATGGCCAGGCAGCATCTATGAATGTTCTGAGCCAGAAAGAATTGAAAAATTTGCAAAAATCATTAATGACGCTGGCTATTCTTCGCCAGTGAGAAAACCGCGTGGACAGGACATTTTTGCCGCATGTGGGCAACTTAAATCAGAATCAGTTAGAAAATCTAAATCAATTTTAACAAATGTTAATGCTTAAGGAGAAAATTAAATGGCAAGAGTTACCGTTGAAGATTGTGTTGATAAAATTAAAAATCGCTTCGAATTAGTTGTTTTGGCCACTCAAAGGGCAAAAGCAATCACTGCTGGAGCAAGAATCACTGTTGACCGTGATAATGACAAAAATGCTGTGGTGGCGCTCAGAGAAATTGCTTGCCAAAATGTGAAACCAGAAGCTCTTAGAGATTTAGCGCTTAAATCATTGAATAAGGATTATAGCGTTGATGAGGAAGATGTGATTGATGAAAATTCAAATCTTCAGGAGGAATCTTTGGCGCAGGAACAAATGTCTGACCTGCAACTTGATGAAGATCTTGACGAAGAAGATGATGATTCTTTCGCAGAAAATGATGATTTTATTGCCGAAGATTTCATTGGTGAAGAGATTTTCTTCGAAGATGAAGACGAAGATGAGACAAAAGAGAATTAATTTTTAAATTTTTTATTTGACTTAGTGGTGTGATTTAAGTATAATTTGCCTTTGGGGGTTAATTATCTATTGAAAGTTGAATAAAAAATGAGAAAACTAAAAATATCTACGTTCTTTTTAAGTCTTTTGAAAGCAGTGCTTGTGCTGCCTATATTATTTTGCTTGCCAACTGCTTCTTGGCCAGCCCAAGTCACTATTGTGGGATATGTGTGGGATATTGGTGTTTTTTGCTATGATAAATATCAAGAATATCAAAATTCTAAACAAAAAAATGTTGAGCAGGTTAAAAAAGAACCATTGGAACAAGAATCACCGCAGAAAGAAAAACAAGTGACATTATTTGCAGGGTTTAATTTATTAAAAACTGCGGTTACATCAACTTGCTCAAAAACTTTGAGAAGATTATTAGCTTTGCAAAAAGGATTATCTGTTCCAACGCCTCCACAAAATTATGCTTTTGGTTATAGCTATTCTAGCTATGCGACCGCTGGAATGATCATTAGTTTCACTTTTCAGGTTTATTATGACATAAAATTTAATAGTTTGAAGAATAAAGCGAGACTTGCTAAGGAAATCAATGATTTAGTTGGGGAAATGTCACATGATGACATATCTCGCATTTTTCCAGAATATAATAGTGATTCACAAAAATATGTTAATGACGTTAAAAAACAGCTAGTTACTGGAAGTCTTCGTTCACTATCTTCAAATGTCATTACTTATCAACCAGAAGATATGACAGATTTATTTCCTTTTGTTAGAAGAATCTATCAAGGAACATCAAGTTTTTTTGGCAGTTTGGCGCAATTGCCTCGAGATCTTGACCTGACCACCATTTCTCTCTATGTGACTGGCTATGTTCTTGGAACATTGCAAGATTATGAGTTTTTTGGCTCAGAAAAACAAATGAAAGCGGAAATTAGACAAACAAGCAGACTTTTCAACAAAGATGATTTGTCGGAAGAAGCTTTAATTGGAATTTTGCAAAAGGTTTCTACAAATGAGAGATTTGAAAAAGAGAAAAAGGCTTTTGCATCTAGAAACTCAATTTGGCAAGTTCTTGTTCGAAGCGGTCTTGGACATGAAGCTCTGGAAAAATCTTGGGCAGAATGTTTTGATCAACCAGAGGATGTGAAGTCTAAAAATAACACCACTTCAGTGATGATTTGAGCAATAATTCTATTGACTCGTCATAAATAAATCGTTATCATGAATTTTCCAGGGTGTTCTGGAGTTTGTGCTGAACTTTTTTAGAATGAGGTTTCTCATGCTGATTGACGTTTCTTTATCTTTTGTCACCAAAATAAAACAAATTATAGCTAATGTTCTTACTGTTCGTTTTCCTACGCTGCTGGCAGATTTTCTTGTGAGAGTGCCAACAGATTTTGAGGCTAAATCATTTTCCGATAAAGCCAGATTGAAATATTCTCAATTATTGGAAAAAATTACTGACAAACTTCCTGAGAATTTTAATCATGCTCGTTGGCTTTTCTCTGCTTTCATTAGCAAAACTTGCAGACGCAGTTTGAATGTTGCATTTCGGACGCTCCAGAAAATGTCGACAGGTGATCCTTCGCTTTTAGCAACATATGTAGAAGGATTATTTCTCCTTACCGCAACATTTATTGGCATTGCTTTCCAGGCCTATTTTTATAAACAAGACAGATTATTATTGAAAAAATCTATCCTTATTGATGAAATTGTTGAGGATATTAATTTTCTTAAGAATAAATTAGCAAACTCAACTCTCGCTATTGATTTGGAAAATATGAATGCTGGCCAAATTGTCAGCATATTACTGAAAGATGCAGATGCTTTTAAGTTAGAAAGATTTAAAATGGCTGATGATGCTCAGATGGGATTGTTTCATCAATTAACAAACTCAGCTCTGATGCGCGCAATTGGTAGGCTTGCAGCTTGCTATGGCTCTGAAGATGTTTTCTATGAAAGAAATCAGAAGCCAAATTGGGTTTTCTGGGACATTTATGGAACAGGATATGGTCTTGGAATTCTTGCAATGAGGAAAAATATTCAAGAAAATATCGAGCCATTGGAAAGAAAAATAGCTGCATTTTCAACTGCTTTTTCAACAGATTTAGATGAGTTGAAAGAATTGTTAGTCCAAACTCATTTCATGTCTCATTCGCTAGAGAAAAGTTTTGATATGCTAGAAGCTAAATCTAAAGAACAGTCAATTTCGAAGAATTTTCGTTTTATGAAACATATTCCACAAATCATCAAAAGAGATGCAGCTTTTGCAGTAAACGCAGAATCTCCTGAAGATTTTGTAGGAAAAGTTTTAGGCAAACGTCTTGTTGCTAAACCTGATGCAGTAGACATTTGAAAAAAACTCAAAAAAAATGCTTTTTTTGAAAAAAAAGACTTGTTAAACCTTAGAAAAGCTGATATAAAATAAGTTGTCTTTGATTCGAGATTAATTTTTAGTTGAAGATTAAGACAGCTTGTTTTCTTCATGTTCCTCGGTAGCTCAGCGGTAGAGTAGATGGCTGTTAACCATTTGGTCGCTGGTTCGAATCCGGCCCGGGGAGCCACCTTACAAAAAATATTTTGATCTCCAAAATGTCTAAAATCTCATGCAGTAGAAGAATTGAATTTGACGCAGCTCACAGGGTTGTTGGTCATGAAAATAAATGTAAATTCTTGCATGGGCACAGATATGTCCTTGAGGCAAGCTTTGAAGCTCAGTCTCTAGATGATGTTGGTAGAGTCATTGATTTTGGCGCCATTAAAGAAATTTTGGGAAATTGGATCATGGAAAATTGGGACCATAATGCAATTTTATGGGAAAAAGATGCCCTGCTTGGTGAAGAAATCGCAAAAATCACAAATCAGAAAATCTATTTTCTGAAATCAAACCCCACTTGTGAAAATATGGCTCTTTATTTATTAAACGAGATTTGTCCAAAACTTTTCCAAGATTCAGACATTTCCTGCATTTCAGTCAAACTATATGAAACGCCAAATTGCTATTCGATTGCGGAATTTTAATTCACAAAACCAGAATTTGACTGTTTTTGATGACTTGATTGCGCCCGGAAGATTTGGCTAGATAGAGATTTGTGTCAGCGTCTCTATATAGGTCAACTGGTTTTATTGATGGATGGTTGCAATTTGAGGAAAGTCCAATGGAAACTGTGCAGGAAATTTCTCCAGCTGCTGTTTTGAATTTATTTCCAGAAATGTTCTTGCAAATTCTCTGCGCCACAATGTAGGCCCCTTCAATGTCAGTGTCTGAAAGGAAAACTGCAAATTCTTCTCCGCCAACCCTTGCTGCAAGGTCAGATTCACGGATGGATTTTTTGATTTGATTAGAAATTTCTACCAAAACCACGTCTCCAACTAGATGACCATGCTGATCATTGATGATTTTGAAATTATCAACGTCAATGAGCAAAATTGACAAGAAATTACGGCTTCTTTTTGTGCGAATTAATTCTAGATCTAGCCTCTTGAAAAATTCTCTTCTATTGGCCAAACTTGTTAAATCATCAGTGCTGGCAATTCTCATTAATTCTTGCTGAGTTCTGCTTTCAGCCTTGATTCTCTCAGTCACATCTCTCAGGCAGCCAATTGAGCCGACCAGATCTCCAGATTTGTCATACCAGGGATAGGAAATGTCTGACACCCAAATTTTGGAGGAATCTTTTGCTTCGATGAGATAGTCGCATTGCCATTTTGCGGCTGATTTATTTTGCAGGCGATCTCTGATCATGCCGTCGAAACTTGTGTGAATGATTTTGTCATTGGAAATGATTCTGATTTGTTTGACAATGCTGCGCAAGCCGATTTTTTTGAGTTCGCGCGGTCCATAGCCGATGAGTTTTTGCAAAGAAGGGCTGATGTTAACATATTCCATGTTTTCATAGGAAAATCTGTAAATTGTGTCAGATGCGTAGTTTGAGAACAAATTCACTGCCTCAAATTCGTCATTATTTCTTTGAAACATTCTGCTTAAAAGATCTAGAAATGTGTTTTTAGATTTTCCAATCATGTTATTTACTTCTCTTAATCATTCAAATTATGGTTGATTTTTGAAAACTCATATTAAGTAAATGTACTATGCTTTTGGGTGAAAGGTCAATTCAAAAAATTATAATTCTTATCAAGTTTTTGAAAAAAATTTATACCAGAATTATACAAATCTTATGCACAAACTTATCCACATTTTCTTTACGATTTCAGCTGTTAGAATATAAAAAATCATTCATAAACAAGCGGTTATTTAGAGTGATGAATTTGCTACAGGCGTAAAGAATTTATAGTAGATGTAAAAATTCTTCACCTGATTTTCTCATGATTCGTCTTTCCCAACCTTCTGCAACTTTAGATTTGATGAGAGCAATTTCTTGCGCAGTAAATTGTTCTTCTAAAGCTTTCACCAACTCTTCATCACGCATGAGAAGACCAAGGCTTAAAGTCAGTTCCCGAGATTGAGGATTTTCAAACAAATCACCTGCTAGAACAACAGCTCTTTCATTTTTAGTCAAGCTTAAATTTGGCTCAAAGAAAATATCGGTCAATGTTCTATTATTTGCAATTAATCTGCGGAATTTATCAGGGCCGTCATAGTCAAGTTTGTTCCAACGAATGTCTAATGTAGACAAGGATTTATTGACATCTAGGCATTTGGCAAATGCTAGAAGATCTTGAATTTTAATGGCATTTGCTCTGAGAATGAGAGATTTTAGAGTGTTATTTGACTTTAAAGCATCTCCAATTGCCACGACAGCCGACCCTATTTGATTCATTTTCAAATTTAAAAAAGTGAGACCTTTGTTAAATCTTAGCATTCCAGCAATTAATTCTCCGTCATATTTTTTTAGAGAACAGGACTCAAGCTCTAGAGTTTTTAGAGAGTTGTTGCTTGTCAAAGCTCCGCATAGAAGCATTATTGCTCCATTGTCAATTTCATTATAACTAAAATTAACATATGATAAATTTTCATTGCGAGATATGACATATGCAAAATATTCTAAGCCAGAGCTGGTAATTTGGCACTTTATCAGCTTTAAGCTTTTTAAATTACCACCTTCTTTAAGGATTTCTATGACACCATCATCACCTATTGGATTATGACTCAAATCAAGATTACAAAAATTTTTATTATCTTTTAGCATTGAGGCAATGGAACCAGCGCCAATTTCAGTGATTTTATTTAATGACAAATTCAAACCAACTAGATTAGAGTTGGAAAAAGCATTTGCTAGATGTGTGGCTCCTGCGTCAGTCATTTTATTTAAAGCGAATGTTAATTCTGTTATTAGTGATTTGCCATCTCCTAATATGGAGGCGATTTTCATTGCACCTTCGTCACCCAAATCATTGGAGATGAGAGTTAGAGCAAATTGTGTTTCATGCTTTGCGAGCCTTTCACATAGCCTCTCAAGCTGCCCCATGGTGATTTTCTTGTTAATGTAAAAATTAGGATATTGCTTATCCTTAGATTGTGCAAGCATTAAGTCAATCATTTCATCATCTGTCATTTCCACACCCCTTTTTAATGAATTTTAGCATAAATCTTTACAATAAAAATAACCCGGAATTGTTTCCTGGTCGACCATTTCATAGCGCTCTAGCACTCCCCAGCGTCTGTAGCCCATGCTTTCATAGAGATTAATGGCTGTTCTTTGAGTGGAACGAACGCTGATTTTAGCAAGGCTGAAACCTTCTTCTAGAGAAATTTCTTCAGCTTTCTCAAGCAAAAATTTTGCTGTGCCAAAACCACGCGCCCATGGGGCAACGAAATGTTCGACAAAATTCACCGCGAAAAAAGACGTTTCATCATTCTTCGAAGGGCAAACAATTTGCATGGAGCCACAAATCACGCCATCATAGCGACCAATTAAAAGCCTTCTTTCTGGAACAAGCAATGCGCCTCGAAAAAAGGCTTCGAAATGAGACCTTGTTGTGTTTCTGGCTTTATTCAGCCCAATGCTGAAGGCATAGTCATCTGTGATTGTTTGTTCTGCTGCTTCGCAGAGATCGGAAAGGTCAATGTCACTGAGAGACTTAACTTCGCAAACTGTAATCTTAGGCATTTCAAGAATTCTACATTAAAAGATTATTAAACATTCTTGAAAGTTAATGATATAAAAAATAATGACTAAAGTCCAGTAATTTATTTTTGTTTTTCAACTTTTTTATCAGCGAATCTTCTTGATCTTTTTGTCAAGTGCTATGGATTATTTAAGCCATGTCTTCATCTTGGTTCATGATGGAATCTTTGAAATCTCTGGGGGGACATCCATTTTTAATTGAAAATTTTCCTTAATATTCCAGGGGTTAAGATGGAAAGTGGGTTAACTGACGTTTTCACGTCTTTGAAGTCACCGTAGATTTTATAGTTAACAGCAACAATTCCGCCGGATTTGTCACCAAAAAGTTTTCCAATTATGGGAATTTTTGCAGTGATTGAATTCACGCCATAAACCGAAGGAATGATCACTCCATTTAGAGCAATTTTGCGATTTACAAAATCAATGTCACCATCCATCTCAAGCCCAAAATCTGAGCCTTCCATGACACCATCAGAAATTGTGATGACACCTCCTTTGATTCTCATATTAGCATCAAATCTTTCAAAAGAATGGTAGGGCTGCAGACTTGTTTCAAGCCAATGCATTGAAATCAAAGAAACTAGGTGAGAAAAAATCGAGGTTTTATCAAGGTGGAAATCTTTTAATTTGATTTTCCCATTAAAATCATAGTTTTTTTGATCTTGCGAAGATGCTGTGATTTCAAGTTGACCTTTGTCGATTTTTTCATAGATTCCCAGAGCTTTGAAAATTTTGGAAGCATCCTCTGAGGTTATCTTCAGTTCATCTGCTCCATTTTTTCTCTGCAAAGTAATTTTAGATTTCTTACCTGAATTATCAATGAAATGCGAGTCTATGTGATTGCAAAATCCTTTTTGATTGCAGGTGATGTCCATGAAAAAATCTTTTAACGAAATGGCATTTTTTAAGAGAATTTCTTTTAATTTAATTTGCAAAGAAGCTAGCTGACTGGAGTCATTAGAGTCAGAAGAGGAGAATTTGCTGAAATCAGTTTCTTGCAAATTAATTCTTGCGCCATCTATTTTGATTTTGTTGAATTTATTTTGCTCATAGGCCAGTGTGAAATTATTTTTCTTACAAACCACTTTGTTGAGATTTAACATGAGTTCTGCAGTTTTACTCTGCAATGATCCGTCTATGTTGATTTCTTTGCCATTTAATTTAAAAGAGTCGATGATGATGTCTTTCTGGTTTTTAGAACCTTTGACTTTCAATTCTAGCGGCACTGATGCTTCTTTCTCGCAAGTGAAAAAATTAAATGAAATGGCTGAATTTGACAGATTTCCGGAAATTTCAAATTTCTTCTTTTCCCCTAAAATTTCAATTTCACCAGAAACATCGGCCATTCCTCTGGAAAAATCAAAAGAATCTGCGGCAAGAGAGGAGATTTTGTAGAAATCAAAATCTTTTTTTCCTAAATTCCCGCTAAATTTTATTTTATGCTCAAAAGCAGGATTTTCATTTAAATCTATGAACCAAGAAAAATCATATTTGTTGCCAGCAAGGAGACCGTCAGACTTAATGTCAAATTTACTTTTCGCATAAAGAAGTTTGATTTTACCTGAATTTTTTTCGTGATCCCTGATGGTTCTAGGGAGATTAAAATTCTGAATCTCAATGGCAATGTCCATTTTCATGTCGTTAAAAGATAGGTCATCGGTCATTGGAATATCAATTTTTGTGAAAGATAGATTTTTTCCCTCAAGCTCTTTCAAATTTATGCCTTGCTTTTCTTGTATTTGCCCCAAAATCTCACTTGGCAAGAATTTTATGATATCTGCATTTTGGCCTGAAGAGTTGGCTTCGATTTTTAAAATTCCATTTTCCATGAAAGGAATGGTGACTTTTCCTAGGTTAATTGCAGAATCTGCGAATTTGGCAGAATCTATCTCAATGATTAAATCATCCATACTGAATGTTAGAATGGCGTTAATGTCTTTAATTTCAGGCATTCCGTCAAAATATTGTAAATTTGCATTTTTGACTTCTAAATGCATTTTTAGGTCATTTTTGAGATTAGGGGAATTTTTTTCGAAGAATAAGAGCCTCCCCTCACCTTTTGCGATTTGTGCATTTGTCACTCTTTCAACAGACCAATTTCTGATTAAAGGCTCCACGTCTTTTGGCCACATTCGTTCGATGAAGGCGGAATTCAGTCCATTCACATTTGCGTTAATGTCCCATTTTGCATTATCATTGGAGATTTTTTCCCTTAGGCCAGAAATGGAAATTTGATGAGTTTTGTCTATTTTGATTTCGAAATTATTTATGTGGATTTTTTTAAAACCTGACTCAGCGGCAACATTCACGAAAATTGACGAATCATTAGTTTCTGTAGCATTTTTTAAATTAAAGCTGAAATCTGAAACTTCTAGTTTTTTGAAGTCATATATTCCGGAAATTTCTAAAATGGTTTTAAAATTTAGATTATCTCTGAAAGATTTTGCAAAACTCTCATTTTTTAGTAATGAGGATAGATGTGAAAGTGTGATGTCATTTGCCCATATGCTGAAATTGGCTTTTCTTTTATTTCCTTTTTCTAAAGCAGCTTTAAAATTTAGCTCTTCTTCAAGAAAATCAAGTGCAAGAGTGCCTTTAAACTCTTCTTGAGCATAGTTTATGGTGAATTTTTTGATTGCAAACCATGGCAAGTCATCAAGAAAAAATTGTAAATCACGAGAATCTAGCTTAGAAAGAGAAAGTGTGTTGAGAAGATGAATCACGTGGAATTCATGGATGGAGCTTTCATTTTCTGATTTTGACATGTCGCTGCTTAAAAAGAATTTCGCCTTGTTTGTCTCAATTTCAAGCTCCGTTTTTCCATGGTCAAAAAAATTGCTTAAGATCAATTTTAGGTCGAAAGACTCGGAATCTATGAATTTTTTGCCATCTTTTTTCATTGAAAATTTTTTTAATGAAAATGTCAGAGATTTTTTTGGAACGCTCAATTCTAAAATTGCATCTTCAAAATTTGTTTCTAAACCTGCTCTTAAAAATTGAGAATTTAGCTCAGGGATTAGGAATTTCAGGGATTTTGGAGACTCAAGCAACCAGAGATATAGGGATGAAAAGCTAACAATGATGACTGTCAGGAAAACTAGAAATAAGTTATAAATGGCCGAAAATATTGAACTTTTTTTGTTCACTTGCTGTTTCTCATTCTTATATGTTCTTGCAATTATATTTTGATTATAATATATTATATGTGTATTTTACAGAAAAATTTCACCTATTTTAGAGAAATAAAATTATGACGAATATGCTTGAAGAAGGTTCAAAATTGCCAGAATTTTCTGTTGCTTCAGTTAAAGGAAGTTCAGAGAAAATGGAAATCCTTGACTCAAAACAGTTGATTGGGAAAACATCTGTAATATATTTTTATCCCAAAGATAATACACCTGGCTGCAGCACTGAAGCGCAGGATTTTGCTGCAATATCTGCAGATTTCCAAAATCTTGATTGTGTGATCATTGGGGTTTCTAGGGATGATGTTAAAAGCCATTGTGCTTTTATGAAAAAATTTGATTTACCTTTCATTTTAGCTGCCGATGAAACAGGCGAAATTTGTGAAAAATTTGGGGTCTGGAAAGAAAAATCAATGTATGGTAAAAAATTCATGGGCATTGAAAGATCAACTTTCTTGATCGATGAAAATGGAATTATTCAAAAAATTTGGAGAAAAGTTTCCGTGACAAATCACGCTCAAAATGTTCTCCAACATTTACAAAAACTTCAATCTGAAAAGGTTTAAATTAACATATGATTCTCTCATGCGAAAAATGCAGTGCAAAATATATGATTCCCAACGAGGCAATTGGGAGCGAAGGTCGCAAAGTTAAATGCGCTAAATGCCAACATGTTTGGATGGCTAATCTGGCAGCGGAAGAGGCCCCTCAAGGAATGATTTCCGAAAAAAATGCTCAGAAAAAAACAGCGAATATGCAATCTGAAGATTCGCAAAATAAAATTAAATTGCCGAAAATCCAAAATACTAGACCTCATTTTTTACTCAAATTATTGCCTGTTTTCTTGTTATTACCTTTGATTCTCTGTGTGTTTTTATTTTTTGATAAACCTTTGAGAAAAATTAAAGTTTTTAATCAGGTTTATTCAGCAATTGGCGTTCGTGATTCTGCTGATTTTGTCTTGAGCTCTGCTTCTTTGAATAAAGTCATTGAAGAAGGACAGAATGTTTTCTACTTGGATCTTGACATTGTGAATGATTCAGCAGAAGAAAGAAAAATGCCGATTTTGAAAATTGCTGTTCTGGATGAAAATTTTCATGTTATTGTGGCTGATATGAAAAATTTTGAAGATAAAATTCTACAGCCAGGTGACAAAGCTAACATTAAGAAAAAACTTTCAAACATGGTCAGCAATGCTAAATATGTCAGTTTTGACATTGGCAACCCAATTGAGCTTTATTTTCGTTGATGCAAATTCTGTCTGAAACTTTGACCAACTTGCAAAATTTTGAAATTTTGGGGATTCTGCTTGAGATGTTCTTTTAACTCATTTTCTGCTTCAAGATTTGCTAATGCACTTAGTTGGAAAGTTTCGTAGTGCATTGGGAATGAAATTTTTGAGCGCAAATCAAGATGGGCTTGCACTGCTTCTTTTGGGCCCATATGTAGATATAAAAAATCTTTTGGTTTATAGTCGCCAATTGGGAGGAGTGCAATGTCTATGTCGAATTTATTGCCAATTTCTTTAAAATGGCCAGCATAGCCCGTGTCACCGGCATGAAAAATTTGCGCTTTTGGATGTTTGATGACATAGCCTCCCCAGAAACTTTGGTCTACGTCAAACATTTTGCGATTAGTGCTATGCTGCGCAGGGACGAAATGGATTTCTAGATTTTCTATGGATTCTGATTCGTGCCAGTCAAGTTCTGTCACATTTTTGAAGCCTTTTTTCCTGAGCCAGTCAGCGTCACCAATTGGAACAATGATTTTTGGAGAGAATTTTTCTTCAATTTTTCTTAAAGATGGCAAATCTAAATGGTCATAGTGATTATGGCTGATTAGGACTAGGTCAATTTTGGGCAATTGCTCTAGCGAAAGGCCGGGCGCACGTTTTCTTTTTGGGCCAAGCCAAGAAAATGGGCTGGCTCTTTCTGAGAAAATTGGGTCAGTTATGATTTTGAAATTTTCAATCTCTATTAAAAAACTGGCGTGATTAATGAAAGTGAGGACAATATTTTCTTCGTCTTTCTCATTTTTTAATTCTGGAATATGTGTGTTATCAATCCATTCAGGCCATTTTTCTCTTTTTGAGGCAAGGAATTTTAATATGTCCCAAAAGTTCATTACATTTTCATTTTTGTTTTGATTATGAAACTTGCCTTCACGGAAATTTGGAGAGATTTGAGCTTTTTTCGAAGCAACTGGTTTGAAAAAATGGAACAAAATTAAAATGGAAAAGGAAATTATCAAAAAGAGCTTCATGAAAAATGCCTCATTATTGTTGGTGCCTGGCATGATTATAGATGATTCATTGATTTTTTTCAATGTTAAATATCTTTATTTTGGTGTATAATAATATATGTGCTGAAAATTTTATTTTGGAAAAACTAAGGGTGTGAAATGTATTGGTTATTTAAACTTAAAACCACGCGCAAATTTGCGTTTATTTCTCTTGGACAGATTTTACATTCAACTTATGAACCTTTTTATCGTAATTTCATGAATTTTATGTTGCAACATAGCAATCTGAGGAGAGATGAGATTTCAGCGAGATTTGTGATGGCATATAAATATTCTTACGATATGTTGAATCTGTTTCAAACTGGTAAAGCTAGTTTTGAGCAATTCCAAGAAAAGTTTTTGAAATATTTTCCAGAATGTCATGTTCCACCGGAAATGTTCTTGGAAATTTTCTGTAGTATGGTTGAGTTTAATGAAAAAACTCTGCAGAATTTTAGAATTATTAGACAAATTTTGAATAACCAGCCTTCTTTGGAAATTGTGATTGTTGGCGTCACTAACCCTCTGCATTTTAGCGAATGTAAGAGACTCTTAGTGGGTCAAACTGGCCTATTCAGATTTGCTCATTCGCGCATTCATCTTGCTTTTTCTTATATATATGAAAGTTTTTCTCACCATGTTATTGCAGAAAGATTTTGTGATTTTATGGAAATTGATCAAAAAGATGTTGAAATTTTCTCGTTTCATGAGAGAATCTCTCAAAATCTGAAAATAAAAAATGCTGTTTTTCATAGAATTGAACATGATTTCCAGCAAGCTGTGGGTCAAATTATGCAAAAAATTTTGAGTGATGAGAGAAAAATGATATGTCTTTAAGAAATGGATTTGATTATTTAGAAAATTTTGATATTGATGCTGATGCTTGCATTCTTTATGCGAGCGCTGAGAATTTCACGGGGAATATTGTGCCGGGTTATGAAGCAAATTTGTGCATTTTGTCGGAAATGCTTGGAAAAAAACTCGAAATTGCTTCACAAATTGCAGCAAAGAAAAATTTTAGATTTAAGATTTTTGAGGCTTATCGGCCCTTGAGAGCTGGGCAATATTTTTTTAATTGGGCGCTTGGTGAAGAAAATTCTATGAAACAAATTTTCTATCCTAACATTTCCAAGGAAGAGATTTTAAAACAGGAATATATTATCATGCTTTCTTCTCATTCGAGAGGTGCGGCTGTTGATTTAACTTTGATTGATAAAACTAGCGGCCGGGAAGTTGATATGGGAACATGTTTTGATCTTTTCGATGAAAAGTCGCATAGCCACTCTGAAGAAATTTCTGTAATTGCACAAAAAAACAGGAAAATTCTTCTGGAAATCATGGAACAGGCTGGATTCGTGAATTATGAAAAAGAATGGTGGCATTTTGCGCTAAAAAATGAACCATTCCCCGATCAATATTTTGATTTTCCGATTAAATATGTGATATAAGATAGATAGTGAATTAACTATTTTAATGGTATTGATAATGACAGAAGCGCATCGTAGGCATGATATATCGGATGCAATATGGCAGATTTAGAGCCTCATTTGCCTGTAGAAGTGGGTCTTGGGGAGGTCAGGCTAGGGATAACAGACAATTTATTAATGCGGTTTTCTGGATTTTAAGAACCTGGGCTCCATGGAGAGATTTGCCTCCTGATTACGGATGCTGGAGTAATACGCATCGCCGCTTTGTGGGCGAAAATCTCGTGACTATACTATTTAGAAGCAATAAAAAACACCATAGTTAAAAACATGTTGCCATTTTGCAGGCTTCCAAAGGCTACCCAAACCAGACAAATCATTGATTCACAATATTTATAAAAAATTTATAAATATTGTGAATCAAGACCTTGAATATTTACCATAAAGAGCTTATATTATCACCATGGGAGTGTATATTTATTTATGGAGATAGAAATAGATGGCAAAAGACAAAAAAATAAATCTTGAAACTGATGATGATAACGATGAAATGGAAAGCGCACATGAAATTGCATTCACAAAGTTGCCGGATGATAAAGATGCTTTAAAAGGAAATCCATTTGGTTTGGCAGGAAGAGACCTAGAAAAATTACTTGAATCAATAAAATCAAATAATTACGTTTTATTTTATAGACCAATCAACAAAAGTGCTGGCGACAAAATAGATCTTGGCACACATGAAGGAAAAGGCATGACATTAAAGGAAAATCGTCTAATCTTAGCTCAATTGAAGGAGAAATCCCTCTGGACTCAAGATTGAGTAAGCTTTATGAAACAAAAGAATCAGAAAAAAAACCGGATTATCCAGGTTTTTATGCACAAGTATTAAGCCAACTTTGGAAAAGTGAAGACGAAAACGAAACAATGAAGTTAGCCGCAAATGTCAAAAGTGAGGAGGAGAGTGTAAAATTTATAAA
>CAYLHV010000018.1:0-38712 GCA_964383745.1 uncultured Rickettsiales bacterium | reverse complement strand
GGGGCACCGGTCCGGGGCAGAGCCCCGCTGACGAGCTCGCCGATGCACGGCCGAGCGAAACCGGAGGACGAGACCATGACCGACATCACCTGCCTCGTGTACGTGGACCAGCAGGACGCCTCGAACATCGGGTGGGCCTGGCGCGTGGTCACCGTGGACGAGCACGGCGCGCGCCACGAGGAGTCCGGCGCGGCGGACGACGAGGTGGACGGCATCATGCAGTGCCACGCGGTCGTCGCGTGCCCGACGACGTTGGCGGCCTGGGACTACGTCGACGGCGACGGCGAGGGCCACTACCGCTGGACGGCCTGACGGCCTGACCGAACGGGCGGCGGTACCGCCCGGCACCGAGCCACGGCTCGGCCCGCGCCTGCAGGGATGGCGCACGCCCCAGGGGATGGGGCTCGGAGGCACGATGTTCATCATCACCAGCATCCAGCAGCTCGGTGGGGGCACCCGGTACATCGGCACCCGCGACCGCGACCTCGCGATCGAGGCGCGCGAGGCGATCAACGCCGACCCAGCCCGCGTGGACGGGCTGTGGTTCCAGACGTCGGTCGTCGACACCGACGGCCCGGTGCCCGAGGGTTGGGTCGACGTTGAGGACGTCGACGAGTAGCACCCGAACGGCGCCCGGTCGGCGCCGGCACCGCACACGCGGCGTAGCCCCCTGCTGGGATGGGGGCCTGGGCCCACGGACGGGCCACGGAGGATGAGATGGACGAGAATGACACGTACGCGGCCGACATGATCCGGTGGGGCCAGCACCGGGAGCCGGAAGAGTACAGCGACGTGGCCGCAAAGGTGGACTATTACGCGGACTGGGTCCACCGCCGGCTGCCCCCGGAGGAGCGCGACGCCATCAAGGCCGCGATGCTAGCCCGCATCGCGGAGCTGGGGCCGCTGGAAGCCGAGCCCGTGTCGCCCTTCCGCAAGGCCTTCAACGCCGAGAAGGCGAAGGAGGCGGCAGACGAGGCGTACGCGCGTGGCCCCCGCGCGTGGGGCTCGTTCCGGGACTGACCCTCCAGTCGTGCGGGGCCCTCGGGCCCACCACCGTCGAGTCGGTGGCCCGGCCATGCAGGCCGGTGGGCGTGGAGGACGAGATGGACCAGACCCTGATGGACCTGGCGATCGAGCGCGTGCGGCAGTACGACGGCGCGGTGCCGCGGCCGTTGCAGTACGTGGCCAAGGATGGATCGCTGCTCCTCCGCGAGGACATCGCGGAGATCGGCGCCCGGCGCGCCCTCGGACTGCCGCCCGGGCGCTACGGCACGACGTGGGGGCGCGGCACCTTCCGCGCTCTTGCGTCGTCCACCGAGGATCTGTGGTCGACGGTCGACTACATCCTCGCCGAGGCCACGCGCCTCGGGCCCATCCGGGACGAAGCGGAGTGGGCCGCGTTCGAAGCGGAGGAGGCCGCCCGCGAGCGCGGTAACGCGCTCTACCACATCCGGAAGGGCGCCGGCGTCTCGGCCCGCGACCGAGAGATCCTCACGCCGGAGGAGATCGACGCTGCGCTCGGCGAGCGCCTCGACCGTCTGGAGGAGGTCGCCCGGACCTACTCGGGCGACACCCGCGATTGGGCCGTGGCGCAGCTGGTCGCTGCTGGTCGCGTGACCGGGTGAGCCGCACCGTCACCATCCGCCTCCGGGTAACCCCGGACGAGCGGGACGAGCTCGAACGACGAGCCGGCGGTTCGGGGCGGGTGTCCGCCTGGCTGCGCGAGCTCGCGCTCGGCGACGCGGTAGCGCCGGACGGACGGGCCGAGGGCGCCCGGAAGCGGCGCAAGAAGGAGGGGACGTGACCGACCCCATCCGAGACCGTCTCGTCGCCCTGCTCCACCGCGCTGCGACCGAGGCCGGCGACTACGGCACGAGCCCGACCAACGGCGACACCTGGGGCTGCGTGTGCGGGACCTGGGGCCCCTCGACCGACCCGGTGGTGCACGAGACCGGATGCCCTGTCGCCGAAGCACTCGAACTACTTGGAGATCCCGACATGACCTACACTCCCGACAACGTGGTGGTGCTCGGCGCCTGCGTCTACATCGGGCGCCGCATCGTGTTCCACGCGTGCGCCGTCACGTGCCTGGAGGAGGTCCCCGACGACGAGTCGCTCGGGCCGACCACTCGGGTCTGGCTCGGCGACGTGCTGCACCTCGTCCGGGCCCGGCTCGACGATGTGCTCGCCGCGGTGCAGGCGGCTGGGGGGCTGCAGTGAGCCGCATGCGCCGCCTGAACCGGGCGCTCGACGCGGCCGAGCGCAGGTCAGCGCTCGCTCACCGAGCGCTACGAGGTCGTCGGCGAGCTGCTGCCGGGTCTCCGGCCGCATGTTGTCGATCCTGGCTCCCACTGCATCTCCTGCCCCCCCATCGTCATGGAACCGAGGTGATCGGCCACGCGTACGCAGCCCGGCTCGCCACGCCCGCGGCCGACACGACCGTCGGCGTCACGTGGTACGCCCGCGGGGGCGTGAGCGGCTGCGTCGGCGACACGACCACCGAGCTGTACACGCCGGTGCCGCCGACGAGCACGTCGACCAGGTCGATCTCCGAGTGCAGCGGGCCGAGCACCGAGAGCGCCTGCACCGTCTGCGCCCGGGCGCCAACCGTGAGCGTCGAGCCGACCACCTCGCCGAGCAGCGCGCCCACCTGCCCGCCGTAGCCGGAGGTGACGTGCAGCGCGTGGCCGCCGTGCTGCAGCTTCACCGACCCGATGCGCATCGCTGCCGTGTTCCCGCCGTGCAGCCGGACACCGCCGCCTGCCACGACCTCGACCGGCCAGGTGCCCGACCCCACCGCGGTCAGCGGCCAGGGGTACACCGTCACCGACGACTCGGACACCGACACCACCTCGACGAGGTCGCCGCCGCTCGCGGGCGCACCGCCGATCGACAGGTAGTCGCCCGGCTCGACGTCGAGCGGCGACACCAGGTGCACGGTCGCGCGCTGCGCAAACGAGCTGCTCGAGCCGATCCGCGCGATGCTCGCCGCGGTGCTCGAGCGGCGGGTGTACGGCGGGTCCGCCGCGAGGCCGCTGGTGCCCGCGTACGTGGCGAGCACGCTGCCGATCGTGGCGCCGATCGTGTTCCCGCCGCCCGTGCGCACCGCGTACCGGCGGACGTAGTCGACGGTGATCCGCTCGATCTGCGCCCCGTTGGCGTCGAGGATGTGCACGCCGTCGTCGGCCAGTCGGTTCGACAGCCATGAGCCGCCAGCCGCGGAGCCGATCACCGCGAGCGTGCCCTCGATGACGACGTCGCGCCCCAGATCGAGCACGACCACCGCGTCGAGCTGGGCGCCCGGCAGCACCTCGAACGTGCCGGCGCGGATCCGGGCGCGGTCGGGCGCGGTGATGATCACCGTGTCGCTGACGTACCAGTGCCCGGACAGGTCGAGCGGCTGCCCGGTCAGCGGGGCCTGCTCGATCAGCGCCGTGAGCGCCGGGGTGTCGTCGTGGTACCCGTCGCCCACCGCGCCGAAGTCCTCGGGACGCACGGCAGGAGGCGCGACGCAGCCGGCGGACATGAGGGCGAGGAGGCGGGTCATGGCGACCTCCAGGTCTGCCCGTCGGCGAGGCTCATGGCGTCACCAGCGGGCCCGCCCACGAGGACCACGGCACGTACCGCCCGAGCTGGCCTGCCGGCTGTACGAGCACCTGTCGTCGCGGGATCCGTCCCCACGAGACGTGGACCCAGCCCTGCCCCCGCTGGCGCTGGTACACGATCGCCTGGTCGACCGGCAGCTCACCGATCACCCGGAGCAGCTCTGCCCACGCGGCGGGGAGCGCCGTCGACAGCGGCTGCACGTCGGCCGCCTTGCCGTCCATGTGGTCCGAGTTGGCGGCACCGCCGATCGCTCGGTTGACGGCGAGGCTGCGGTAGCCCGAGGTCACCCGCAGCGGACCGACCAGCGCACGCCAGGGCTCGAGGACCTCGTGACACAGGAGCGTCAGGTGGGCGACCTCCAGCGCGCCGGGCACGTTGGGCAGGAACGTCGAGGTGACGAGCAGCTCGTCGAGCTTGAAGTTGGGGGACAGGCGGTCCAACAGCATCATCGGATCCTCGTGATCGTGTCGACGACGAACCAGACGACGACGGCGACGAACACGCCGATCACCGCGCTCACGCCGAGCAACAGCCAGGTCAGGTTGTCGAGGTTCATCTACGGCTCCTGCTCGCGTGGGCGGTCGCCCACCTCCAGACCCAGGCCCTCACCGAGCCACCAGCACGGCCACCAGGATCGCGGTCACCACAGCGGTCCACCCCACGAGCGCAGCGCCCAGGACCAGCGCCGCCAGGTCACGCGTCCGCCCGCGCTGTCGCTCCGCGGCGAGCAGCTGCCGGACCGCCCAGAGCTCGTCTGCCGTCGCCACAGCGGGACCGGTCTGGCGAGCGACGAGTGCGTCCACCAGCGCGGCCACCCGTCGGAGCTGCTGGCGGAGATGAGCCGGGTCCGTCGTGGGCTCGAGCTCGGTCGCGAGCTCGGACCTCCCGTCGTGCCAGACGGGTGCGCCCACGTCACCGCTCGCCCGTGTACGCGTACGCCGGGACGGTCATCCGCAGCGTCGAGCAGCCGGGGAGCCCTGCGCCGTCGGACGCCCACCACGGGGTCTCGCCGGGGCGGAGCCCACAGATGGCGCCCTGCCACAGCGGGTTGGGGGCGGACACGACGACGCAGTGCCCGACCGACGCGTAGCCGGTCAACAGGCACACCTCGGCGGCGAACCTGCGCCCGACTTCGGTTCGGTGCACCTCGCACGAGCGCCACCAGATCGCCGAGCCCTCGACGGGCTGCGGCAGCGCCGCCGAGAGCGACTGCAGGTTGACCGGTGACCCGTGGATCAGCGGCTTGCCGGCGGTGCCGTGCCCCCACACCGAGAGCTGCGAGATCCGCTGACCGGACAGGCGCAGCGCCCGCAGCCGGTCGTAGACCACCGACCAGCGGTCGGCGGCGATCACGATGTCGGAGCCGCTGATCAGCGACCCCAGGCCCCACCAGGTCGACAGGTACGGCCACCGACGCTCGGTGGTGTCGTACGCGAGGACGCGGAGGGGGGGGGTCACGCGTCGGCCGGCTCGACGAGCACCGAGTCGCCGTCGTACGAGCGGAGTACCAGCCGGCCATCGGCGAGGCGGAACAGCTCCGCACGGAACGAGCCGCTGTCCTGCGGCGCCCAGCGGTCGATCTCACCAATGAAGTCGCGACGGTCGGTGCCGGCTCGACGGATCACCGCGCCAGTCTCCCGCACGCGCACCGCCTTGGTGTCGCGGTCCAGCGTCCAGTTCGCGGCGCTCATGCGACCGCCGAGACGAGGTTGCGCGCGATGCGGGCGACGGCCTTCAGCAACGCCGCCTGCGTCTCGTCGTCGATGATGTCGACGCCCTTGACGGCGATCTTGAAGTCCTCGCCGCCGAACGCGTTCACCGCGATCGACTCCGCCTCGTCGGCGGTGATGCCGTCCGGGATGGCGGAGACCACGTCCATGACGACGGACAGGATGAGCGGGCCGAGCTTGGCGAGCGCCGCGCCGACCTGCAGGGACTGCTTGAGGTTCATGCTCTCTCCGTGGGAACCGGTGTCGAGTCGCCAGAGCGCTGCTCGACGGCATCGAGGCGCTCCTCCAGGTGCGCGATCCGCGCCTGCATCCGCCCCGCTTCGGCGAGGCACTCGCGATGCAGTCGGGCGCACTCCGCGTTGTCCTGGCGGCTGTCGTCGAGGGCGCTGTCCAGCCGAGCGATCTCGCGCTCCAGTCGGTCGAGCAGCCCGTCCCGAGCGTCCAGCGCCAGGCGGTCATCCTCGCGACGCGTCTCCGCGTCATGCCGGCGACGCTGCCGGCGGTCCACCGCCACCGAGCCCACCGCCGACACCAGCGACGCGACGGCGCCGATGATCGCGGTGAGGGTGGTGGTGGGCTCGGGCATCACAGCGCCAAGTCGGCGTTCAGAGCGGCCACGAGCGACGAGGCCGCGCCCAGGGTGTAGACCTGCGCGCCGACCTGGATGCTCTGCAGCGTGTCGCCGGCCGCGTTGAGCACCGGCGCCACCGCGAACGCGCCGCCGTTGATGAGGTACCCGTTGGGGTCGACGCCGCTGACGAAGTCCGCGGCGAAGATGCCGTCGATCGCCTCGGCGAGGTTCTCGCGCTCGGCGACCGGGAGCGTCTGCCCACCGAACGTGAACGTCCCCGCGGCGTGGTTGCGGATGTAGCTGCGGACGGGAACGGCGAAGCCGTTCTCGTCGTCGTACTGGAGCTCGACGAGGCGGACGAGCGGATCGGGCTTGACGGTCGGCATCAGGACCTCACGGGAAGCGGACTTTTGGGAGAGCGGCGAAGTAGATCTCGGCGCTGCAGGTGGCGCCGGAGAGCTGCGCGCCGGAGTAGCTGCAGGCCTGGATCACCAGGTAGACGGAGGACAGCACCGTCGTGTCCACGGTCGCCGAGGTGGACGCCTGCAGCGCAGGAGCGCCGGACACCACGCGCTCGACCACCGCCGACACCGTCGCGGAGGCATCGGAGCCGCTCACGCCGAACCGGCAGAAGGCGTCACCGGTGAACGTGCTGGCGGCGACCGTCGCGGCCACGGTGGTCGGGTGCGCTCGGTTGGCGCTCGTCACGAGCACGCCAACGCCGTTGGCTGACGAGCCAGGCACGGTGCACAGCGCCACGGCCATCGCCATCGTGATGGTGGACCCCTGGATCGACCGCAGGTAGACGCCCACGTCGTGCTGGGTCGCGCTGAACGCGGGCAGGATCGTCGGGAGCGTGATCCCGATGCCGGTCGCCTCCCGGACTCCGTCGGTCGTGCCAGCGATGGCGTTCGCGGTCACCGTGCAGCGGCCTCCGCTGACTGCGGCGCCTTGGAGCGTGTCGGCGGTGGACCCGACGTACTCGGTCCCAGCGTCGAGGTGCGCCTGGGTCAGCTGCACCCAGGTGACCGCGCCGGCCGAGGAGCCGCCGATGGGGAACCGCGCCCTCAAACGGTGCGCTCGAACGTGACGTCCATCACGTGCGCGGCACCGTCGGCGCCCCAGGTCGAGAACTGCGGCGGGGTCGGAGCCTCGCCCTGCGGGGCGACGAGGAAGCTCCTGGCGCTGCTCGCGGCGATCACCACCGCATCGTCCGTGGTGGCAGCGGTGCTGGTCAGCGCCGGGCCCAGAGACACGTACAGCGAGCCGGTGCCGCGGTTGTAGATCGTCACCACGCGGCACCAGGTCGGCGGCGTGTGCAGGCACCAGTTGCTGGCGTCACCGCCGGCGAAGTACCGGGTGGCGCACGGGACACTCGACACGCCGGTCCAGTCCTTGGTGGTCGCCACGGCGCCTCCGTGGTCCACGTGTACCGCTGGGGGCGGGTCGGTCGCTGTCCCGTGAGGCGAGACGGTGCAGGATGGGGCGCCGCGGTTACGGAGAGTCGGGAGGTCCGATGTTGGTGTTGACGATGATCGCGTGCGAACCGGAGCAGTCGGTGGTGACCACGTCGGTGGACACGAGCACCACACCGGTCATCGAGACGGACACCGGGACCCCGCCGGTGGACACGGGCACGACCGAGCCGGTGGAGCTCACCACCGACTGCCTGCTCGTCGGTGAGTGGGACCTGCAGATCCGCGGCTGGATCGACCGGGGTTGGACGGCGAACTGCAGGCAGACGAACATCGGGTGCTCCTGCGACGTGCAGACCGACATCCCGGGGACCGTCGAGGTCACCGACATCGCGGTCGGCCTCGACGACTGGACCGGCTCGGCGCTGTACACCGGGCTGTTCACCCGCCAGCCGCAGCCGCTCCTGTTCCGTCCCGTCGAGGGCGGCTGGGACGTAGACGGGCAGTTCACCGCGATCGGGAGCGTCTGGAGCCTGCGTCAGAGGTAGCTCGTGGCGCTCCGGATCGGGCGGAGCACGACCTCGGGACCGGTGGTCCGGACGATCACGTCGACCACGGTGCACAGCTGCTCGGCGATCTTGAGGCGCTCGTGGGTGAGCGTCACGACCATGCCGGGCTCCATCCAGTAGTGCTCGGGGCGGAGCGTGTACGTGAGCAGGCGCGTCGGGAACGCGTTGCGCAGCACGTAGTCCTCGGCGACCCGATGCGCCGTGCTGCTGTCCCAGACCGACCCGATCTCGAGCCGCCCGGGTCGGTGGCGGTACACGCCGTGCGACAGGCGGCACAGCAGGTGCGGCAGCATGCGCGCGTCGCCGTAGTACACCCCGGGCGACAGCTGCTGCGCGAGGCGGTGCTCGCGGGTGAGGTACCCGGTGTACACCCAGGTGCCTTCCCGCGACGGGCCCCACGTGTACGTGAGATGGTTGACGACGCCCGCGGTGCCGGTCGTCGCGAGCCCGACGAACTCCGCGTTGCGTCCGACCGTCAGCGAGGCCATCGAGTCCACCCGGCTCGCCCGCAGCGGGAGGTGGGCGAGGTACACGCCGTCCGGGCCGCGCACGATCGCAGCCGGCAGGTACTCGAGCACCTGCGACGTGAACCACTCGAGCGCGCCGATAGGCTCGTTCACGAACACGTCGAACAGGTAGGCGTTGAGCCTCGCCGCGTGCGCCGCGTGTCGCCCGAGGTCGAGCCGCAGGCTGGTGTGCTGCTCGATGAGCCAGCGGAAGATGTCCGACGCCCCCCGCAGGGTGCGGCCGAGGTACTGCACGCCGCCGCCGTTCGCGACGCTGAACCCGACCCACATCTCGGGCGTCCCGCCCTGCGTCTGGTGGTTGTGCATCTGGTACAGCCACGTGCACCAGGTCCCGACCAGGTCCCGCCCGCGCTCGAGCGTGCCGGTGGCTGCCGCGGTGAGCTGCGGGATCTCGATCTGCACGTCCTCGCCGCCGCCGGGGGCGGGCACCGAGGCGCGCTTGTAGATCCCCATGTCGATCGCGTGCACCGCGGTCGCGCCGATGTCGCTGCCGGCGATCACGTGAACGTAGACCTCGGCGACCGTCTCCGGGTGCGACGGTGGGTCGCCGGGCCCGTCCTCCGGGTCGTTGGTGTCGACGAGGTAGGTCGCCCACTGCACCACCGGCACCGGCACGCACGGGTACGGGTCGCCGCCCTCGACGTGCCCCGGGTACCCGATCACCAGGTTGTACGCGACGCCGATGCTCTCGTCGTACGCCTCGTACGCGGTCGCGTTGGTCAGCAGATCGAGAGCCGCATCGTCGGCGATCTGCGCCGGGCGGGTCGTGCTGTCCACCACCCACTGCTCCGGCGGCAGCTGCCCGACGCCCACGGTGGGCACGAGCGACATCTGGAGCGGATCGGCGAACTCGCCCCAGCGCACCGCGTCGACGCGACCGTCCGCCCACAGCACCCGGCGCGTGGTCCCGTCGCCCTCGATCACGAGGTACAGCTGCGCCGCGCCGCCGTCGACGAGCCACCGTGCGGTCCGGATCTCCTCCGCCCACGGGTCGGCGGTCGCGACGGACAGAGCAATCGGCGCTGCCGGGTCCGACAGCCGCGACAGCCCGAGCTGCCCGAGGCCGGATCGGTACACGACGCCGCCCGCAGTCCCGGCGCGCGTGGCCAGGTGGTACGTCACGCCGCCGAGGTCCACGTCGAGCGCCCACCAGAGCCGAACGCCGCGCACGGCCGGGCAGTCCCCGCCAGCACCGCCCGCACCGCTCGGCGGGTCCGGCACCACGACGACCTCGAGCAGCATCCCGGTCACCCGGGTGGCCGGCACGTCCGCCGCGATGACGACCTCGAGCAGCTGGGCTGCCACGCCGGTCGCGACCTCGCCGCCGGTCACCACCTCGAGCCGCTGCGCGGTCACGTCCGTCGGCATCAGGTCACCGACTGGAAGCCGAAGCGCGCCGCGTCGAAGGTGACCGGGGACCAGGGGTTGTCGTCGGGGTCGGCCTTCCAGATCCACTGCACGTACCCGTCGCCTGGGGCGGGGACGGTCTGGCTCGCCACGTCGGTGGCCGAGCGCGAGCGCAGGGCGATGTTGGAGCCGGCGTCGGTGCCCGAGCGGGTGACGCGCAGGATCTGCTTGACGGCGTAGACGTTGTCCTCGGCGATCGCGGCGTGGGTGAACGTCGACTCGTCGCCGACGGCGGTGCTGGTGCACTTGTCGGCGTCGCTGGCCGGCACGTCGTCGATGTCGGCATACGAGCCCGACCAGTCCTGCTCTGCGCCGTCGCCGGTCGGGCGCCGCGGAGCGATGCTCGGCTCGAGCAACTCGTTGATGTTGGGCACGTCGGCGTCGTCGGCGTCGAGCGCGAACAGGTTGTCCCATCGCCCGGTCGAGTCGCCGGACTTGGCGACCATGTAGAACTCGTTCGGCTTCCCAGACCCAACCGCCGCGAGCGCGGTCTCGTCGGCGCCGATGAGCGTGTAGGTGACGACCGGCGTGGACAGGTTGCCGTCCATGTAGACGCTGACCACGTCCCCGGTCGCCTGCCCCTCGATGTACAGGTGCAGCCGCTCCCAGGTGCCCGCCGAGAACGCACCGGACGCTGCCGTGGCACGCAGCGTCCCGGCGATGCGGATCGTGAGCTTGTTGGTCGTGTCCTCCGCCGAGATGGTGATGTACTCCGACCCGTTGCTGCCGAGCCCGATGCGCAGGCCGTCGTTGTTCGTCGTGTTCACGTTCGTGATGTACCCGGCGTGCATCCAGACGTGGCACGCCGTCGGCTCCCACCGCCCGCCGGTGTCGTCGCGGTACCATGGGATCCGCAGCGACAGGCCGTTGCCGCCGCAACTGTACAGCGAGCCGCCGGCGGGGATGGAGACCGCGTCGTACAGAGCGGTGCCCGCCGAGACGGTGATGCGGTCGTACGCGGTGGCCTGGCCCTCGAACCCGCAGATGCCGAGCCATGCAGGCATGTCAGCTCCCTGGGTAGCCGTCGATGCGGAGCGTTTCGATCCGCACGACCTCGTTAGTGCCCTCGGTGCCGGACGCGACCGACGTGCCGAGCGTGTTGGTGAGCAGCCCGTACAGGATCAGCGTCCTGTCGGTGATCGTCGAGGTGCTCGTCGGCAGCCGGGCGACTGCCACCACGGGCACCGTCTGGCCCTCGGTGCGGTCGAACGCGCCGGCGAGCTGCCACGGGGTCGTGTAGACCGGCTCCAGCGCGAGCCCGCCAGACACGCCGATGTAGTCTGCGTCGTAGTCCTGACGCGGGACCTCCATCGGCACGCCCGCGCTCCAGTCGAGCGTCCAGGTCCGGATGTCTTCTCCGCGGCTGCTGCGGGTCTCGACGCCGGCGCTCGAGCGGAACGCGTCGAACTGCGGAGCGCGCGTGGCCGCGTTGCCCCAACCGAACCCGAGCCCGAACGGCTTCACGCGGCCGATCGAGAAGCCGACGCCGACCCGGAAGTACCCGTCAGGGGTGATCTGCGCGGGGATCCGGACCCGCCATCGACGACGCGGAGTGAACGTGGTGAGGTACGCCACGAGCAGTCCGGCGGGAGCCACGAGCGTCACCTCGCCGCTGCTCGGCTCCGACCCGGTGATGCCGTCGAGGTTGACCACGGGACGGGCGGTGGTCGCGTCGGTCCACCAGCCGCTGGTGTGGCTGCAGATCTTGCGAGCAACATCGGCCCCGCCGAGGCCGTCGTTTACGATCGCGAACCCGGCGATCCCGCGCGCCAGCTCCATCTCCTGCAGCATGCGGCTGGAGGTGAGCGTGCCCGTCGGATCGGGGTAGATCGAGGCGCCGTCGCGGTAGCACGACAGCCCGGCGAACCCGGTCGCGCCGTCGTACGTCCCAAGCGTCTGCCAGGCGCTTCCGTCGTGGTACTCGAGGTACGCCGTGCGGAAGTTGACGTTCTCGAAGTACACCGCGAGCGCGTTGCCGATGTGCGTGGCGCCGACCAGGTCGAACGCGACGATCACCTCGTCGTCGTCGTTGACCGACCGCCACTCACGCGAGACCGGATCAGGGTGCAACCCGACGAACGCGTGCGCGAGCGCGTACGTGTGGTCCGGTGCCACCTGGTACGACTCGTCCGTCAGCCCGAGCCCGCCGCGCACCGACAGGTGGGCCATCCGGTCGTCCGCGTCGAGCACGCCAGGCAGCGGGTACGGGTAGCTGGACAGCCGCTTGCCGATCTGCGCGGTGCCGCTCCTGACGCCGCCGAAGTCTTCGTAGAACGCTGCGAAGCGGTACCAGGCGGTGACCGTCGAGCTCGACAGGACGCCGATCCGCACCCAGCAGTTCGCCTCGAGCGCGCCGCCGTTCGAGAACGAGTGTGCTGCCACCTCGGGGATCGGCGTCCAGTCCACGTCGTTGGGCAGCTTGTAGGCCGCGGAACCAGATCCGGCCGCGGTGAACCACATCAGCACCTCGAGATCGTTGGCGCCGGTCACGGCCACCTCGACGATGCTGGTGCCCGCGATGTTGTCGCGGATCTGCAGCGTGTCGTCCCACAGCAGCGCCCGCATCGCGTAGGTCGCGCCGGCCGAGGTGGCGGTCACCTGCGCGCCCGCGGCGGCGGAGCTCGACGCACCGACGGTGCAGGCCATGATCACGTGCAGCGCGGGCGTGAACGAGTGCCCGGCGCCGTCGTACTGGTAGTACCTGGTGTTTGCGCTGGTAACGACCCGCAGGTGCGCCAGCGTCATCGTCGGCGTTCCGGCGCCCGTCGCGGTCCAGCTCACGTCGTCGGGCTCGGCGATCGGCAGCCAGGTCACGTCTGGGGCGTCGTCCCACTCCCTGCTGGTCCAGCTCGCGAGCTTCAGCGCGGTCAGCGACCCGGGAGCAGCTGCGACGCCGCCCTCGGCCTGGTGGAACAGCCAGATGCGGCCCGCAGCGGCGGCGATCCGGGTGTTGAGCAGGTCTGCGTCGCTGGCTGCGTCTGGCGACGCACCGTCGTACACCGTCGCGGTGGACCAGGTCGTGCCGTAGTCGGTCGACGTGTGCAGCTTGCCGAGGTGCTGCCCGCTGTCGTCGTCGTACGTGAACAGGTACCAGGCGTCATCGGCGTCGACCGCCAGCGCGTACGAGGTCGAGCCGGTGACGGTGATCGCGGTGGACAGCGACGTGCTCGAAAAGCGCTGAAACGCGTGTGCGAACCGGCGAACGCGCATGTCGGTCCCGTCGTAGTACGCGACGAGAGCGGTCCCGTCCGAGGCGCGAGCGCACCGGATCGGAGTGCTCGCGGACGGCTCGTCCACCGCGGAGTCGACAACCGACCAGGTGATGCCGAGGTCGGAGCTCGCCAGCTGGGTCGTGTCGCCGAGTGTAGGCGTGGCGAACGCCACGATCTGCGTCTCACCGACGAGTACCGCGTCGAACGCAGCACCGGCCGCCGTCGCCGTCCCCGGATCGAACCCGAGATCGAGCCCGACGTCCTCCGCCCGGGCGAGCACGGACCATGTGGCGCCCGAGTCCGCCGAGCGCATGGTCGACACGCGCTGGTTGCTTCCGATCCGGATCATCACGAGCGCTTCGTCGGGCGTCACCACCAGCCCGAGCGCCTTGGCGCTGTTCGTCGTGACCTCGACCGCCGAGCTCCAGGCCTCGGTGTCGTGCGCCCGCGTCCGACAGTACACGCTGCCGGTGTCGTGCTCGGCGTACACGATCACCATCAGCTGGGTGCTCGGGATCACCGCGACCGCGTACACGCTCCAGTCGTCGGTGGTCGTGTACAGCCCGCCGACGCCCTCCCAGCCGATCGGCTTGACGCCGTTCCACCCGCGCCAAGTGGTTCCGCTGTCGACGCTGTACGCGAGGCCCGCGCGCCCGGCGAACCCCGCCCGCTGAACCCGCACGCCCACCGTCGTGTCGTCCTGCGCGTTGGTGATCACGGGCACCAACGACTGCCCGTCGACGTAGGTGACCCTGCCAGGCTGCGGGTCCGCCTCGGTGTAGTCCGAGGTCGTCGCCGTGGCGGTGTTGGCCGCGAGGAAGTCGAGCCCGGTGAAGTGCTCGTCGAACAGCACCAGGCCGCTGGTCGGCGCGCGCCGCGATCCCATCACATCCTCCGAGCGTACGGGTTGCGACGCCCGGTGCGCACCGTGGACCGGCCGGGGATGTCCCGGCCGTCGATCTGGACGAGCACCGACGCCTCCATGCCCTGGCTGTCGCCGAGGCGACGGTCGAGCCGGTCGAGCGTGTCGAGCAGCCGGCCGTAGTCCCGCTGGCTGACCACGACCTCGCCGCGCTTGGTGCGGATGTCCATCTCGTCGGGGGCCATGCCACCGACGTGGAACGGCGGCGGCTTCTGCTTCGCCACCACCGCGGCCTGGATGGCGCCCGCGGCGGTCATCGCCACGCCCGCGGCGGTGCCCGCGATGGGACCGAGCTGCGCGTAGCTCTGCATGATCGCGGCGGCGGTGGACATGGCGATCGAGGTGATCTTGCCGATTTTCTCGGCCTGGAACGCCTTGAGCGCCTCGTTCTTCCTGGCCTGGTAGCTGCGACGAGCAGCGTCCTCGGACGCCTGCCCGAACTCCTGCAGCGCCTCGAGCCTGTTGCGCTCGGTCCCGCTGTCGGCGCGCTGCAGCGCCTTGTTGGCCTTCTTGTTCGCCGCGACGATGCCGTCCAGGGCGACCTTCGCGTTCTCCGCGCCCTGCTGCAGCAGCTCGGACACGCCGCTGACCGCCGACTCGATCGACGAACTGATCGTGCCGGCGAGCGAGATCGCGTCCTGAACGACCTGCTGCGACAGCGCGTAGCGGATGCTGTCGGCCACCTGCTGGATCGAGCCCTGGTAGTCCTCCATGCGGCTGTTGAGCAGCGCGATCGCAGCGTCAGCCGTCACTGCGGCATCTGCTGCGTCCCGACCGATCTGCGCGTACGAGTCGGCCAAGCGCTGGTTGGCCGCGAGCACCCGGAGCGACTCCCGCGCCTCGGCCACGCGGGCGCGCGTCAGCGCCTGCTCGTTCTGGAGGATCAACTGCGCCCGCCGTCGCTCGGCGTCCGACGACTCCTGCGCGTCGCGCTTCTCCTGCTCGGCCTGTCGCTTGCGCTCGTCGGCCTGGCGCTTGCGCTCGGCCTCAATGAACTTGTCGTAGGCCAGGTCGTCTCGTTTGAGCTGCGCGATCTGGCGCTCGACTTCCGCGGCGTCGCGGATCGCCTGGTTGCCTTCGACGGTCGCTTTCGTCGAATCGGTCTGCGCTCGCTTGAGCGCCTTCTGCGCATCGGCGAGGTTTTCGACCTCCTTGGCGGCCTTGACGCCTAGGTCACGGAACGCCGCCCACGCTGGGTTGACGATCTCCATCGCTGTCTGGAGGTCGTAGGCGGCGCCTGCCACGCCAACGAGGGGGCCGATCATCGCCGCGATGCCAGGCGTGTTCTGCGTGAAGCTCTGAACGGCAGCGGAAGCGTCGAAGAACGCGTCCGTGATCTCGGCGAGGGCGGCGCGCGCGCCCGTGACGGCGAGGCGCGTCGAGCCGACGATGCCAACGCCTTCTGCGAGGGAGACGGTGAGCCGGTCTTGCGCGATCGCAGCTGCCTCGGTCGCTTGACGCATCTCACGGACGAACGCGGCTTGCTCAGCGGACAGTGCCCCCAACTTCGCCAGCCGGTCGCCGGCCTCCCCGGCGGCGGTGCCCATCGCCGCAAGGGCTGGAGGCATGGCGGCAAGGGCCGCGCCGAGTCCGATGGTCGCGACGGAGACAGCGGCGATCGCGAGTGGGATCGGCCCGAACGCCTGACCAACGATCGCGACCGGGCGAACGAGGCTGGTGAACAGCGACGACAGCCGCGAGACGGTGCCCCCGACCTGGATGCCGAGAGAGCCGATGGTCTCCAGGTTCGAGATCAGCGGGCTCGACTGGATGGACTTGGCGGTCTGCTCGAACCGGGCGAACGCGCCTGCCGCTGCCTCTCCGCCCTTTCTGGCCTTTGCCGCAGACTGCGCAAGCTTTTCATCGTGCTTCCGGGTGTCCGCGTCGTACTCGACCACCGCGCGGGCGACTACGTCAGCCATCACCGCCTCCGCAGCGCGTCGACGATCTCACGAGCCGCTGCTCGCGGGATCTCGGCGCGCACCGCGATGTCCAGACGCGTCACCAGGTCACGCCACGGACGGCGCCCGCGGCTGACGATCGCGGTCGTGTACCGCGCTCGACCGACCACCCGCACGCCGCGCTGGGTGAGCTCGACGTCGAGCCCGCTGGCCGACTCGCCGCTGTCGCGTGGCCACCGCCCGCGCTCCTGCTCGACGACCGCCTCGGTGGCGCGGAGTAGCACGCGCTGCGCAGCCTTGTGCGCGGCGGCCTTGGCGCGCTCGCCGAGCGTCAAGATGGAGCCCCGGACGCTCACTCGCCACCCATCTGCTTCTGCAGCGCCTCGATCTCCGCGACTCGCATCCTGTACTCCTCGCGGATCAGCGCCTGTGCGGCGGGGGGCAGCGTCCCCAGGTGGTCGTGGTCCCAGCCTCGCTCACGCTCGATCGCCATCTGCTCCCGGATCAGGCCCCCGAAGGGGCCGCGGAGTTTCCCTCGGCCGCTGCCTCGTCCGCCGGCCGGGGGATCGAGGCGAGGATCAGCTCGAGCGCCTCGGCACCGCCGGCGAAGATGTCGCCCTGCGGCACTCCCCGCTGAAGCAGGTACTCGAGCACCGCCGCCCCGTAGGCCGCGACGTCGTGCTCGTACCGCGGGGCGCCCGGTGCGCCGGCCTTGCCGTGCTGCGAGCACAGGAACAGGGCCGCGGCGGCGACCTGCGCCCGCGTCTGCAGGCTCGTCGTCTCACCGATCGACAGCTGGACCGCGTGCCGGATCCACAGCGACTGCGGGACCAGCAGATCCATCGACTCGCCGCCGACCACGACGGTCTTCATGCGCTCACCTTGGCGGCGTAGGCCGCCTTCGCCGCGGCGAGGTGCCGCGCCTCCTCCTCCTGCCGCCGGCGCTCCCGCAGGTCGACCCACTCGAGCCGGGTCGCCACGACCTCGCCGTCCTCGATCACCGGCACCCGCTCGTACCGGAGCGCTCGCACGCCATCCACCTCGAGCTCCGCTCCCTCGGGCGGCAGCACGGGGATCCCCTTGCGGGTCCACCATGCCTTGAGGGCGGAGGCGATCGCTCGGGTCTCGTTCTCGCGCGTGTACGGCTGGCGGCTGCCGGGCCCGCTGATCTGGCGGGTCCCGTCGGGGTTGTACGGGGTCACGGTCGGCATGGTCACCCGGTGGCGGAGAGGGTCACGGTGTTGGCGTCGGTGTCGAGGATCACGCTGCCGAGCACGGTGCCGGTGAGGGACAGCGTGTTGCCGTCCATCGCCTCGGCCCACTGCCCGTCGAACACCACGTCCTCGCACGTGATGGTCTCGTCGGCGCTGTCGCCCCAGTTGGTGCCCTCGATCGTGATCACCACGTCGACGGCCGACTTGCGGTTGGCGCCGAGCGTCGACACGTTCGAGGCGTACGCGCCCTTGCGGAGGATGAACTCCATCGGGCTGCCCGGCGTCGAGGTCGAGGAGCCCACGACGTTGCCGAGGTACATCGAGAACGCCAGCTGCGGCGGGCGAGGCGCGCCGCGGGTGAACCCAATGATGGCGCCGCGCGCCATGATGATCACGGGCTCGTTGAGATCTTCGGACAACGGACCGAGCGCGGTGTCGCCGCGCGTGAACGCGACCGCGAGCGTCACGGGCGTGCCCGTGCCGTCCGCGAACGAGATGGTGCCCTTCAGGGCGGTCTTCGGCATGCTGGACGGCGCGGCCATGGTCAGGTCCCCTGAAGGCGGTTGTGGGAGAGCTCGTAGGTGATCGCGGCGTACAGCCAGCTCGGCGCCGCCGCTCCGCCGCTCGGGTCGGGCTCGACCGCGCGACAGAAGAACGAGACGCAGCGCCCGATCGCGTTGGTCGTCGCCGAGTGCCGCGCGGTGTCCAGCGCGACCTTCACCTCGGCGACGAGCGCCCGGGTCGCGATGGCGCGAGCCTCCGGGTCCTCGTCGGTGAACGGCGCCCACACGCGGATCTGGAGCTCGTAGGACTCTCGGTAGAACCCGTCGCGCGCGAGCGGCTCGGAGCCCGTCTGCTCGGCGGGCAGCAGCGCGATGAACGCCTGCGAGCCGGGCGGGCCGACGTAGGTGCCCTCCTTGACCTGGTCGACGCCCGACAAGTCGTAGGTGCCAAGGTCCGCGTTCAGCGCGGTCTTGATGGCGGACACGATGGCGGCGATGGTGGTCATCGCGGCACCAGCGTGTAGACGTGCAGCCCGCGGCGCACCGCTTCCGGGAGCACGTCGTTGCTGTCGGCGATCGTCGTCGAGTCGCCGCTCATCTGGTGCTGCGTCTGGCCTTGCACCCGGCGCCGGTCCCATGCGTGACGCACAGCCTGCGCGCACAGCCACTTGAGGTCGTCGGGCACCGTGCCGTAGCCCGCCGACATGACCACCTTGTTGCCGCGCGGCGCTTCGACCCACGCCGCGGCGCTGCCGGTCGGGTTGGGGTCGATCCACAGCAGCCCGCGGTCGCCGTCGAGCGTCAGGTCACCGCTCGCCACGAGCGTGTCGCTGGCGTAGTCCCAGTCCGGGTCCGCGTGCGCGCTCGTGATCGACACCACGGGCCAGATCCCGAGGTCGAGACACCGGGCGCTGCGTCGCGACGGGCCGTCGTAGTAGCGGGTGTACGTCGCCGCCTCGAGCGTCCAGGTGCCCGCGTCGGTGCGCGGGTACCCGCACACACGGGCGATGTGGGTGCCGACGGCATCGATCACCGTCTCGACCGCGGTGTCCTCGCTGGCGCCCGACAGAAGCGGGTACCAGCCGCGGAACTCGGCGGCGGTGATCAGCACGTCAGGCGCCCTTGCGAGCGTCGACCGCCCGCACGATCTCGGGGATGTCGTGCCCCCGAGCGTAGTCGCGCAGCTCGTCGAGCACCTCGTCGAGCTCGCCGCGCGCGATGGCGGCCGGGGTCGCCGGGTCGCGCAGCACCGGCCACGCGTCCCAGCTCCCTCGCACCCGAGCGGGGCGCTCGGGCGTGACGGCGCGCTCGAGCGGGTCGGAGGCGACCATCTCGGCGTCGAGCGACTCGGATCGAGCGCGCCGGCCCATCAGTTGACCTTCTCCAGCAGGATCACGGCGTCGCCGTCGATGGTCCCGCCCGTGCCGGTGATGGTCTTCGCGACGATGAACACCTGCCCTCCGGTGACCGTCAGGCCCGAGGCGGTCAGGAACTCACGCGGCACGTTGATCGTGAACGCGCTGCCGTTGCCAGACAGCGTCGCCTGCAGGGTCGGCGAGCCGCCGGCGCCGTCCGCCGTGGACAGCGTGACGTTGCAGTTGTTCGTGCCGTCGCCCGCCGCGGCGGTGGTGCTCGGCACGAAGTGCGCCTCGACCACGCGCCAGGTGCCGGTTGGCACCCGAACGGAGCGGGTCTCGAGCGTCGTGCTGGTGGTCGCCGGGAAGTACACGTTGAGCGTGATCATGGTGTCCTCGTCAGACGGAGAGGTTGTAGAGCCAGATCACGTCGACGTTCGACAAGGCCAGCGGGTGCAGGACCTTGCGCTCGGACGCGACGATGTAGACGGTGCCCTCGCGCGCCACGAGCTCGACCTCGATCCGCACGCCCCGGCGACGACCCATCAGGTACTGGCCGAGCGGCACGATCAGCATGCCGGTCTTCGTCCGGGTGCTGTGATCGTAGATGCCGGCCGTGTTGTACTCGACATCGACGAAGTCCGACAGCAGCAGCCGCTTGCCGCCGATGCGCCCGACCTCGCCCGCCACGATGGTCGCGGCCGCGCCGTACTTGTCGACGGTGAGCAGGTTCGTGTCGATGAGCACCTTGGCGAGGTAGTGCTCGGGCGACGTGATGTACACCAGGTCACCGACGCCGTCGCTCTGCATCGAGGTGCCGAGCGGCGCGGTGAGCCCGGCGCGGGCACCCATGTACGCCGACACGGTCTGCGACGCGCTGAAGTCCTGCGCCGCGAGCGTGTACGTCGCGTCGATGTCGAACGCGCGCTGCCGCCAGCCCTTCCAGGCGTAGCGATGGTCGTTGCCCGCGCCGAGGATGCCCCAGCGGCCGCGTGGGTTCCAGTTCGCGATGCCGGTGTCACCGTGCGTGCCGGTGTCGCCGTTGATCATCGCGTCCTCGGTCCCGTCCCGCAGTCCCTCGCCGACGAGCAGCTGCATCAGCGGGATCGCCGCCACGATGCTGTCCTCGGACGCGTCGCGGTCCACCGGGACGTTGACGGTCAGCGAGACCGCGCTGATGGTCTGGCTGGAGGTGCCGGGCACCGACTTGGGCAGCTGCGCCGCGGTCAGGTCGCCGCTTGCGGGCGTCGAGCGCAGGAACGGCTGCACGCCGCGCGACAGCACCGGCATCGTCATCGTGGTGTCGGACATCTCCATCACCGGCACCAGCGCCTCGAGCTGGCGCATCGTCTCGGCCTTGCGCTGGAGCAGCGCGGTCGGCATCGTGACGATCCAGTCCCCGCCCTCACCGCTGTTGTCGGCGAAGACCTTGGCCACGGCCGCGGGGCCGGCCGCCAGGTGGTCGCGGAACGACCGCAGCCGCTCGCGCGACACGGGACGCCCGAACCGCTGGACCCAGCCGATCTCGTTGGCCATCTCCTGCGCGCGCGCCTGCCAATCCGACTTGGGCGCCGGGTCGTCGAGCAGACCGTTCTGCCAGGTCCGGCCCTCGAGCCCGCCGAACATCCGCACCGTACCGCCGCCGGTGCCGACGTGACGGACCCCGCGGTTCACGTCCAGCTTGCCGCCGGACCGCAGATCGGCCACCGGAAGGTCGCGTGCCGGCTGGCAGTACGCCCGCTCGATCGACACGTCGTCAGGCGCGACCGACCGCGCCGACCGTTCGGCCTCGGCACGCTTGACCTCGTTCAGCTCGATGCGAAGGTCGGCTGCGCCGCGCTCGACGAGCGCAAGCCGCTCACCCTCGGTCGCGTTCAGCGCGGCCAGCTCGGTCACCTTGGACCGCAGCGTGTGGATGGTCTGGTTCAGCCGCTCCCGAGTCGCGGCCACGTCTTCGATGAGATCCATCACTTGCTCCAGAGATGGTCGAGCCCCGGCTGCCGAGGCTGGGTGGTCGCGCGCTCGCTGTAGATGAGCCCGAGCACGGCGCGTCGCACCTCGGGATCGGACCGGACCGCGTCGAGCACCTCGGCTGCGACGGACCGGGGAACGGACTGCTGCACGAATTGCTTGACGGCAGCGTCGCGATCGGCGTGGCGCTGCGCGTCGAGCGACAGTTGCAGCGCCTCGCGGTTGGCGGGGACCGCGACGCTCGACACCTCGAGCAGCTCGCAGTGACGGTAGACGTACCCGGCGCGCCAGCGCGGCGTGTCCTTGGGCGCCTTGCGCGGGTCGTCGTCGGGCAAGTCGGTGCGGTTGACGCTCTCGCCGGGGATGAACCCGACGCTGACCGCGCGGCGGAACCCGGCTCGGTGCTGATGGGCGAGCAGCATGCCCACGGGATTGACCGCCGCTTCGTCCCACCACACCCGCAGCATCAGCCGCGACCCGTCGTCACCCGCAGCGATCTTCGCCGCACCCCGCCCGACCACCGGCGCGCGGTGGTCGGCGAGGATGACCGGGTTGCCGCGCCAACTGCGCAGCTTCCAGGTGCTCTGCTCGACCACGTCGCCCATGCGGTCGACGCTGCCGGTGGACGCCACGAACTCCGTCGACCCGTCGGGCGTCTCTCCGGTCGCGCACGCCAGCCACGAGAGCCCCTTGTCGAGGGTCCCGGCGTACTCGCCGCTCGAGTCGTCCGACTCGTCGTCGGCCAGCCAGTCGATGGTCACGCGCACCTCGCGAGCCGCACGATCCGCGCGGCGTGGTCACGGCCGAACGCGGCCACCTCGTCCGGGTGCCCGTCGAGCACCGCTGCAGCCGCCTCGCGACACACCGCCGCAGCCTCGTCGGCCACGTCGTCCGCGTGCTGGCTGCCGATCGACCGCAACGCCGTGCGGAGCAGCAGCCGAGCGGCGCGCTCCACGTCTGCCGGGTCCTCGCCCGCGGCGTACAGCCCGGCGATCTGGCGCAGCGCGCCCGCCACCGCCGCCTCCCGCGGCTGGTCGGCCGGCGGGTTGCCGTTGCTGTCCGCGCTCGGCGGCGTGGCAGGGGCGGCGACCGGCGCTCGATCGGCGATCGACTGCTCGCTGACCGGGGCGTCGTAGAAGCCCTCGTACGCGGCCGCGTCCTCGGCCGACATGCCCAGCGACTCCCGCCACACCACCGCGCGCGCCTGGCGCTCGGTCTGCGACGTCTGCAGCGCCTCGACGCCGGCGAAGCTGTGCCGCACCCTGGTCCCAGGCTCCGCCAGCCGCGACAGCTCGTCGTCGAGCAGCGCGGCGCGGCCCTGCAGGCCCTCCCAGTAGGTGCGCATCTGCTGCTTGGCCGTGCCGTAGTTGGCCGCAGGCTCGTTGACGCGGGTCGGAGGCACGCCGAACACCGCGAGCACCTCGGCGCGGTTGCGGTCGCTGATGCCGAGGAACTCGCCGTCCCGCGCCGACAGCGACAGCGGCGTGGCGGTCATGAGCTTGTTGACGACGTAGACGCCGTCCCCGCGCTCGGCGCTCGCGGCGTAGTGCTGAACGATGTCGTCCACCTGCTCGGGGCCGAGCACGACCTCCGGCGCGGCCGGGGTCAGCATCATCTCGAGGCGCCCGCGCCGGGCAGAGCGACCGGCCTGCACCCGCGAGTCCCGCTCCACCTGCAGCGCGAGGTGCAGCGGACGGATCGGCGACTCGCCGAGCGCCAGGGCCTGCGTCGCGGTCCACGAGATCCCGGCGATGTGCAGCACGTCGTCCGGCCCGAGCACCTGACCGGTCGCCGTCAGCCGCCAGCCCACGACCTCGCCGTCGGCGCCGACCGATGCCTCGATCAGCTGCGGCACGATCCGCCCGAGTCGTACCGGACGACCGCCGCTGCGCCACACCCGCACGTAGGCGTTGCCGCTCAACAGCAGGTCGGTCAGCAGCTGCCGCCGGAACCGACGCCCGCCCACCGACGGGGACGGACGGTCGAGCAGGTCGATCAGCCAGTGGCTGGACGACTGCGACCGGTCGAGCCCGGTGCCCGTCTCGACCACGATCGGCAGCCCGGACAGGTCGGTCGAGATCGCCTCGACGCACGCCCACACCCATGGCGAGCGGACCAGGGCCGACATCGACGTGTCGACGCTGTACTCGGGCCGCGCTGGGATGGCCCCGCCGCCACGCCCGTACACGGGCAGACCGACACCCAGGGAGCGCTCCAGCCAGAGCGCTGCCCGGCCCAACAGCGTCGTCGGTCGGGGAGCCGGTAGCATGCACGCACTGTGCCGCGCGCGCGCCGGAGCGGAGATGCCGTGAGACAGGATGGTGCGGGATGGGGCGTGCGCTACACCGGGCCGCGATACGCTCGCACCCCAAGAGCACCGTACCGGAGGCAGTCACAGGCGTGGTCGTCCTGATGCCTCGGGATCTCCGACGCGTTTGGGCCGCTGCCCGTGTAGCAGTAGTTCTCGACCTCGCGGATGGTCTCCTGGCACTCGTCGACGAACCAGAGACCAGGGAGCCCGTCCGCCTGCGGCGACAGCAGCTCGGCCACCGCCCCCAGCCCGGCCTCTCTGGCCTTGTTGGCGCGCACGATCTCCATGCCGTGCGTGTGCGCAAGCTGCAGCATCTGCTGCGGGTCCTCCGGGTCGCACCAGGTCGCAGCGAACCGCTCGCCTGGCGCCTCGAGCTCGCGGATCCTGGCGACGTGCTGCGCCAGCGTCCACTCCCGGCGGTAGTGCTCCCGGTACACCACGAGCGACCCGTCCGGGATCCGGCGCCCGTCAGGCAGGTCCACAGACCGACGTAGCAGCGCCCACCAGAGGCACACGAACGGATGGCGGGTGCCGAAGTCAATGGTCCTGAACCGGACCGAGCCGTCGGGGATCTCGAACCGGGGCACCACGTGGCTCTGCCGCATGAACTGCGGCCACACGCGGCCCTCGAGCGCCACGAACTCACCGCGGAGACGGATGGCGGCGACCGTCGGGTCCCGCTCGAGCCGCGCGATCTCGGTGCGGGGGAGGAACGGGTTGTCCGGAGAGTGGATCCAGACCAACTCCTCGTCGTCGTGGCGGGTCTCGACGTGCTCGTGGTACAGCCACGTCTTGCCCCGGACAGGGGTGTTGCCCATCAAGTGCCACCCGGCCTGATCGACAAGCCGCAGCGCGGCCTCCTCCCACGTCGCCGACCCGTGCTTGCGCGACTCCTCGTCGTGCAGCACCACCCGCACGCTCGCACCTTGCATGGTCTCGGGGCCGGGATCGTCGCTCTTGAACACGATCTCGGCGGGCTGCGAGTACCCCGGCACCATCACCTGCAGGCGCGCGTCTGACAGGCCGTCCATGCCCCACGCCGCCCAGTTGGCTCCGTCCTCGCCCTTCGGGTGCGGAGGTCCCCACTTCGGGATCAGCGCGAGCACCTGTTGCCGGTGGTACTCGATGGAGTCCGCCGAGCGCAACGCGACGATCCAGCCACGGCCTGGACCGCGGGGGAACTGCCGCGGGTCGATCCCGTGAGAGCGCCAGAACGCAGCCGCATCTGGGTGGTCGGAGCCTAAGACGAGCACGACGACTACCGCCCGCAGGAGCTCGGTCTTCCCGCTCCGGTTGCCGCCGAACACCAGCACGATCCGTCGGCGCGTGACCGCCTGCAGCGCCGACCGCTGCGAGGTCCGGGGCTGGTCCCGGTGCCACGCCCGCCACAGCGTCAGCGGCCGCTGCTCGACCAGCGTGTCCCAGTCGTCGAGGTCGCCGACGATCTCGAGCAGGTCGGGGTCCACCGTCACGAGGTCACCTCGCCGAGCGAGCGACCGAGCTCCACCCACAGCTCCCTGGCGCGCTCGGGAGCGATGCGCGCCAGGCGCGGGATCGCGCGGAGAAGGCGCTCGGCGACCTGGTCCGGGTCGATCTGGTCGGACTGCCCCCGCGCCTCTCGCTTCCGGCGCTCGGCTTCGCGCAGCTCGTCGAGCTCGTCGCGGTACCCGCCGGCGCTGATCTCCCACTGGCGCGCCACGCCGCCGTGGCCCTCTTGGACCGCGAGCTCACGAGCGGCAAGGCACTCGTGGATGCGGCGGACTAGGAACTCCTCGCGGGTGCAGGTCGTCGGGTCCCACGGGGGCAGAGCGACGGGCGCCGGCGCGGCCTGTCGCTCATCCCTCGCGCGCACGCGCGCGTGCGTGCGCGCGTTGGGCTTGACCTCGCGAGCAGCTGGCGCGGCCTGGCGCCACGACTGGATGGTGCTGCGGGGGATGCCGAACTGCTTCTCCGCAGCCCGATATCCGCGGCCGGTCTCCTGCATCCACGCGAGGACCTCGTCTCGGATGTCGTCGCTCATGGGAGCTGGCCCGACATCGCGAGCACCGTCCCTGCGCGTCCTGACTCGTCCGGGCCCCCTACGGCTCCACCGAAATTACGGTTCGAGGCCAACGAACTTGAAACGCCCCCACAGGACGATTCGAGCTGGAACGCCCTATGCGAAGACCATGCCAACACAGTGCTGGTGCTACTCGGCATAGGCCACCGCCAGCTCCTGCAGGAGCCCCCTGTACCAGGCCCTACACTCCTCGGCGTCTGCCCACCACGCCCGCATGGGGGGACAGCCTGCGCGCTCACGCTGCCGCGAGAGGGTAGCCCTGGACACCCCGAGCAGGGCAGCAGCGCTCTTCCATCCCACGACAGGGCGGCTCATTTGGACACCCCCTGCCCATCGTGTGGATGCGACCAGCGCATCCCGCGTCCCTGACACCACCCATCGTGGTGAGCCTCGCGCTCGCACCTCGGCTCGAGCCTGTCGTGTCGGTGCTCGACCGCCGCAGGGCTGCCGAACGACGGGGCCGACCTGCACATCAGTCGACCGTCCACCAGTTCCGGCGCCCAGTCGAGGTCGCGCTGGCGACGGCGCAGGTAGTCCTGCCGCAGCGCTTCCAACGACGGGACCGAGCCGAGCTGCGGCAGCCTGAACGGTACCAGGGCGACCCGCGGTCGTTTGACGAAGCTCACCTGGCCACCTCCCTCGCCCTCTCCTCCTCCCTGCGCAGGGCCGCCAAGCACTCCCTGCAGGTGACCCCCTCGGGCTCGTCGGCCAACCGCTCCATGCGCACCTGCCGCCCGCACAGCGTGCGGTCGCGGAACGGGTGAGGGTGCAGCTCGATCGCGTGCATGATCAGCATCCCAGCTCCCTGTGCAGGGCGAGCGCGATGAACAGCGCGTCCGCCTCGTTGTCGTCTTCGGGGTCCCGCCCCACCAGCGCAGCGAACGCCGCAACCATGGCGGCCTTGTCCGCGTTGCCCTTGCCCGTCGCCACCCGCTTGACCGTTCCCACCGGGACGGCCTTGTACGGCACCTCCCGGTCCTCGCACACCGCCGCCACCTGGCCCACGATGCCGCCGTACACGTGGGCGGCATCGGTGCTCATGTGCCGCCGCACCTCCTCGTAGGCGACGGCGTCCACGCCCTCGAGCGCCTGCTCCAGGTACCGGCGCACGCGCAGGTAGCGCATGCCGCCGCCCTCGTGGCGACGGGGGCGCAGGTCCCACACGCCGGAGGCGACGTGCCTGCCGTCTCGGATCAGCGCCCAGCCGCAGCTGGTACCGGGGTCGATGCCGAGGAGGGTCATTGGACCTCCGGCATCGGGTATGGGTACCGGCCCGCAAACTGCCCTGCCCCCTTGGCGCGCGTCGGCTTGGAAAGCACCACGAGCTCACGCCTGGCCCTGGTCACCGCGACGTAGGCGATGCGGTGCTCGTCGTCTGCGTCGACACCTCCGCCGCGCAGAGCGTCGACCGACGGCCTGGGCAGCATGTCGTCCACGACGACCAGATCCCACTCCTGCCCCTTCGACCAGTGCTGCGTACCGATCTCAAGCACCGTTCTGGGGACCGAGCCGTCTGCGAGAAGGACCGCGTCGAGGTACGACCTGATGTGCTCGGGAACGGCGGACAGCGCGTCGAAGCGGCCGTCACTGGTTCGGATCGCGTCCCATAGGCCGCCGAGCCCCATCAGCGCTGCATGAGCTGCAGAGACCGGGGCGTCGGGCGGAAGGCGCTTGGCTGCCGCCTTGGAGCCCCTCGCGGGGGCCACTACCTGATCGAGTAGCGCCACCAGGCCAAGCCCGGTGCACGAGCCACGTGCTCGAATCTGCAGCGCCGCCTCGCAGGCGGCCAGCACCTTCGGTGCCTGAAGCGGACGGCTCCCGACACCCGCGTGCGCGACGTACGGCACACGGCACCCCAGCGCCCACTCCACGGCATCGGAGCACTCACCGTTGGTCCGGCCCAGGTACGCAGCCGTCTGCCCTGCGGCGAGAGCTTCTGCGGCGTACTGGATGGCCTGCTCGACCGTGTCGGCCGCTCTGACACATCCCTCTTCGTCTCGTGGGAGGTAGTCCTTCGCGACCCGATGACGGACGCGGCGGACCACGTCCTCGGCCATCCGGTGGACCGATGCTGGGATCCGGTAGGACTGGGGCAGTACATGGACCCGCCCGAACGACGAGAGGCTCTGCAGCCACTCCGGGGTAGCGCCCTGGAACCGCATGATGGCCTGGTCATCGTCACCTGCGACCACGACCTCGGCGGCAGCCGCCGCAAGACGCTCGGTGAACTCGATCTGCAGCGGAGACAGATCCTGCGCCTCGTCGACGTACAGCACGTCAAGCTTCGGCATCTCCTGCTCCATGCCCAGCATCAGCATGTCGACGAAGTCAACCCGGCCCTCGTCGCGTCGCAGCTGTTCGTACCGCCCGATCAACAGCCGCACGTCACGACCCTCGCTGGTCAGACGATGCTCTGCCTCCTCCATCGAGCGGGACATCGACCTGATCAAGGCCCAGCGCTGCAGATGCTCCGTCTCGGGCGTGTTGGCCGCCGCGCCGGCCGACAGGTTGACCCTGTAGCCCCACGTCTGGAGCATCACTTTCGCGTCAGGCGCCCCCACGACCGGGGGACGCCCAAGCAGCCGGTGCCCCATGCTGTGCAGGGTTCGAAAGTAGGGCAGGTCAGCATCTCCGACGATGGCCTGCGCCCGCTGCCTCGCTTCTCCCACGGCCGACCGCGTGAAGCTGACGAACCCGATGCGATCCGGACAGATCCCCTGCTCCAGCCGCGCGGCCATGTCCCGAAGCACCCACGTGGTCTTGCCCGTCCCAGGCGGTCCGTACACGACCACCGGACACGTAGTCCACTTGTTCTGACCAGCATGTGTCACCACGATTTTCGGCCTCCATAGTATAGGACTGACTGGTTCTGACAGATGACAGATGCCGAGGGGGTCGCGTCACGGAGACAAGTCGGGTCCCTCACACGTGTAGGGGGCGAGGGGTCGGCTCCAGCAACGAACCTGGGCGCCACCGACGTACCGGACGCCGTCAGACCATCCGATCTGCCTCATTTGAACGGCCAGATCTTGTGGACCGATCTGGATGCCGTCCGACCGAAGCTCCCTGCGAATGGGCGTCAGGTGCACCAGCTCGATGGCAAGGTCTGTGTCGACCACCACCACTCCGCGGCGGAGGTCGGCGACATGGGCGTCAGATGCGTCAATCCGCGCCCAGGACTCGATGACGGCCTCTACCTCACCACGGGCGTAGGACTCGTCAGTCACGCCCACTTCGCGGTGCTCTGCGGCCTCGAGCCACTCGCGGACCATCTCGTCCCACTCGGACAGCTTCCTCGGCACGTCCAGGAGGACGTGACACAACTCCATCGCCCGGCGCCGAAAGAGGACCGGCGACAGCATCTCCTGCGACGTGAGGGTCACCTCGCGCCCCTGGATGGTGCACTGGTACCTGGGCGGGTCTCCGTCGTAGATGACCAGTTTCTCGACGACAACCGCCCGAGCGGCGCGCTGCCGTTCCTGCCGAACCTCATCAGCCAGGTCAGCCATCTGGCGAATGAGCTGCTGATCGTCACTGGGTGTTGCGTACCGGATCGGTCGCCATCGAAGGGCGTCCAGGATGTCCGTGTCGGAGCGGTCTGCCTTGATCAGCCGCTGGATGACCGTGCGGTCGCACTCGATCGTGTTGCGTTTCAGCCCCCGCCAGGCCCGGTTCAGCTCTTCGTCTCTCGCGAGCTCCTCAAGCAGCCACGTCGGGATGCCGGTGCTGCCGGGAGCGACGCTGGCGCCGGTCAGGACCTCAAGTGTTCCGGGCTTCACGGCAGCACCTCGGCGATTGGGCCGCTCCAGTCGCAGGACCGGCGGTGGTGGCACATGGCGAGAGCGACTGACGCCGGCGTGAGCGGCCACCACACAGATGGTCGGCCGCAGCGGGGGCACACGACCTGCCGCACGGCGTCGTCGGTGACGCGCCCACCGGCGAGCTCCCCGGCCCGCCGCCTGGTGTCGGGACACGTACGCAAGAGGCGATGCGCCTCGTCGCTCGCCTCGTAGACGGACAACGAGCGATCTCGACGCGGAACGGGCACGCTGGTCCACTGCGGTCGGACAGGTTCAGGCGGCAGGCGCTCCAGGTCGAACCAGAGCAGCGGGCGGTCAAGCGAGACCGACACGCGCGCAACCGACGGATCTTCGCCCCCGTGGCCCCAGTACATGCGGCACGGGTCCTTACACTTGTGGTCGATCGCACGGCCGGTCCTCTGCTCGGCCCAGCGCCAGACGCGTCCCCAGTCCCTCGCGTGCACCGGCGAGGCGAGAGGCAGCACCACTCGAAACCGAGGCGCCTCCGGCGAGTGGCTGGGCGTGGTGTAGACCACGTGCGCCCATGCTCCCCAAGTGCCGATGGCGGTCTCGATCTCGGTGCCGTCGTCGTAGTCCAGGACGAGCATGCATACGGCCTCAACCTGGGCCGCGCATCGCCGGGTCGCACCGGGCTTGTAGACGGCTGGTGACCAAAGGGGGAGGTCGCCCTTTCCCCCGCGGGTGTGCCGGGTGAGCTTCGTCACCAGTTGATCGATGGTGCGGGTGACGGACTTCGGCTTCGTGTCCTCGAGCCCGCGGAACCACGTGACGGTCCACTCCTCGGCGGCGACGACCAGCCGCGCGCGTGACCATGCGTCGTGGACTTCCCGGATCGTCTGCTGTCCAGCTTCGTTGCTGCGGCCAGGTCCCATCCAGAACCAACCGCGCACGGACGGGTCCCAGATCCGGACCACCCCGTTCGGCTCCGCGACGTTCGCCACCTGTGCCAGCCCGCACCAGTGAGGCCAAGCATGCGCATGCTGCCATCGAGGAGCGCTCATCTCACCACCTTCCCGTCCACGACCCTCACGAGCCCCGCCCGCTGCGCCTGCGCGAGCGCCACCCGCACTACGACCAGCGACGCCTTGCGCCCGCGGGCGGCGAGCCAGTCGGACAGGCCGATGTCGGTGTGCTCGGCGGTGGGGTCGGCGAGCCAGCGCAGCAGGGTGCTGTTGCGGATGGCCATCACCTCCACCCCGCCTTCGTGACTGCCAACCGAAGCACCTGCTCCACGAGCTTCGCGACCGTGCTGTCCTCGGTCTCCATCTCGACCTGCCGCGCGTACACCAGCGCGTCGACGAGCTCTTGCACCAGGTCCCGCATCGGGTCCCGCCCGTTGTCGGCGCCAAGCTCGCACCCGTACCGCCTCCGCCCCTGCCGCCGACGTCCGTCCAGCAGCGCGATCACCCTCGGGTCGGTCGCCTGCCGCATGGCGTGGTCGGTGACCGACTCACCCCCGGGCGTGGGCTCCGGCTGCGGCTCCAGCAGGTCGTGGACCCAGCGGTCGGTGGGGGTCACGAGCGCACCCGGTACTCGTACGACCGCAGCCACTGCCCCTCGGCGGTCGCCCGCCGCTCGAGCCGCCCGGTCAGCACCAGCGTCTTGAGGTAGTGGGCGCCCTGGTTGCGGGTCAGCCCGTGCTCGCCCATCCAGCCCGCGAGGTCAGCAGCCGCGACCCAACCGCCGCGGGTGTGGACCCAGCGCACGATGTCGTCTCGGGTCTCCTCGACGGTGCCGCGAAGCATGCGCCGCTCGACACGGGCGCTCACGTCCGCCCCCCGAGCAGCGCCACCGCCGCCTCCAGGTGGTCTGCGACCTGCTCGAGCACCTCGGACGACAGCGAGACGGTCACCGCGAGCTGGACCTCGGCACGCGCGCGACGTACCCGTCCCCATGCGCGGTACTGGCGCACCTCCTCCGTCGTCGTCGGGCGGATCCGCGCCCCGCCGCCGATCCGCCGCCCGTCCTGCCAGCGGTACCGGCTGTGGCTGCTGGTGTACACGTGGGCCTTGGTTCGGCGCTCGACCTCACGCACCTCGACGTCGCGGCCGACCAGCACGGTGACGAGGTCGCCGGGCTTCAGGGCATCGAACCAGGTGCGGTGCTCCCATGCCGTCCGCGTCACGGGACCATCTCCCGGTTCGAGGGCGGGAAGTAGGCAGCCGCTCGCCACTCGTGCCGTTCGGTGTCGGTGACCACGCCCAGCACGTCGAGCAGCGCCTCGAGCCGGTCGTGCCACGGCCTGCCGTGCCCGTTCACCCAGCGGCTGACCATGTTCGGCGTCACGGCGCAGCGCGCGTTGCCGAGGCGCTCGATCAGCTCCTTGTTGCCTTGAATGCCGATCTCCGACATCCGCTGTCGGAGCCTGCGCGAGAATTCCTCGTACGGTCGGTCCATTGAAGTGGTCCTCACACACAGTGTGAGATACCCGAGCGCCCGAAGGGCGGCAATCACACCATGTGGGACACGACCGATTACACCGCGCGGATGGACACTACTCACGAGTCTACCGGGTACTCTAAGAGTCTCCGGCTGGTGCTGAAGCGCGCCCGCGAGGCGCGGGGTCTCTCCGCGAAGGAGGTGGGCCGAAGGGTTGCACAGCGGTTGCAACAGCTGGGAGACGACGAGGTAGGCCCGATTTCGCCGTCGACCATCTACGCATGGGAGCAGTTCGATCGTCACCCGTCCATCTCGAAGTACGCCGCGTGGGCGCGGGTCCTGGGCTACCGCCTGCACGTCCTGCTCGATGACGCCGGGTCGACCAGGGCTCCGGTGCTCGTCAACAGCGACGAGGCCGCCGAGGCCGCACGACGCATCGACCTGCTGCACCCGGACGCACGTACAGCGGTACTCACCGTGATTCGGTCGATGACCGGCGGTGAAACCGAGTGAAACCGAAATCACACACCATGTGATTGACGGCCGACAGGGGGACCGCTAGGCTCCTATCACACACTGTGTGAGAGGTGACCAGTGACCCGCTTCGACACCGTGATCCCCGCCCCCTGCCGCACCCACGCCCCCCCGGCCGAGCGCCGGTCGCAGGCCGTGCCGATGCCACGGGACCCCGTGGCGCGTGCCGTGCACTTCATGGTGCTCGACGAGCTGATCACGTCGCGGCGGTCGACCGCCGAGGTCAACGCGTCCCTCGAGCTGCACGGGGTGACGCGGTGAGCGACCTCGGCGACCGCGTGCGACACAGTCTGGCCGCATCGGGCTGCGATCCGCTGTCCGCCCAGATCACCGCCCTGCTGCACCCGCCGCGCCCGGACGTCCCCACGGCCGAGCCGCCGCACCTGATCGACCTGCAGGAGTACATCACGCAGCACCCGCACGGGCTGCGCGACGCCATGCAGCGCGGGCTGCAGTGGGCCCGCGCCGGGCAGGAGGACGCGATCCTGCACGGCAATGGCTACGACGTGCGCCGCTGGGCGTACCTCGTGGGCGCCTGCTACGGCGGACTGCACGTCGCCATGGCGATCATGCCCGGCCGGCTCGTGGCGAGCACGGTGCGGGAGGTGCTCGACACGTGGCCTCCGGCGGACTGGTCGCTCGACGAGGAGGTGGTGCCGTGACCGACGCACGCCTGCTGATCCCGCTCGCCGAGCTGCCCGGGCTCGACCCGGTGGGGCTGGTGGTGCACAGCCGCAGCTACGGCGAGCTGATGTGTTTGGGGTGGTGCTACGACGCTCCAGACCGAAACATCCGCGTGGTGCGCAACGCGGGCCCGTGGCCACGCGGGTGGGGTCTCGTCAGCGCGTGGCATGGTGAGTACGCCCTCGACCTCTCCGACGCAGCGACCCGCGACCGCTGCCTGCGGTGGCTGGCGGGGCGGGTGGAGCTGCCGAAAGGGTGCGGGGCGCCAACGTGGAAATGGCACAGCGCGCTACGGTGCTGGCTGCTCTCCGACGGCGACGGTCACTGCCACACGTTCGCGCGCGACTGGCTCTACGTCGAGCACCACGTCCCCACCCTCGCCGACCTCGACCCCACCGACGACACCCGCCTCTCCGACGGGAGCCGCCTCGTCGACGCGCTCGCCCTGGCCGCGGTCCTCCGCCACGTCGGGGGTGCCGAGTGACCGCCCTCCTCTGGACCGCCGGCCTGTGGCTCGTCTGCCTCGGTCTGTTCGTGCTCTCCGCCTCCGCCCTGCGCCGCGCCACCCAGCGCAGCCCGGTGCTGGTGCCGGTGACCGTGCCGTCGATCAGCCTGCGCTCCGTGCGCCAGTCGCCCGAGTCCATCGCCGCGGCGACCTGCCGCGACCTGGCGACCGGCCTGTGCGACGCGGTGCTCGTGACCGAGCGCGGCCGGTCCCTACGGGTCTCGACCACCGAGATCCCGGACGCCGAGGGGCGCCGGTACGAGATGTTCGCGCTCGAGCCGCACGGGCGGCAGTGGCTGATCATGGTCGCCACGCTCGACGAGCTCGACCTGGCCATCAGCCGCGAGATCCGCGAGTGGCGCTCGTCGCCCGAGGCGATGGAGCGGGACTGCCGGTGGGGTGAGGCATGAGCCTCATCTGCAACGGCTGCGGCCAGACCGCCCGAGACGACGACGACACCTACCCGGTCGAGATCGACGGGGTGACCGTGACCTGCTGCCTGTGCGGCGTCGCCCTCTCGGTCGAGATGACCGCCGAGGGTATCGCGGCGTATCTGCGCGACCGACCGGCGGTGTGGCTGGCCGTGCTCCGGTCGATGCCACAGGAGGTGCTGGGGCCGTGGCAGGCCAACGACCGGTCCAAGCCGCCGGTGCCCGAGACCGTGCAGCGGGTGCGGTACGGCGTCGGAATCGTCAGCGTCGTGTGGGACCGAGGCGAGGCGTTCGCGCTGCGCTGGCGATGGCGCTGCGGCTCCGGGATGGGCGACGCTGCCACACGCCAGGAAGCCGAGGCCGCCGCAGACCAGCATGCTCGCGATCGCGGCGTGATGCTCGTGGACACCTGACACCCTCCCGCCTCCCCGTGGATGGGCGGACTGTCGCCGGTCGTGCGCCATCCTCCGGCGCGCCGGGGAGAGCGGGGGGCTTCTTCAACAACAAGCGGAGCAAGCAGATGAGCAAGTGGAGCAAGTACGCAGAACGGGCGAGCGAAGCGAGCGGCAGCGGGCTGTTCCTGAAGCTAGGCGACAAGCAGAGCATCAAGTTCATCGTGACCGACCAGACGCCGCACGAGTTGCACCAGCTCTTCCCCGAGGGCGGGGGCAAGCCCGAGGAGGTCGAGCCCGGGACGCCCGGCGCCCAGGTCCGCTTCCACGTCGTGATCTACGACATCGACGCCAAGTCGCGCCGCATCTGGGGCTGCAGCCCCGGGACGTTCGCCAAGTTGAGCGAGAAGATCGGTGAGTTCGGCGAGGACAAGGTCTACCGCGTCAAGCGGGACGGCATCGACAAGAAGACGAAGTGGGAGATCGACCACATGCGCCCGGCGACCGAGGCGGAGGTCAAGGCGATGAACGCCGAGGACCCGATCGACCTCGACAAGTACGGCGGCCGGGCGCTGTCCGAGAGCGCCCCCCCGGCGAAGCCGGCCGGGCGCAAGACCGACCCGGTGCCGTCCGACCTCCCCCCCGACGACGAGGACATCCCGTTCTGACGCGCCCCGCCGCGCAGCACCCACCCCGTACGCGTGATGGCGACGGGGATGTGGTGTCAGGAGGTGCACATGGCACGCTACCGCGTCGAGGTGCCCCTTGTCGGCCGCGTGGCCGTCACGGTGGACACCGACGAGCTCGGGCTCGAGGGTGACCAGGCTACCGAGCAGGCCGCGGTGCAGTTCGCATGCGACCTGTTCTCGGGGGGCCGATCGAGTCTCGACCACCGCTGCGTCGAGGTGATCTACCTCCACAGCGTCGTGAGCTTCATCTCGGAGGTCTGACATGACACGCGAGGAGGTCTACCGCCGCGCCTGGCGCCTGATGGCCGAGGCCGTCAAGGCGAAGACCGGGTGGGGCAAGAACGAGCTGGCCGCGCTGATGGCCGACTGCCTGCAACGTGCGCTCGACGGGGAGGACGTCCCGTGAACCTCATCACACTCGACATCGAGACCAGCTGCGCCCACGAGGTGGAGCCCTGGATGCTGCCCGAGCCGGGGCACATCGGCGACCCGCCCGGGGCGTCCTCGCCGCCCAAGACGTGGAAGGACCCGGAGAAGATCGCCGACTGGCACGCCCGCCGCGCCGTCGAGGTGGCCGAGTGGCGCGCGGAGCAGGAGGCGCGACAGGCGCAGGTGCCCGAGGACCTGCGCCGGCGGTCGTCGCTCGACGCGCTGCTCGGGGGGATGGTGGTGTGCGTCGGGATCGCGGTCGACATGCAACCGGCGACGGTGCTGACCGTGCGCGAGGTGAGCGAGGCCGAGGAACGGCGCACCCTGCTGCGGCTCGACGCCGGGCTGGCCAAGTACCCGCAGCACCGGATCGTCGGCTACAACCTCGTCGGGTTCGACGCGCCGTTCTTGCGCGCCCGCGCGCTGCGGCACGGGCTGTACCGGCTCGCCAACCGGTTGTGGCAGCCGAAGCCGTGGGACCCGCGCCTCGTCGACCTGCAGGTGGCCTGGCAGGCCGGCGACCGCCGACGCCCGGGTCGGCTTGTCGAGCTCGCGCAGATGGTCGGCATCGAGGTGACCGACCGCACCACCGGCGCAGACGTACAGCGGCTGCTCGACGCCGGCGACCTGGCTGCGGTGGCCGAGCACTGCCGGTGCGATGTCGAGGTGACCCGCCAGCTGGCGCTTCGGTTCATTGCCGCTGGCTGGCTCGACGGGTTCGATCCGGACGAGGTGGGGGAGCTGCCGGTGCGACCGCCGCGCCCGTCGCCCGCCGAGCTGGCGCGTCAGCTCATGATCGACATGTACCGGCCGGACATCGAGCGAGCCTGCAAGGCCGCCGGCATCGAGTGGTCGGGCGACATCGCGGACCCGAGCACCGGGCCGCTGATCACTGCCTCGGTGACCGGCGAGCAGATGCGGCGGTTCGTGCTCGAACTGCAGCGCTGTCGGAACGAGCGGGGTGCGGCGTGATCATGCACCGCCCCTCCCTGTCGAGCCGCACCGCAGCCATGCTGACCGAGGCTCGTCGCCTGGAGGCCACGGGTGACCCGGCGGACGCTGCGCGGGCACACGAGTTGTGCTGGCAGGCGGTGCTCGACAACGACTCGCTCGCCCGCCGGGGTGCGCACCGCTGGGGCAACCGCGCGGTGCCGTACGAGGACCGCGCGCAAACCGCTCGACTGGGGCTGCTGACCGCCGCCGAGCGGTTCGACCCTGGGCGTGGGACGCGGTTCTCGACCATGGCCATGTGGTGGGTGCGTGCGGCGATCATGCGCGAGCACCCGGAGGTCGCCACCTCTCACAAGGACTGCGAGATGATGCGGCAGATCAGAGAGCTGGAGGGCCACGGTCTGAACGAAGAGGAGATCGCCGGGTACCTGAACCTCACCGTCGAGCAGGTGCGCGCTGTGCGCTCGGCGGTGTACGCGTCGCACGCGCTGTCGCTCGATGCGCCGCTCGGGACGGACCCTGACGCCGGGTCTCTGTCCGAGGTCGTCGCGGCGCCCGAGGACGAGCGGTACGCGCCCGAGGACGTCAGCCGTGCGGCAGCTGCGCTCAAGCGGCTGCCCGCACGGGAGCGCGAGGTGATGCGGATGCGGTACGGGCTCGACGGCGAGGCGCCGACGACGCTCACCGACACCGGCAGGCGACTCGGCGTGAGCAAGGAGCAGGCCCGCCGGCTCGAAGCGCGGGCGCTGCTCCACCTGCAACAGGACCTCCGGGGAGGCGAGATGGCATCGCTGGAAGACCGTCTGCACGCGTTTCTCGAGACGCACCCCGGCGCCTACGTGCGCAGCGCGTCCGCGTCGTTGGGCGTGAGCGACGACGAGGTCGCGGCGCTCATCAAGCCGATGGGCCTGCTCGCGCTCGGCAGCGCCGGGCGCAAGCACACGGTGCAGTTGTACCTGCCGGGCACCAAGCCGGTCGACAAGCCCGTCGCCAAGAAGAAGCCGAAGCCCGTGCCGGACACCCCCACCGCTCCGCCGCCGGTCCCGCCGCCGGTGGAGAGCGCTGACCTGGTACTAGCCCACGTGGTGCGGCTGCTGGATATCGCGGACGACCGGTCGACGCTGCCGGTCGAGCTGCGGATGGCGCGGCTGGTGACCGAGGTGCTCGATCTGCGGGTGCGGCGGTGACCCGCCCCACCATGACGCCCGCCTACGTGCTGGCGCTCGCCGACGTGCTGGCGACGCTCCCGGGGAGCGCGCAGGACGTGGCACGGGCGCTCGGGGTGTCCCGGTCGACCGCGTACCGGCGGCTCGAGCTGCTGCGGGGCGCTGGGCTGGTGGATCGTCGCGGAGGCGATCGGCCGGCCGGCGTCCACCGGGGGGCTGGGCCTTGGGTGTACCGCCGGGCGGGTGAGCCATGACCCGCGAGGACTGCCCGGACGCCGGGCGTTACCACACCCCAGTTCCGGCCGGGTACCTCGATCGGGCCAACGATGCCGATCGTCGCACTGCATCCGGTCAGACGCAGCACAGGTGCCACACCTGCGGGCTGTGGGCCGTCTGGCGCACGTCGAGCGGACGCCGAGCCGCAGGGAGCGGACCGTGACCCGCCCGACCCTGGACCAGGCGCTGCAGGTCGCGCGCGACCTCGACCTGCACGGACCTGACGAGCTCGTTTGCGGCAACGACGGTCGGTGGTACTCACCACAGCGCGTCCTCTCCCCCGACGTGGTGACCTGGCTCGCCCGCCTGGCCCTGCACCACCCGCAGGTGTCGGCCGCCGTCGCCGCGGCGCTGCCGTCGAGCGGGGTGCGGTGGGCGATGCCGTGGAGCGAGACCCAGGATGACCGCGGGTGGGTCATCCTGGTTCGCGCTGGTGCTGACGGCAAGGCCCTCTACCTCATGAACGGCCGGTGGCGCTGTGACCAACGACGACTTCGCCGGCGTCCACCGGGCGCTCGTCGAGATGGCCGCCGTGGTCGCGGACCTGGACCTCGTGGCGTTCGTCGAGCGCTGCGACAGCGCCATCGCTCGAGCTGGCGAGCTCGGGAAGGACGCGCACCAGGTCGCCAAGTTCGAGGCGGTCCGCGCCATCGCCGTGTCCGCGCAGAGCCTCCAGCACGACGCGCTGCACCTGCACTCGCTCGTGATGCCCTGCGACGCGTGATCCACCCCACACCCACAGGAGACGATATGCCGCTCAAAGTCGAGGAGGTCGGTGACCTGCCGTATCGAGACGGCCTGGACGACGGGGACTCCGAGCCCGGCGTGCTGCTGTCCGGTGACCGTGACAGCGTACGGCTGGCGGCCCGGCTGCTGTTCGAGGAGGTCGCGGTCGTGCCGCTGGCCGAGTACGGCGACCTGCGCGCCACGGTGGACCAGATCCGCCGCGCCGTCGGGTTGCCCGAGGGCACTACGACCGAGCAGATCGCAGCGGCTGTCGAGCAGTTGGCCGCCGTGGGCCTCGCCTGACCCAGCGACCCGGTACGCTCGTGTACGTCCGAGCGAAGCAGCGCGGGGAGAGCATGCGCGGCTGGGTCGGCTCCCACGCGGGCCCCCGCCCGTCGTCGTGAGGCGCGACGGTTGCTCGCTGGGCCGCCGGAGGACGAGGACGACGTGACGTGC
>CAYLHV010000017.1:10756-38993 GCA_964383745.1 uncultured Rickettsiales bacterium | reverse complement strand
ATTTCCTTCGCCATTTCAGGGATTGTCGCGTTTCTCATATGCGTGATAATCGCCATATCATTCGGCCCCTGTCGGGCCATCAAATCCGCTATCGCGCAGATCGGACGGAACTGGAAAGTCGATTGCAGGCGGCATTGGTTGCCAACCATACGGCTCATGGTTTGGATGGACCGGGCCAAGAGCCCACGTCCATTTCTGTTCGCCGGTATCCTCGTCAACGAGCATGATGGCTTCACCTACATGCCCGCCCGAAGTCGCAAGGATGACATGCTCATCCTCGGGGGCAGTGTCAATTGATCGCCAGTATGCCATCACACTTCCCCCTTCGCAGGTGCGGCATGACGGGCGAGGGCTTCGCGCAACGCGTCGATAGTTGACGCGGCGTCTGGGTCGTTATCGCTCCAATCGAACCACACAACTCGCTCGGCAGCACGACGCAACTCGGCGTTGGCTGCTGCGAGGGTGTCACGGGCGGCTCGAAGTTCTTTCACTCCCTCACTGGCGGGTGATTTACGAAAGCCGGGAGGGCAAGCCATGATAACCCGGCCCAATTCCTCTAGGGCCTCGTCACGCTCCTTCACGAGCGCTTTGTGAATATCGGCGCGGACGTAGTTTATCGCGATTTCAGGGTCGTCGTAATCGACGCTGTTCCACAAGCTGTAACCAAATGGGTTGGCAACAAGACCTATCCGTTCCGGTGCGTCAGACATCGCGTCTACTCCCTTCCTGTCGTGGGGGTGGTGATCTTATCTTCAGAGATATGACACATCAGCGAGCACTCGATGTCGGGCTCGGCTTGGTGGTTGCCGCGCTCAGGGGCCAATTCGTCCAGAGTGATACGCCTGCCCTTGGCGTGGTCTTTAAGGAAGCCGCTTCCAGCACCGAGCAGGCGCTGTAATGCAGCCATGCGCTCGAATGTCTCAGGAAAATCGCGGCGTATCTTATTCCAGTAACCCATGCCGCCCTTTGGGCAGCCGATGCAATTATTGTTGCGATAGCCTAAGTGGTACATGGCAGGTAGTTCAATGCCAGCGCGCTTGATCATAGCGAGGCAGTCCGCTTTCGTAAGACCTGCGTCAATCAGAGGTGTTTCGAATGCCTGCTCAAAATTCTGGCGGCGAAAACTCTCGGCGCGCACCCTTTCCTCAACCGTGTAGCCAAAAACTAGAATATCTCCGGGTTGCTGAAAATCGTAGGTTGGGGCGCGTTTCAAAAGCCCGGTGCAGGGTGCTCCTGCCACTCCGGCAATAAAGCGCTCCCCTTCCCAAACAGCCCACGTGTCAGCGTATTTTTCAGACTTAAGAGTTGTGACCGAATGGTTGAACCACCGCACGCAGTCGTCAAGGAAACGCTTGTTGTCGGGATGCTCGCTGCCCGGGTCGGAATAGGTGATGACTACTTGGTCATGTCCATACTTGGATAGCGTGAGTTTGGTCGCAACCGCCGAGGCGGCACCACAGGAGAAGCGGCAGACGATCCTGCTCATCTCGCCCCCCCAAGCCGACTGCAATTGTAAGAGGAACGCTCGAACTCCCACCGCTCTTTCGTCATCACCTCGAATTTAATGACTTCGCGGGTGGGGTTGGCGCGCTCGAAATCAACGATTTGGTCTATCGTATCGAGGCTAGCTATTGTTCTTGACGCATACTGCCTGTCCGTTGCTGTTGCATCAGGATGAGTGCAAGTCATAGAAGCGTAGGACCACAACACAACAATCCAGGTCATGCCGCCCTCCTGGCTTCCAGAATGGCGCGGCCTATGAGTTCTGGTATCTGTGGAACTACGGCGTTTCCGAGTGCTCTAAGGCGGTCCATCCGTCCGGGAAACCCATTAGCCACTCCCATTCCGATGGGTGAATTTTCAAGCTCCCAAAGTCTGTCCCACGAAGCGGGTTCGCTGATCCTCCCAATTCCCTCCATGACCCGCCCCAATGTGAGCTTCCGTGGTTCGGGGTTGGCAGCATCATGGCTGAAACTAGAACGCGACAGCCCTTGTGCTTCATCATCGAAGGCGCAGTCTGGTTCGCTTTCGTCGTGGGGGTAGGCAACAAGCCAGAACCTATCGCGACCGTGGGGCGCTCCAAGTGCGGACGCCGGTATGCATTGCCACTCGCTATCATACCCGCTCTCGGCCAAGTCTCCGAGAACACGGTCCACGCCTCGATTAAGGATTGCTGATGAGTTCTCCACGATGACGAAACTTGGTCGTACATCGCAAACCAGTCGGGCGTACTCCGACCATAGGCCAGACCTAATTCCGTCAATGCCGATCTTTTTGCCAGCGGGGCTGATATCCTGACAGGGAAACCCGCCGCAGATGACATCGACGCTAATTCCGTCTCTGGCCAAAGTGTCTGCTGTGAGGGTTCTGACATCTTCATATTGCCTTACGTTGGGCCAATGCTTGGCGAGTACCTTGCGGCAGAACGGGTCAATCTCGCAGAACGCAACGGTTTCAAAACCACCCGTCCGCTCAAGCCCAAGATCGAAGCCGCCGATTCCGGCAAAAAGTGAAAGTACGCGCAGTTTCCTCACGTCTCTGTCCCCCTTGCGTACAGTTGCCGGGGCGGGTCCATCAGTTCGATTACCCGGATGGCGACAAACCAATCGTCCCCAAGCTGGTCACATAATTCGTGAGCAAATGTTTCAGAGGAAACGGCCAAAGCGTCAGATATCGATTCCGTGATTGTTTCGTACTTGGCCCCATCTTCCTCAAACGATCCGCACCAATATCTGGCAGGCTTCAAGCGTTCTGTTTTCAGTACATACAGGTTTTGGCTCACAGGCATTGGAATCTCCTCTGAATCTCGGTCATTCCCTGCACTGGCTGCTTTTGAGATACGCGGTCAGGCTTGGGAGGGCTGGGGATGGAGCGCTTGGGCTTGATGGCTCCTGAATGCCTGTCTCGCTGCCGGTCAGCTTTGCGTGTCCTGCGAATATCGTCTGCGCTTTTATCCGCATGGCATACACGACACAAAACCTGTGCATTGCTCAGGATCGGTTCGCCGCCAAGAACATCGGGCAGGATATGGTCTACCTCTGCCTCGGATGGCTTGAGAACTGCCTTGCACTTTTCGCAATGACCGGCTGCGCGCTTTATCGCAGCGGCGCGGTCTTTTCGGGAAAATTCGCGGCGGGCCATTACGCTGCCTCGCCTTCGCTCGGCCCAACCATCCAACCGGGCGGACGCGGTATTTCCGCCTTGTGCGGTCGCCATAGGTGAAGGCAGTTCGGGTGAATGTTGATATGGTGGGACGGTGGAACATGAAGCTGCATGGCCGTTTCATCGTCGCGGAAAAACAGTCGCTTGATGTGCTCCATTTCCGGCCAATTCGGGCAGCGATTCGGACGGGATACTGAAACATGGTCCCAACCTTCGTCGCTTGAAGCGACAACGCGAAGGTCGCCGCCATCAATGGGCGAGGGGACATGAAACATTCCACACGTTTCATCTCCGGCCCAACCCCAATGCTTGATAACTCCGGGGCCGGTTTCGCGGTACGCGTCGAGAAGGTGAAGGTTACGCATCACCGCCCCCCCATATCCAGTTCGGCGCGGAGCATTTCGGCGGTTGCCAGACGAAGCCTGCGTTCAAGATGGCGGGTTTCCCTGTGCTGTTTCCTTGCCAGTGCGATTTGCGGTATGGTCGTTTCGCGCAGGGCCTGTGCCTGCTCGTACCGACCGCGTGCGCGATACCGGGTGTATGCGTCCTTGATTGAACGGAAGGGGTTCATCAGAATCCTCCACTGGCGCGAGCGTAGGCAGAGGCGGGAGCTGACGAGGCACTATTGCCCGCCTTCCTTGCCTGTTCGGATGAGCTTGAAATTGCTCCCACCTCTGCGTTGTCGGCTTCATCAGCCGAATGGTCCGGCGTCGATGGATCGTGGAACACCACGCCGCGCTCGGCACCTTCCTTGAAGATGAAATCGATAAAGTCGGTCATTTCCTCTTTGGTGAGGTCTGACGACGACAACGGAACCGGCACGACGCTTGTGCCATCTAGCGACGGTAGGAATCGGACTTCCTTGCCCCATGCGCTGAGAAAAACACACTTCCAGTCATTGACGCTTTGCTTGATGCCGCGCGTCCGCTCCATGTGGGTCTGGATATCGGTCAGCATCGCCCACATGCGATCATTCTGAGGCAGGGAGCGCTGAGAAGCCTTGAACTCCACTCGCGTCCCTGCCGGAGCTTTGGCGACCCAGTTGGTCGCTTTGGCTCGGTCCGCTGCACCATTGAGGATGAGAAGCGCGCGTCCCATTTTCACCCCGCCATCATGAGCCGCGCCGCTTCTGGCAGTTCGGCGTTGTCAGGTTCGTATTTCGAGCGGAGCCGGTGCACGGTGTCGCGCAACTCTGTCAGGAAGCTCACTACGTCCTTTTCAATGGCTCCGATTGCTGCGTCGTCTCGCTTCACGCGGTCAACGAAAAGTCGCATTGATTCCGGCAAGCGCGGGTCAAAACTGGCGAAGTCACACCATTGGCGGTTCGTGCACGCCATCTGCCATTGCATTTGCAGGAAGTATTTGTCCGGTACGGTGCCGCCCAGCAGCGTTTCGATGTGCGTGGCGGTATTGGGGCACTTTATCTCGACCAAGCCATCGTCGCGGACCAGACCGTCTGGTGAGGCTCCGCTGTCGGCAATGGTAGGGTGAGGAACAAAGCCGATCTGCTCGACATTGGCATCACGATAGAACTCGTATGCAATACGGGCTTGCGGCTCCATTTCCACGCCCCATTGCATAGCGGCGTTGGTGAAGCCTTCCGAGCGAGTGCCGGTCAGGCGTTCCGCAACCAGTTCGGCCATGTAGTTCTTGCGGCTTGCGCCAAAGCCGGTTTTTGTGCGCGCGCAAACGTCAGCAATGCGCGAGGCCGTGACCTTTCCAAGCCGCATTGCGTGCCACTCTGGGCTTCCCTGAACGATCTCATCCATTGGACTGACTCCGCTTTTTCTCAAGCATCGCCAGCGCGCGCGGAAGCTGCCCAATCGTTATGGCCGGAACCGCTTCGACACCGAGATACTGGCAGAATTTCGCAATGTCCGTATCGGTCGCCTCGATCAGCGCGAGAACCTTGGAAACCTGCTCCTGGCTAATCGGGTCGGAGTGCTGATCGTCGGACTTCTGCCCGTCATCATCCTCGGACGCCGCCAAGCCGAGCGCGGCCTTGAGCGTCATCCTCTGCAAATATGTGAGGGTGCTGCCTACCTGCTGGATGGCGTTCTTGTTGCCGCTGTCGTCGCGCGGGCCGGAGAGGGTGGTTTCCTCGTAATAGCCCATGCGGTGCGTGATGATGCACGTCACGGTGATAGGCTCGTTCGGCGCGTTCGTGGTCTTGAACCGATAGGACAGGCCGTATTTGCCGAGGATAGGATTGACCGTCTCTGCTATCTCGGCAAGGTCCTCGTGCCGGTAGTGGGTGCGGCCCTTGCTCGACGTGAAGTCAACGGTACGGTTCTTGCGGATCGTTGGGATTTCCGCCTTCGCAGCGGCCATTGCTTCGTCAAAAGCCTTCCGGCCCTGATTGGCTTCCCACCGCTCTTGAAGGGCAAGAAGCTTCTCTAGCGTCTCCGGTGCGGCACCGCTCATAAGCGCGCGGTCGATCATTGCCATAGGCGTGACAGGGGCGGAAATCGGCTCCAACTGACGGATTGGACCAGATTCTTCGTGTTCAACCAGTGCTTGCGATGCGATAGTCATAGGGCCTCCTGCCGGGCATTCGCGCCCGGCTTCTGTTGGCGGTTAAAGAATCCATGCGAAGAACGCGTAGGCGGCGATGAACCATGCCAGCATGCCAAGCAGGGCAAACGGGCCGAGATATGCGCCGATAGGAATGGGGCGGTTCATAGTTTCGCCTCTGCCTTCTTGAACACATCCTCGATCCGCGCACGAACCTTTCCGAAGTCGGAACACAGTTCTCCATCACGACTGCGACCACTTCCGTGAAGCCGGTTAAAAGCAAAGGCGAGCGAGACATAGGCATCCCGCAAGACCGCTAATGCCTCGTCGTGCGTGTTGATGACCGCTTTGACGATCAGGTCTGCGTCGGCTGCGCGCGTATCGTAGTTCTCTTGGTAATCGTCCTCATCTTGGAATGTGGAAGCAACATTCTGCCTCTCCGGCCCAAGGATGAGCGTTTCGTCAGGGCTGTTCGTATTCCACGGCAACGGAGTATGGCTCATTTCCCTGCTCCTTCTCTTGGCTCTGGATCGAAGCGGCCTTGTGCTGCTTCCTGAGCGAGTTCGTTTTCGCCAATGCTTTCGAGAATGGCTGTGAAGCTGCACCGCCTCTGGCGTAGGTGAAACTCGCGCTGGTAGTCGGCGTCGGGGGTGCGGAGGCTGGTCATTTGTCCTCCCTCATGTCTCGCAAATAGTCCGGGTCAGGCTCGTCTTGGGATTCCTCCCAAGGGCAAACGCCGCCGGTCTCATCCTCAAGTTCACAAGAACGCGGTGAGTATGCGCCGCAGAACGGGCACAGTTGCCCGCCGTTCATCTCGTAATCTTCCTCCGGCGTGCGGAGTTTCCATTCGTCATATCCGGGGAGGCTGGTCATCACACGACATCCAAGAAAAACGGAGCCGGGTCGTCGCGGTATCCTGACGATTTAGGGAGACTATCGAGGTCGTCTGTCTCTCCGAACAGCGTCAACTCGTAGTCCATCTCGTTACCATCATAGTCCTGCGATGTGATGCGGACTGTCCGGGCCTTGCTGTTGTTCGGTGTGAACGAAATGAGCTTGACGCTCACCACGCCAAAGATGGAGATGTTCATGCTGCCTCCGCGATTTCAGCCGCCCAAGCCTCTCTTGCTGCCTCGTCGGCATAGAGGGCTTTGGAAAGCATGGTGTAGAGCGCGCCCTTGAGCGGGCATTCGTGAATGGAAGCCTGATTGACAACCAGATAGGTGGGCTTGCGCGTCTTGCGTCCGAGCAACGTCTTTTCGAACGGGCTGGCAGTCGTCGCGTCTATCGCAATGCTGCGGACGAAAAAGCCGTCGCCGTCGCTTTCGAGAGTTGCCGTGCCGTTGAAAAGCACCTCAAGGCGGATGCCGTCGATTTCCGGCTGAAGCTCTTCGAAATTGAACTCTATGCTGTGGCTGTTCATCGTCCCATTCCTTGGCTGTCGTGTGCTTGTGGAATGGTTATAGGACAAATTGTCCAACATGTAAAGGACAAAATGTCCAATTATTTTCTGGACAATATGTCCCACGTGTTGGATAGTGCGTCGATTGGCACGAATCAGGGTGCCAGGAATCGAGCTGCGACCCGGTGCAAATCCGTGGCAGGCGAAGCAGCAGGCGCGGGGGTAGTTTATCCTACGGTGCCGCCTGAAACTGAGGATGGGTAAGCTGAAAAGCCCCCTGCCATAAGCGACCGACCGACCGACGGTTCAAGTCGCAAGGCAACCTCTCCGAACTCTGTTAGCTTGGGCTAATGGGGGTAGGGGGGTATGCCTTCGCTCCCTCCCTCACTCTGGTTCAAGAACCTTAGACTAAGTAAGAGCTAGAAGATAAACGGGTGCGCGAAATGGGAAAAATGGGCGGCTGGGCCTACCCATCCGTTCCTGTGCGGGTTTTCTTGCTGGCAACCACTGCCGGTTGTTGTCTCTGGCGCGGCTTACCTAGCACCAGGTTTTCAAGCTCAACATTAGCATTGAGACAGAACCGTTCCATCAGGTAGGCGGGCAACGGCGAGCGAATCTCGTATTTGCGGTATCGTTCAGGCGGGATACCCAAAGCGATAGCCATTTGTTCCGCAGTCCACCCGCGTTCCATGCGGAATTTCTTCACGCGGTCACATAGAGCGTCGTTATAGGCCTGTTCTTCGTTGCTATTTGGCATACGGCCATATTGGCTTATGCGCCAATGATTTTCCTTAGACATATTGTCCTTGACATTTGGGACAAATTGTCCAATAACGGGAAATCATGAGCAACCAACATCAACTCAATTGGGACATTGTTGCTGAAACCGCGCTTCGTCTCGGCGTTAGCGGGGACGCTATTCGCAAGTGGCGTGAGCGCGGCTCCGTTCCCGGCAAATGGCACCTTCCAATCATATCAGCATCGAAGGGTAAGGTTCCCGCTTCGGCGCTCGCTCCCACCCCCCTCCCCACAGAGGCGGTGCAGCAATGAGCGCGCCATCGGCGAGGGGATTGTTTCGCGCGACTGGCAAGGCGTCGAAGCCAGTAGCAACCCGATTGCTGGACGGCAGCTACACCTAGACCGAACACCTTGAGCGTGAGCCGGACGAATTCTACCCGACGCCGCCGGAGCCAACGCGGGCTTTCCTCCATGCAGAGATGAACCACCTGCTAGACTTCCCGGTTATCTGGGAACCCGCCGCCGGTGATGGCGCGATGGTCCGCGAAATGGAATCGGTCGGGCTGCAAGTGTTCGCCTCTGACATCATTGACCGCGGTTGCGGAGCGCACATCAGGGACTTCTACCGATTCGACGTTCACGCTTGGAACGCTATCGTGACGAACCCGCCCTTTGCCGAATGCGGCTGGGGTAATGGCAAGGCCCGTTGGCTGAAACACGCGCTGAACGTTCTCGACGTCGAATACATGGCGCTGCTGCTCAACTGGTCGTGGCCGGGTGCTGGCGGGCTTGCTCCATTCTGGGCGCAGCATGCACCGGCGCGCGTCTACTTGATGAGATGGAAGATTGATTTCACGGGGCAGGGCGCACCGCCAATGCTCAATGGATGGTTCGTTTGGGATAAGAAGCATCAAGGCGAAACCGTTCTTCGCATGTTGGATCGCAAGGACGCGCGCCAAGCTGAATTATTCGGGGAGGCCGCATAATGGGCGCTCCTGGTGTAGAGCAGAAGCCATGGACGGACGAGGACATTCGTGTTCTCCGCAAACTATGGCCTGACAACAGCGCCAGCGTAATCGGCGCGCTTCTCGGCAAATCTCGCAACGCCGTCATAGGCAAGGCGGGTCGGTTGAAACTCCCGGCAAAAGGCAAGCCGACAACCGTCGCTAAACGCGGCACGGCTGGCCGTAGCAAATCGACACTCAAGCGCTCGGAATCCCTTCAACGAGCGCAAGGGTTGACCAACAGGCGTCCTGTGCAGCCTGTCGATAAAGGCACAGGAACCATTCACAGAGCTTCGATACCTCCCGTTAGCGTTATCCTTTCCGCGACGGATGAGGCTCTAAGCCTGCTGGCGGCGCGCGGGTTCGAAGAAAGCGCCGCACTTATTCAGGTTCGTCGCATCCTCCCAGCGGCGGACGCCGGAGCGGGTGATGTAGCTCCCACTTTCCCGCCCGCTCCGGTCCCCTTCAGCGAAGCCACCGGCTGCCAGTGGCACATGGACATGAGCACGTTCCTCGAAACGGGCGAGCACATGAACATGCTGTGCTGCAACGCGCCTCGCTTTCGCGGCAGATATTGCGAATTTCATTGGCACCGCCAGCAAATCAACTGGTCTGACGTGCCGCTTCAGAGGCCATTCGAATGACGGCCTCATTCATCCCAATCCCATTGCGGCTGTCCAAATTCATCATTGGCCGCGATATGGATTCGTCTCACATTTCTTCGCTTGCCAGCGGTTCGCGCGTCCAAGCCTGCAAGCAGTCGCGCCGCCGCATCAGCCAGCGTTTCCATCGTCTCGTCCAGTTCCTTTTCGTCTGCCTTCTCCATGCCAACAACAAAGCATGGAGCGGAAAGCATGAAGTGCAGAAAAACTCAGCAACAGGTGCATGGAAACATGAGCAGCGCTGAAATGGCAGCCGGGTACGTCCGGCGAATGGTGGAATCTGAAACACGCGGGTGGGGCGATCAGGAAGGCGCTCTATCCCGGCTTGAGGCTCGTTACGGGCTACCTTTCTGGTCACTGAATAATATCAGAACAGGCCGCGCCAAGACGGTCGAAGCGGGCTTATTCGCGAGAATCAGGGGTGCGTATCTCGACTTGTGCGAACGCCAAGTTGCGAAACTTCAACACGAAATCGCAATCGAGAAGGCACTGAACAATGACGACACTTTGGAAGATTTGGAACGCGAGGCTCAGGCTTTGGCTACGCGCATTCAAGAGAGGAAAGCGGCGCTAAAGAAATGATCGAGGACCACGAGCAACACTGGGCAGAAGCAGTACGCGATTATGAAGCGTATAGGGCCAATCGCGTCAAATGCGTCCTGCGCACCTTCCTTATAGGCATAGCCATTTGTTCCGTGTCCATCCTCGCTATTGCATGGAGTGGGGCATGATAGGCGTCGTAGAGCTTCCTTGGCCTTCTCGCAGGCTCCATCCGAACGCGCGGACCCATTGGCGTCCGAAGTCAGTTGCCATCAAGAAGGCACGACTGGACGCACGGTTCGCCACGATGGCCGCCGGGTTGACTACACTGGATTTAGCCTCGCTCAAAGCCACGATTGTCTTTCACCCACCAGACAACCGCCGCCGCGATTTGGATTCCATGCTCGCCAGCATGAAGGCGGCAATAGACGGCATATCGGACGTTATCGGCGTCGATGATTCACAGTGGGAACTCGCCATTCGCAAGGACGAGCCGGTGAAGTACGGCGCGGTGAAGATAATGCTGGAGCGTGCTGATGTCTAAGCGCCGTCTCCCCTACATGCCGTTCTGGGTCGATGACTATGAACGGGACACGCGCCATCTAAGGACGGTCGAGCACGGTGCCTATCTGCTCCTGCTTATGGCCGCATGGAAAGCGCCGTCCAATTCTCTGCCCGATGACGACGAAATGCTGGCGCGAATTGCAGGCGTCTCTGATGAGCAATGGGTAAAGATGAAGCGGATCGTAATGGCGTTCTGGACACGCGACGGACGCAGCAAAAAGTGGGTGCAAAAAAGGCTCAAGAAAGAGAGGCGATTGGCAGTCGATAGAAAGGCGAAAGCAGGCGATGCTGCTGCAAGTCGTTGGAATAAAACGAAAAAGCATGATGCTCAAGCGATGCTCGACGAATGCCATCCATTCATAACCACCATAGAAACACCTAACGGTGTTTCAGGGCGCGCAAGCGCGCAAAAACCAACGAGACCTCGAAAGGGATGGGTTGAAAGAAAGACTTCTTCCCAAGCCCTCAGCGAAATGATTTCGGAGATTGACGGACATGATGACCAAGGACGAATTGAAATCAGCAGCGGAAGCGCTGTCGAACCTGTTCAACTCATTCCAGCAAGCAGGGCCGGTTGACGTTGACGGACAGGCGCGGGCTTACCTCTGGGCCGTTCGTGAATATGCCCTGCCTGACTTGGTGCAGGCAGTGACGCGGTTCATTCACGGTGAGGTTCCCGGCTTCAACGGAGCATTCTGTCCTTCCACGGCGCAACTTTGCACCGAAGTCCGTGAACGCCAGAAAATGCGAGAAATGCGAGCGAAGCACGAGGCGCGGCAAGCGAACGTCATTTCCATGCGTCCCGCAAACCACTGGCTGACGAAGTACGAGGCCGAGAAGGCGAAGAACGGCGAGAGGAGTGCGTAACATGGCCTTTGCAGTATATGGCGGGCGGACAGAACGGGCGGTGAATGCATTGCTTGCCCAACGCGCAGCAGAACAGCGGGCTATCGAGGAAGCAAGCCGTCAGCAGCGTGAACACGAAGACAATTTGCGTATGGAATCTGAGCGAATCAAAATGGCTCGCCAACGTCGGGCATGGCAGGAAGAAAAGAAAAAGCTGCTTGATCAACTTGCCGAAGCCAAAATAGAGGCGGCAGAGAACAGATGGATAATGGGGGTTCCTCGCCCATTGCTCACCAAGCGCATAATCACATTGGCAGCGCGTCGATATGGCGTTGGCGTCAGGGATATCAGAAGCCCAAGCCGCAAGGAAAACATCGTAATGGCGCGCCAGTGCGCAATGTACTGGCTTCGCCGGTTTACTGGTCTGTCATTGCCACAAATCGCAAAAGCAGTAGGGCGCACTGATCACACCACTGCGTATTTTGGTATCAAAGCATATCGCAGAAAACGCGCAGCTCAGGGCATCAATCTCCGCGAGGTAAAATGAAGGCAAAAACCGCCGCCGCCAAGCGCAAGAGCAAACGAGGTGGGCGTCCTCGTAACATAGAAGCAGTTCGCGAACCCAACGGGCAAGCGCGCAGAATGAAAGCATCAGCGAGGACAGCAATGACAGAAGCAGAAGCGCGCAGCGTGGTGGTGGATCGCCGCATTCGAGAGGATAACATCGTTGCATTCCGGGGCAAGGACGGCAAGGTTGTCACGGCAGAGGAACAGGCTACTGACCCGCGCCGGGGTTATACGCTCGGCCTCATGTGGCTGGACGGCAGCATTCAGGACTTTCACCATGAAGCAGGCATACGCTATGCGCAGGACGTGGCACGCTTCCTCAGCCTGAAAGGCCTTCCGTTCCCTTCGCCGCGAGCACAAAACCTCTTTGCAGTACGCGGACATGACGGGGAAGAAAGCGAAAGCCGGATAGAAGCAGCCCAGAAGGCACAAGAGCGGTTTAACAAGCTGCGCAAGGTATTACTTGAGGTAGGTGACATTGACACAGGCCGTAAGGTAGAACGCAAGGTTGCCGAGGTATGCGTTCAGGATATCATCGAAGCCCGCAAATGGCCGGAGCCAACCATGCTTTTGCTTCGTCGCGGCCTGCGAGCATTGGCGTTCTATTACGGGCTTGTGGATGCGAATAAATGAGGCTTGACATTTAAGCGGCAATCGTTCATGTGAAAAACACAACATGGCGATTTTCGCCACACAACCCCGGCCCAGCGTCGGGGTTTTTGCGTTTAAGGGGTGTTCATGTCTCAACGTGAATACGTCATACGCCGCCGCATGGCGGACATAGACGAGAACGTTGACGGTGAAAACTTCCTAGCCCGCACTGTGTACGAGGAAATAGACTTCATCGACATAGGCTTGCTTGACTCGGAGGGCAACGCCATCCTTGCCCGCAAGAAAATGTCTCAGGTGGGCTTCGTGCGCTTTAAGCCGCGCGACTGACACTCTCCTTCGTCTCATCATCCTCTACAGACTGAACGCCTATTACAGGCGCAAATCCCGTTAACAATTTCGGAGCGAACTCAATGGAGTTCTTTGAAGCGGTTGCCAATTGGGCAGATCGTGCGACAACTGTTGTTGTCTTTGAACGTGACGAATTTGACGGCTGGTATGCCCGCGTCCAATACCGCGACACGAACGGGCCTTATTCCGCCATAGTGAATAGGGTCGAACGCGGCAAGAAAGAACGCCCCGACGATTACGAGAGGCGTGTCGAAGGGTTGCTCGTAAAATCCAGCATTGCAGCCCACAAATCGAGACATCCCAAACCGCTGCGGTCAAGTATCGCGGCCTGACATTCATCCAGCGGCCTACGGGCCGTTTTTTATTGGCTAAGGAGCGACTCCATTGGCTAGCTACAGCAAGTACCAGGACGGTGTAGACCAGCTATGCCGTGGCGTTCATAACTTCACGTCTGCGGGCCACACATACAAGGCCGTAATCCACACTGATGCGCCAACGCTGGCCTCTGACGATGAGCTTGCCGATCTGACGCAGATTACGGGAACGGGGTATACGGCAGGCGGTGAGGACATCCAGAATGATATGTCTGAGGCGTCTGGCACGGCTACCGTGACGGCTGTTGATGTGACGTGGACGGCTTCCGCCGCTGACTGGTCTTCGTCTGCCCAATACGTGACGGTTTATAACGATACGTCCTCCGGCAAAAAACTGTGGTGCACATGGAACTATGGCGCGACATTCACGGTCGGCAACGGCGAAAGTTTTACCGTGGACTTCGGCGCTTCGCTATGCACGATTGCGTAGTAATCCACAAGCAAATGTGCTAGAAAAGGCGCATGAATTACAAGCACGGGTTCACCCTCAAAGAGCAACGCAACAAATCTAATCCTAAGTGGCGAGCCCACGTTACATGGCTTTCAATGAAAGCGCGCTGTGACAATCCTAAAAACGAAAGATACTGCGACTACGGCGGTCGCGGGATTACATACGATCCTAGGTGGAAAGACTTTTCAACGTTTGTCGAGGATATGGGCTGCCCAGAGCCGGAGATGACACTCGACCGCATCGATTGCGACGGCAATTACAGCAAAGAAAACTGCCGCTGGGCGGATCGCGCCACACAGAACAAGAACCGGCGAAATGCTCGGTTTCTTCTCCATGACGGCCAATATCGCACCGTCACCGAATGGGCGCGGTTCCTTGGTGTTCCTCGTCGCCTACTTCAAGTCAGGCTGGATCGTGGGTGGTCTGTAGAGGATACGCTGTCACGGCCATCCGATACGACTGCGGGTCAATTCAAGGTCGGGCGTCCGTCCCCGCGCAAGGGCAAATCGAAGAATGCACGTACTGATTACCCCGCGCTATCCCGTTTCAAAGGTGATGGCGCAACTCCCCGTCAAATATCTTGAAGCGCTAGAGCATAACCAGAAGAATGCTCACTGCTGCCGCCACCCTGAAAACCACGAGATATCCGTCTGGAAGTCGAACGAGAACGAACCGGTTCCTGACATCTACAAGTTTCATTGCCAGTGCGGGCGGACACATGTTCGCTTTTGCGTCGGATTCGGAGACGAGCGCCCTGTCTGGGAACTGGACAAAGAAACTTTCACCAAATTGGTTTCACAAATGGAGTTGGAACATGAGTTTCAACATACAGGCCGCGATTGACGCAGCATTTGCTGCACATGACGCGCAGATTATAGACCTTGAGCATCAGGCGGAGCTTCTGCTCGCCGCGGCTGACAAGGCCAAAGCCGATCTGGAAGCTGCCAAGGCTGATCTTCTCGCAGCACAACAGACCATCACGGCCAAGAACAGCGAGATTGCGAACAAGAACGCGGCTATTGCTGACCTAGAGGCCGAGATTGACCGTCTCGAAGCGGTAATCAAAGCGCTTCAGGAAAACCCGCCTGTTCCTACTGACCCAGAGCCGGAGCCAGAACCCGAACCAGAACCAGAACCAGAGCCGGAACCGCCAGCGCCAAGCGCCGATCCTGACGCCTCGAACACGGGCGTCCCGCAAGGGACAACGCTCAAGAACTATACCGGATCCTATACGATCACCAAGGCTGGTACTGTTCTGGACGGATACAAGTTCACGCAGACCGTGACTGTCAAAGCCAAAGACGTTGTTATCAAGAACAGCCTTGTCGAGCATGGCGGGTGGTTCGGAATTGATGGCTCGGATTCTTCCGCGTCAGGTCTGACCGTTACCAACTGCACCATCAACGGGCTGAAACTGACCAAGGGGTCGTACGGCATTCATTGCGCTGTAAGTTCCACGATCACGGGCAACAACATCTACGGATGGGAAAACGGCATGATGACAGCCTCCAAGAGCGTCATCAAAGGCAACTACATCCATGACCTTGCCGTTAACGGGGTTGATCCGCACTATGACGGCATCGCTTCGCATGGTGGGCAGAACGATGTTCTCATTGAAGGGAACACGATTATCACCTGGGATACGTCTGGCGTATTCATCAAGGCCGACTTCGGCAACATCAATAACATCCGGGTAATCAACAACCTCATCAAATGCCAACCTGGCAAGAAGTACGCCGCCTCGGTCTATGTCTATGGGCAACCCAATGGATACGCACGCAATTGCCAAATCAAGGGCAACAGGTGCGAGCGTGGAGCGTTCAACTATGACTTCTCCATCGCGGGAGATACACAGGGGCTGGTGATTTCCGGTAACACCGATCTGAACGGCAAGCCCATCAGCTAAGGTGGTGAGCCGTGGCGATTGCCCTTGAACAATCAAATGAGGGATTGAGTTCCAGCGCGACGGTCGCAGTTGCGCTTTCCACAGCCCCAACGTCGGGCAACTTGATCACACTGCATGTCACTTCGGATACAACGCTTGCCAACCTCGTAACAGATGGTTGGACAGTATCCAGCCAAATGCAGCAGATCAACGCGCATGAAGGCACATTGGTCTGGCGCATCAGCAACGGTACGAACTCGTTGCAATATCGCTTGTCTGGTGCGGCTGTTTCATCCTGGGTGATGGTTGAGTGGTCGGGCATCGATGCGACGCCATACGATACTTCAGCAGGCCAGAATGTAATCAGTACGGGCACGTCGTACACTACGCCCAACACCACACCCACTTCTGGTGACAGGCTGCTTGTCGCGCAGATATGCGGTTCGCGATACAGCAACTCAAGTTTCAACTTCTCCGGGGACGCAACTTCGTGGACGAACTCGTTCACGCATGTGCGTACGTCAGGTCAGGGAACGGGTGGTTCTGCCATAAAAATGGCGGTCGGCGTCGGCTACCGGCTTGTCACAGCAAACGGGTCCACCGCGTATTCGTCCGGAGCCACATTGGCGACGAACGAATCTCGTTCAGGCCTGATCATTGCGTTCAAGGCGGCAACGGGTGGCGGCAACAAGACACTGGATGCAAACGCTGGCACCTATTCAATAGGTGGCACGGCAGCCACACTGAAATACACGCGTAAGGTTGCGGCTGACAGTGGCTCCTACGCGATAACAGGCACAGCAACGACACTCAGGCGAGGCTTCAAGGCCGCAGCAGACAGTGGCAGCTATACCATTTCGGGGCAAGACGTTTCATTCGCCCGTTCATGGAACCTGATTGCCAATTCGGGCAGCTATTCCGTAGCGGGAACTGCGGCAAATCTTGAAGTACATCGCCAGCTTGTAGCGGATAGCGCTACATACACGATAAGCGGCACGGCAGCGACGTTAAAGCTGGGCAAGGCCATTGCGGCCAACAGTGGCAGCTACAGCATAACAGGGGGGAATACCGGCCTGCTCGTGGCAAGGGAACTCGTTGCATCGGGGGGTACGTATTCCATCACAGGCTCCGACGCCACGCTGTCAAAGACTTCCGACAAGGTGGTTGTGCTGGAAACAGGCACTTACGCAATCAACGGTTCGGATGCGAGCCTATCCTATTCGAATCGCATCATGGTTCTGGGCAGCGGTACATATCAAATTGGCGGCTATCCGGTCGACTTGTTCAAGGGCCTGCCAATCCCGCGCAATTCGCTGAACATGAAAGTCAAATACGGCGGTCCCGGCTTCATAGGGGACTTGGCTCGCATGGGTTCGGACATAGAGGTCCACTTTCCAAAGAACGAGAAGTTCAAGGATGCTGGGCCTAGCTTCTGGCCTGACATGGCACGCCAAGGCGGAGACGTTGTTGAATGACACTTGAGAAGGCCAATCAGATCATCAGCAAGGCAGGCTATACCGACTACCAAGTATTAGCGCCTTCTGATGATACACGCGGCAAATGGGTTATCCGCGTCAAGACGACAACACGCGGAAACAAAATCACAAGAATAGCAGGCGACGCAGGGGATCCAGCCTCGCAACTGGCGGCTTGGGTTTCATCGCTAAACTAGTGTGAAATAGTATGGCTTTCCAAAAGGGGCACCCAAAGATAGGCGGGCGCAAAGCCGGTACGCCAAACCAGACCACGGCTCTATTGAAGGATGCAATCATTCAGGCAGCAACCAATGCTGGTGAGGGGGATATGATTGAATACCTCACCGTGCAGGCAAGGCAGAACCCCGGCCCATTCATGAGCCTATTGGGCAAGGTTCTCCCAATGCAGTTGACGGGCGGGGACGGTAAAGACTTGGTTATCAACCTCACAATCGGCGGCGATGACCCAGCAAACGCAAGTTAACATCACCTTCAAGCCTCGAAAGCATTTCGTTCCTTATCTTCGCAGGAAAAACCGCTGGTCGGCTGTTGTCGCGCACCGCCGTGCTGGCAAGACAGTAGCATGTGTAATGGACCTGATTGCCAAGGCTATAAGCCACAAGGGTAGGGAACCTCGCTTCGCATATATCTGCCCGACATACACGCAAGCCAAGGACATAGCGTGGTCATATCTCAAGGAATACACGGCAGGCATACCGGGGGTATCAATCTCGGAGAGCGAGCTTTCCGTCACACTTCCCACCAATGGAGCTAGAATAAGGCTCTACGGGGCAGACAACTATGACAGGTTGCGTGGCCTGTATCTTGACGGTGCAGTCATTGACGAAGCAGGGGACATCGACCCTCGCGCTTACCCAGAGGTTATTCGCCCCGCGCTTTCAGACAGGCAGGGTTGGGCAACATTCATCGGCACGCCAAAAGGCCGGAACGATTTTTTCAAGATATTCCAGACTTCACAGAAGGAAGCAGACTGGTTCTCTGCTGAACTGAAGGCCAGCGTAACGCAGCTTATTCCAGAGGCAGAGCTTGGTGATGCGCGGCGCACTATGACGCCTGAGCAGTACGCTCAGGAATACGAATGCTCATTCAATGCGGCGGTTATCGGTGCCTATTACGGGCGCGACATGGAGCTTGCAGAGGCAGAGGGCAGGATAGGCCGTGTGCCCCACGACAAGGCGGCTGACGTGTTTGCCTCCTGGGATTTGGGCATTGGGGATTCGACGGCCATCTGGATTTACCAGATCGTCGGCAAGGAATGGCACTGGCTGCGCTATTACGAAAGCAACGGCAAGGGCCTCGATCATTACGTGGATTGGATAAAGGCGCTGCCTTTCACGGTTCACAAGCACATTCTGCCTCATGACGCAGAGGCGAGGGAATTGCAGACGGGCAATAGTCGGGTGGAGTTCCTTGAGGCACGTGGTTTCAATTGCGACGTGCTCGATCGCCACAATGTGGATGACAGGATCAACGCGGCGCGCGTGAAGTTCAACCGCTTCTGGTTCGACAAGGACGGCGTTGGCGACCATGGCCTTGATGTGCTTCGCATGTATCGCGCCGACTATGACGACAAGAACAAGACGCTGAAGCCAAGGCCGCTGCACGACTGGGCCTCACACGGGGCGGATTCGTTCGGCTACGGCGTAATGGGCGGCGAGGAAAGCAAGATGACTGTCACCTTCGCTGAACCTGAATACGACTGGGTGGCTTGATGGCTAAAATGAATAGAGTTGCCTATCTGGGCGAAATTCTTGAAAGCGTCCATCCAGAGGACGGCGCTGTTTACGGCGTAACGCGCGCGGACTGGAAGGCCATCAACAGGAAAGCGGCGCGGCACCTCATCAAGGTTGCCAAGGCTATGCCAAAGGCACCTGAAGGCACTCCGGGCAGATGGCATTCGACAGTGCGACATGCTCGCGACGAGGCACTGAAATACCGCAAGACATTGGTGCTGGCTCATGGCTAAGATTGATGAGGACAAGCTGAAAGCCCTGCTCAGTGCGGAAATCAGCGCGTCCATCAACTATGACAGCACGGAACTGGCAAAGAAGCGCTCGACTGCGATGGAATATTATCGCGGTGAGATGAACGACACGCCTTCGATGCCCAATCGCTCCACGGTCACGTCACGCGATGTTGCCGACACGATTGGCTGGATGCTTCCCGGCATTATCCGCGTGTTCACGGCATCGGAGCGCATGGCTTGCTATGAGCCGACAAAGCGCGGCGATGAGGAATTCGCAGAGCAGGCCACGGATTATGTCAACCATATATTCTGGAAGGATAATGACGGCTATCGCATCCTGTGGGATTCCACGCATGACAGCCTGCTTATGGGCAATGGCATAATCAAGCACTGGTGGGACGACGCGGAAGATTGCGAATATGACGAGTTTACCGGCCTCACTGCCGATCAGATAGCATTGCTTGAACTGGATGGCGCTGAGGTTGTTGCACGCAAGGAAGGCCAGCCGCAGACCGTCCCTATGCCTGACCCAATGGGGCAGTTGGTTGAAGCGCAGGTCGAGACGTTCGACGTAAAGACCAAGCGCGTCCTTATGAACGGCAAATGCCGCATTGAGTGCATCGAGCCTGAGAACTTCCTCATGGACAAGGATGCCCGCTATATCGAGGAGGCGCGCTTCGTTGCCCATCGTGACGAGAAAACACGCTCAGACCTGATAGAAATGGGGTTTGACAAGGAGATTGTGAACAGCCTGCCTGCTTGGCGGTCGAGCGCCTTCAGCGAGGAATCACTTGCCCGGCAAGACCTCAACATTCTCGGCTTGAACCGGGACGATGCTGCAACGCTGGTCGAACTGTACGAATGCTACATCAAGGTAGACACTGACGGCGACGGCATAGCCGAGATGGTGCGCGCTTATTATGCGGGTGCGGGTGGTGCCGGGGAATTGCTTGATTGGGAAGTATGGGAGGATGACGTTCCTTTCAGCGACATTCCCTGCGAGCCGGTCCCGCATCGCTGGGATGCCCGTTCTGTTGCCGACGAGACAATGGATATCCAGCGCATCAAGACGGTATTGAACCGTCAATTCCTGGACAACCTCTATGCGTCCAACCTGCCCATGTTACAGGCGGAACTGGATTCAGTCATTAATCCTGAAATGCTGGTAAACCCCAAATTCGGCGGGGTGATATGGCGCAAGAAAGGCGCGATGGCGACCTCGCCGGTTGCGCCCATTGCCGTGCCATTCGTGGCAGACAAGACGCTCACCGCATTGCAGCATTTCGACAACGTGGTTGAGAAGCGCACGGGCGTTTCACGGGCCACAATGGCGCTTGATCCACAGACGCTACAGAACCAGACGGCCACAGCCAACCAGAACCAGAAGGACGCGGCCTACTCACAGATTGAGTTGATTGCCCGCAATCAGGCTGAATTGGGCTGGACACGGGTATTCCGGCAGCTTCTGAAGCTGATTGTAAAGCATCAGGACCGCCCGCGCACCATCCGCTTGCGTGACGAGTGGGTGGATATGGACCCGCGCTCATGGAATGCGGACATGGACGTGACGGTGAATGTCGGGCTTGGCACAGGCTCGCGCGACCGTGACATGGCTATGCTGGAAAAGGTGGCTATGTCGCAAGGCATGCTGACACAGCAGTTTGTAGCCAATGGAATGCTACCGCAGGCGGTGGACATGCTTCCGCGTATTGTCATGACGCTGACGAAACAGGCGGAAAGCTCCGGCTTGAAGCAGGCCGACGAGTTCTATCCAGAGTTCGATGAGCAGACCGTCCAGCAATTGCAGCAAATGGCAATGCAGCGGATGCAGCAGCCTGACCCGAAGGTGGTTGAGGCTGAAAAGAAGATAGAGCTTCAGGCCAAGGAAGGCCAAGCCAAGTTGATGCTGGAAAACCAGAAGCAGCAGGGCGACATGCAGATGAAGGCTACGCAGATGGAGCAGGAATTGCTTCTGAAGCGTGAACAGCTTGCCCAGGAGCTTTTGTTGAAGCGTGAGCAGTTGGCTGCGGAGCTAATGCTCAAGCGCGAATTGAGCCTGATGGAAATGGACGCAAAGGAGCGCAACGGCTTCTACAAGCCCAAGCAGCCCAATGTGTCCACGTCCAAGGTGAATATGGGCGGGGTGCCGGGATGAACGCTGAACACCTCGCCAAGGAAGCTCACAGGCTCCTGAACGACGAAACACTACTCCATGCCATTGCCGAAGCGCAGCGCGAATCCAAGGACGCGCTTGTCACGGCGGACGTGGACAACAAGACAGAGATTTTACGCCTCCAAGCCAATGTGCAGGCGTTTGACAGCATTCTGACGCAGCTTGAGATGTACGTCATCCGGCGCGGACAGAATAGCGAGACCCTAACCGGACCTCTCGCTTAGATTCATCCATTAAAGGATTAGTTATGGCTAGTAGCGACCTCCCTGACGGGACCGTGAACGACGCCTCTGCGCCTGTTGATTTCCAGCAGGGTGTAGAGGATTTGACCAACCTTCTCAGCGACCCGGAAACGGACCTCAACGAGAACGAGGCCAGCACTGAAAATGCCGAGCCTGACGCGGAAGCCGAAAGCGATGACACGCTTGAAGTCGATGCGGACGACGAGGCGCTCGATCTAGAGGCAGACCCTGATTCCCCAGAAGAGGCGGATGGCCCCGAAGAAATCAAGGGCGGACGCTTTGCGCCGGACACGGCCAAGGTGACGCTTGATGATGGAAGCGTGATCTCCATCGCTGAACTGAAGCGGAACAACCTGTACCAGCGAGATTACACCCGCAAGACTGAGGAACTCAAGGCCGAACGCCATTCGTTCGAAGCCGAGAAGGAATCCGTAAAAGTCTTGCATGCACAAGCTCAAGAAGTCGCGCAGTATCGGGACTTTGTGCTTTCGGTTTATCAGCAAGCAATGCCACAGCCGCCTGACAAATCCCTCATGGACAGGGACATCATCGGCTACTGGCAGGCCAAGGAAGCCTATGACGAGCAGGTTCAACAACTAAACCAGTTGCAAGCCCTCAAACAGCACGAGGAACAGCAGCGGGCGCAGAATGAAGCCGCTCAGTACCATCGGGCCGTCCAGAGTGAATTTGGGCGTCTGGTGGAAAAGCTACCGGATTTGAAAGACCCGGCACGGATGGGGCAATTCAAGACGCAAGTCGTGGATGCGCTCTCTCCCTACGGGTTCACAGCAGAAGAAATCGGCGGTGTCGTCGATCATCGAATGTTGCTGGTGGCAAAAGACATTGTGCGCCTTCAACGGGCGCTCAAAAAGGCTCCACAAGTCAAGCAGCAAGTCCAGCAGAAGCCCAAGCTCATCAGCGGTGGCAAGCGCATGGACCCGAAAGCCAGAACCTCCCGCGAAGCTATGGGACGCAGTGAGCAACTTCGCAAAACGGGTTCAATCGATGCCGCAGCAGCGGCGTTCATGGACCTAGATCTCTAACCCTATCATCTAAGGAGTTGGTATTATGGGACAGGTGTCCAATACCTTCGAAACTTACGATGCGGTTGGTAACAGGGAAGAACTGGCTGATAAGATATATCAGATCACGCCAGAGGAAACGCCCTTCGTCAGCCTCATCGGTCGCAAGTCCTATGGTTCAATGCACCCGGAATGGCAGACTGCCACTCTCGGCGCGGTTGACCTCAACAACAACCAGCCGGAAGGCAACGACTGGACGTATGATGCAGTCTCGCCAACCGTGCGCGTTGGCAACTACATGCAGATTTCCGACAAGCGCATTGTCATCTCGCGTTCCCAGGACGCGGTAAACAAGGCAGGCCGGAAGTCGGAACTGGCGTATGAACTCGCCAGAAAAGGCGTCGAACTGAAGATCGACCAGGAAGCAATCCTGCTTTCCAACCAGGCATCTTCGGCAGGCTCCGGCAACGGCGCAACCAACCGTAAAGCGGGTGGCATGCGTGCATGGTTGTCCACCAACGACAACATGAACTCAGGCACGTCCGGCGGCTTCAACAGCGGTACTGGTATCGTTGACGCAGCCATAAACGGCACTCAACGGGCGTTCGACAAGTCGCAGTTGGATGCAACCATCCTCAGCACCTACAATGCGGGCGGTTCGCCTTCCGTGCTGATGGTGTCGCCGTATAACAAGACGGTGTTCTCGACTTTCATGTCGAACACGGTTGGCGTTGCAGAGCAGCGCTATGCGGCACCCAAGAGCGGGCAGACGAAAATCGTTGCCGCTGCTGACACGTACCTCTCAGACTTCGGCGAGATTAACGTCGTGCCGAACCGTCAGATGGCCCGTGCCGGTGCCGGTGTTGCCCGTAACGCTTTCCTCATCGATCCCAAGATGGTGCATATGGGCGTATTCCACCCCATCAGCATCGAGAAGCCGGGCAAGACCGGCGATGCGGAAAAGCGCGTGCTCGTGACCGAGTATACCTTGGTCGTGTCCAACGAAGCGGCTCATGGGGTCATTGCCGACCTCTACGGCCTCTCCACCAACTCGTAGGAGGGTAGAACTATGGCTTATGGTTTTGCTCCCATTTCCTACACCGTCGCTGCGGTTACCTTGAATGAGGAAAGCCACGGCAACGGTGTAATCGTGAGCATGAACAAGGCGGACGGGTGGACTGTTACCCTCCCGGCTGCCACTGGTTCCGGCGCGTTCTTCCGCGTTCGCACAGGAACCACGATCACGTCCAGCGCTGGGGTCATTGCCGCTCTTGGCACTGACGTTATCGAGGGCGTGCTTTCGGTCACGACCGACACGACCGGCGTTACCGTCCCGACTTCCGCCACGTCTGACAAGATCAGCCAGAACGGCGGAACGACTGGCGGCGTTGCCGGTTCGTTTGTCGAACTGACGGACGTTGCGTCGGGCAAATGGCTGGTGGGGGGCTTCCTCATCTCCACAGGAGCGGAAGCAACTCCGTTCTCTGCCACCTGATGCAAATCAGTCTCGACGGGGTATCGGTCTATATCGGCATGCCGACCTACGGGCCGGTACCCTCCGACACTGCAATCTCTCTCGCGTTCACCATGCACATGTTGGGCGCGAGGGATATCTATACCGAAGTGGACATGAACCGCTGCGGCGTTGTCCATTGGAACCGCGATTGGGTATTTGACGGCTTTCTCAATAGCGACAAGCAGAAGCTGTTCTGGATAGACAGCGACATGGTGTGGAAACCTGAAGCATTCATGCGGATGCTGGCATTGTCCACCATGCGAGACGTGGTTTCCGCCGCCTATATGGCAAAGCAGGAAGGCGAACCGAATTATCAGATTCAGGGAACGGGCGATGCTCAGTCGGCAGACGAGCTTGGCTTGTTCGACATCATGGGAACGGGCCTCGGCTTTACGATTATGGATCGCAAGGTCTGCGAGGACGTAGCCAAGGACAAGCCGCTCAAGATGCACCAAGGGCGGCAATTGCGCGAGGTATTCCGCACCGACATTCGGGACGGATTCGCGAGAGGCGAGGACATAGCTTTCTTCGCTGACATACGGGAGTTGGGTCACAAGGTCTGGCTGGACCCGTCCATCGAGCTTGGCCATGTCGGCACCAAAATCTGGCGCGGCAAGGCGATCGATGCACTGAAACAAGTAGAGGAATAAATCATGACTGAACCTGCAAAGCAGGCAACAGGGAAGATGTTCCCGGTTCGGTTGCTGAGAAACTATCAGCCGGACCATGAATATGAAGTGCTTGGCTATTACAAGCCGGAGCGCAAGGTGAAGGATGCCGCGGGCGGCTGGATTGTCGTCGATAAAGGCGGATGGCAGGCCGGTGAGATGAAGCCCGCGCCTTTCCCCGGTGTTGGTTATTCCAATAAGATTTGGGCTGAAACCTACGTCAAGGTTCCCGTAGAGGACGCGAAGAAGCTCATTGAGAACAAGTCGGCGGAGCGGGCCGATGCGCTCCCTGATTGATCCCTCCCGGATTCAAGAGGGCGGTGACTGGGAAGTCTACGAAGTCACGCCCGAATACCGCCGTTCCCGTCTTTGGCTCGATGAAACCCGGTACATCGTCCGCACTGAATACCTTCAGGACGAAGAACTCATCGAGCTAAACCGGCAGGAGTTCAATGACAGCCAGACACAGCGGTTCAAGGATGATGCGGTAGGGACGAAAGTCGCCAGCATCCCCCTCAACCGCTTCTATCAGGACGTGGCACCACGCCTGAAGGACGGGGATAAGGATTTTCTACCCTGGTATCTGGATCGCAGTGAAAACCGCTGGATGCGGACATTCCGTGGCACGATTAGCAAGCGCGATAGGTGGGGTAAGTCCTGATGGCTATTGCGACCTATACCGACCTCAAGAGCACCATTGTCACGTTCTTCAAGAACCGCTCCGATATTGCGACGAATGCCGGCACGCTGATTTCGCTATCGGAGGCGTTTTTCAATGTGGAATTGCGCTGCCGTGAGATGGAATACGTCGATACACTGACGCCGGTTTCCAATGTCTGCACGCTGCCTACCGACTATCTGGAATACAAGCGCGTGGTGGAAGTGGCCTCCATCCGGCGCAAGCTGGAATATATCACCGAGGACGCAGTAGACGACATCTACCCGACACGGACCTCCGGCTTGTCCTGCCACTTCACGATTGTCGGCAATGAACTGACGGCGTTGCCTCTCTCCGCAAACGATATCGAACTCACCTATTACCGGCAGATACCAGCGCTTTCGGACAGCAACACGACAAACTGGCTGCTTACGCGGTTTCCTAACCTCTATCTCCACTCATGCCTCATGTACGCGGCGGAACTGACAAAGGACGAGGAACAATTTGCCAAGGAAGCACTGCTGGCAAGGCAGATGCTATCCAGCATTCAGGGCCTCGATAACCGCGCCAAGTTCGGTAATGCGGGCATGACGATATCCGGGGTGTACTGGTGACGCTGCTCAGGTTCGCTCCCTATCGTCCCGATCGGGCCGCACTTAATTCTGACTTTTCACAGGACGTTCTGAACGTATTGCCATCACCGGATGGTTATATTCCGTGGCCGAAATTCGTGCCGCTTGTCGATGCAATGGCAGACGCTTCGTTGGGTGGCATTACGGCAATTGATGATAATGGCGGTGTCCATGTGTTTGTCGGCACGGCTGACAAGCTCTGGAAGCTGGACACGACGGACAATGAGTTTGACGATGTATCGCAGACGGCGACAACCTATACCGCCTCTGCCTTGGAAAGATGGCGGTTTGCCCAATTCGGGGAATATGTCGTCGCGGTAAACATCAACGATGCGCCACAGGTGTTTCAGCTAGGAACATCGACGGAATTTGCCGATCTCGGCGGCTCGCCTCCCAATTTCAGGGGCGTTGCGGTCTGGGGTGATTACCTGGCGGGTTGGGACGATCAGAACACAATCTACTGGTCCGATACGAATGACATAACGGAATGGTCAACGGGCAACTCAGGCTCACAGACATTTCCCGATGGTTTTCAGATCATGGGGAGCAATTCGGTCACAAATCCCTTTATCGTGCAGAAGCGCGGTATTCGGGCGGCAACCTACGTTCCCGGCTCGGTGGAAGTGTTCACATTCCAGAAGATACATGAGGACCTGGGTGCTGAGGCTCCCTATTCGGTCTGCTCTCGCGGCGCGACGATGTTCTTTGCCGGGGCAGGCGCTTTCTACATGCTTCGCGGGGACGGTTCGCCGGTTCCCATAGGTGACGAGAAGGTAGACAGGACTTGGTTCTCTCGGTTGAGCGGGCCATCGCTTGCCGCCATCATGGGCGAGACAGACCCGTTCTATCCAAGGGTGTATTTCTCGCTACAGGTCAACTCGACTGACGATTCATTTGACGTGATGCTCGTCTATGACTGGTCGAAGGAAGAATGGTCGGTATCCACACAGGGGACGGGCATACTGTTTCCGCTAGGTTCCGCGACAATCGGCTATACGCTGGATGCGCTGGATGCACTGTTTCCCGGTGGTTTGGACAGCATACCTTTCTCGCTGGATTCCAACGTGTTCAAGGGCGGCGCTCCTATCATGGGCGCAATGAGCGCAGGTAAGCAGTTCGGCTTCTTCTCAGGTGATAATGCTGCGGCAACGATAACAACGCAGGAAGCTGGCGCTTCGACGGGGCAGTTCACCTATCTGGACGGTGTGTATCCGGTGGTGGATGCCAATCAATTTACGGTTTCGATAGGCACGCGCAATCTGTTGAAGGACGATGTTTCGTGGAGCGCGGAGCAGGTTCCGAATGCATGGACGGGCAACATCGACTTCATTTCGGAAGCGCGGTTTTTCTCGTTTCGGATGACGCTGCCTGAAGGTGCGAACTGGACAAAGGCGCAGGGCGTCGATGTTCCCGGCAGGCCGACCGGATGGAGGTAGCGTGAGCGCACACACCAGTTTCCGGCAGGGAACAACGGTATTCGTCCAACTCAAGGACGGCAGCAGTTTCAAGGACAAATTTGTGGAACACCGTTCAACGCATATCGTCTTGCGGCGGCTTGGTCGCGTCCGCATCCAAGACCTTCGCGCTGTAAGCATCGCTAGGCGATAATGACAATCAAGGTTTTGGACACGTCAGGCTGGCAGCCGTGGCAGCTTGACCCCTATTGGCCGGAAATCTTCGCAGCGATGATGAAGCTCAAGGCCAAGCTGCCGGACGATATCAGCATCAGCGTTCTACTCGCTTTCTGGGCGCAGGGACGGCGCAAGCTCTGGCTCATTCTGGACGATGACCGCTTCCTGGCGTTCGGCATGACTGAGATTGAAACTAACCTCGCTACGGGAAAGCGCTTCGTCACGTTGAAGGATATGGCAGGCGAAGGGGTTGTCGCTGCCCATGAGGAAATCTGCACGGCGCTTGAGGCTTACGCGGATAGCGAGGGGATAGAGGACCGCCGCATTCAGGGCCTTGATGCGTGGAAGCGCCCGACCAAGCCGCACGGATACGAGACACATTCGATACTTCTTAGAAAAGTGGTGACACCCAATGGGTAGCAGCTCAAAAACGACCTCCGAGGCAAAACCGCCCGAGTGGAGTTTGCCGGGATACAAGCAGGCCGGTGCCGAGGCGCAACGGTTCTACAATTCCGGCGTTGGCGGCAATGTATATCAAGGCTCCACGGTAGCACAGCCTTCGGC
>CAYLHV010000017.1:0-10746 GCA_964383745.1 uncultured Rickettsiales bacterium | reverse complement strand
GGGCAGGGCTGGGACACGTCAGGAACGCGGAACCTCTTTGCAGGCACCGGCGCGCTTGCATTGGACAATCCGTATCTGTCCGAGAATGCGTATCTTGAGCAGGCATTGCAGCCGCAGCTTGACAAGACGGCGAACCAGATACGCAGCATTTATTCCGGCATGGGGCGCGGTAACAGCGACGTTGAACTAGGCACGCTCACGAGCGAATTGGGCAATATCCGCACCAATGCACTTGCGAATGATTGGGATCGGCGCGGGCAGCTTATGTCCACTGGCATAGGACAGGCGCAACAGGCTGCAACCAGCATGGCGGGCCTCGATCAGCAAAATTTTGCTAATAGGCTTCAGGGCGCTAGTTCTGCGCTTCAGGCAGGCAATCTTATCGACGCGAGCAATCAGGCCAATCTGGACGATTACGTGGGCTTGTGGACGGCCAATGACAACGCTCCGTGGGGCCGCCTTGGCATGTATGAACAAGCCCTCGCTGGCGCATCCGCTGATTACGGCACGCAGACCTCACGCACGAAATCCAGCAATCCGGCTGCACTTTTTGGCGGTATCGGCAGTTCACTAGCTGGCAATCCGGCATTGAAATAAGGACAGCACAATGGGCAGCGGTAACAGCATTCCCGGCTCAGGCCAGCAACCGACAGCGACAAACTCGCAACTGTCGAACGCCTTCCTTTCAAACCAGCCAATCGGCCAGACCTATCAGCCTATGGGTATGCCGAGCGCACCTAGCTCGTCCTTTGCTCAGTTGAACGCACAGGGGTCACTTCCCGGCCTCACAGGCAGTCTTATAGGCAATAATGGAATGCCACCACTTCCGCAGCCTTCCGGGCCTATGCCTGTTCCGCAACCGCCAGTATCGGCGGCTCCTGCCCAGCGCCTTGCACGAGGGCAATACTATGCTCCGTCCAGCCTGCAATCCGTCTATGACAAGATGTACGAATCCGTAGGCAAGCCGACGCAGAAAGTCGTCATGACCACGCCGAGCCATCGCATCGGCGGTCGATAAGGAATAGCCCTATGGCTGTAGGTATTTTAGACATCCTGCTCAATGGCGGGGCAAACCCTCGCTTGCGCCTTGGCGGCGAGGACACGCCTGCCGGTGGCGGTCTGCTGGACGCATTGGGGCAGAGCATCATGCAGAGGCAGATGCAGCCCTATATGGGTGGGGAACCGCCTGTAAACGCCCCACAGCAGGCCGCAGAGGCACCACAGAACGCAATGGCGGCACCACGCGTGTCCATGCCCCAATCACAGGGCGGCGGGCTTCTGGGCCGTCTGTTTGGCGGTGGCGGTAATGCGCGTGGCCGCAACGAAACTATCGCATGGCTTCAGAGCAAGGGTTATTCGCCGGAAGCAGCGTCGGTTATTTCCGGCAACAAGAACATGCTTGGCAAGGTTATCATCGAGGCCGGTTCGCCGCAGTCGAATGACCCGAAAGACAACCTCATGTCGGTTGGCGAGAATTCGGCCATTTATGACGCCAGAACCGGCAAGTGGATAACAAACCCGAATGCCAAGGAGAAAGATAACTGGATCAATGTCGGTCAGGGCCGCGTGTTCAATGCACGTACCGGCGAGTTTAGAACTTCGCCGGACCGTGGCACTGACGCGCCGACAGTCCAGACGTTTTTTGATGATAAAACGGGGCAAGAAGTTAAAAAACAATGGAATCCGCAAACGGGGGAATGGGAAGCCGTGGGCGGCGCTAAAACGCCTAGTGGCGGAATTTCTGTTACGTCACCTGATGGCACGACGATGACGATTGGCGGCAATGGGGCGGGCCAAAAACTGACGGAAGGCCAGTCAAAAGATGTGCTGTACTACACGCGAGGTGTCGATTCGAACGCGCAACTTGACCAATACGAAGCAGAATTGACTTCATTGGGGCAACGAGCCGTGGAAAACCTGCCGATGGGGGCGGGCAACTATCTCCAAAGCCCTGAATATCAGGTGGCAAAACAGGCCGGGGCCAACTTCCTTGCGTCCGTTCTCCGCAAGGATACCGGTGCCGCCGTCACACAGCAGGAATTCGACATCTACGGCAGAATGTTCCTACCTCAGCCGGGGGATAGCGACGATGCATTGCAACAGAAGCGCCGCGCACGTCAGGTGGCGCTTGAAGCGATCAAGAGTGGCATGGGTCCAGCCGAAGCGATTGCAGAAGCCAACAAGATTCGGCTTGGGATACAGGATCGACCGATTACCGAAGCGCCAAACCCTAGTCGATTTGGCCGTGAGGGTGGCGTGAATAAGCCCGTCACCGAAATGACCGATGAAGAATTGAGGGCAATCATCGATGGTCAGTAGGGATGAAGCTCTAAAAGAACTTGCGCGCCGCGAATTGGAACGCAGGCAATCGGCGCAGCCCGACAAGGGCGTGTTCAATGCTGTAACGCAAGGTTCAAAGGCTGGCCTATTTGGGGGCTTTGACGATGAGCTAGGCGCGGCCATTCGTGCACCTGTTGCCGCTGCATTCGATTGGGCTCGTGGTAAGGGTTTCAACGTAGGCGACAATTACACTCGCATTCAGCAGGAGTCGCAGGCCGAAAAGGACGCGCGCCGTGAACAGCATCCATTCGCGTCGATAGGTGGTGAAGTTGCGGGCGGCTTGGCTTTGGGTGGCAACCTTGCAAAGAATGGTATTACGCTCGCAGGGAAATCCATCCCCTCCCTAGCGTCAAAAGCGCCAAACCTTGCTTCAATCATCCCGGCGGCTACAGAGGGTGCGGCCTATGGTGGCCTCTATGGTGCGGGCGAAGCTAACCCCGGTGAGCGATTGAGCGGTGCCGGTGTTGGCGCTCTGATCGGTGGTGGCACCGCAGGGCTATTGCAAGGCGCAAGCAACCTACTCGCCACTCGTAGCGCACAGAAAGCCGCGAACGCTGCCGCGCCTACGTCTGACGATTTGGCGGCACGCTCACAGGCATTTTATAGGGCGTCTGAAAATGAGGGCGTAAAGTTTAATCGGCCTGCCGTAGAGGCTTTGGGGCAGAGACTTAAATCGGTTGCAGGTGAAGCTAACCAGCACCTACGACCAAAGACTACGGGCTATCTCGACGATATAGAACGCATATTCAAGAGCGACATGACGCTTGAGGCTTTCGATGATTTCCGCAAAGGGCTAAACGCGGAACTGCGCAGGGCTTCGCCATCCGATGCACAACGGCTTACGTTGATGAAACGGACGCTCGATAATTTTGCCGACAACGTTACTCCTAGCGCATTCACTGGCGACATGAACAAAGCCAACGCATTTCTGAAAGGTGCGCGGGAGAATTGGGGGCGGGCGGCAAAGACGGAAACCATCGAGAAAATTCTTGACGTTGCGGAAGTAGACGGGGCCGGGAAATACACTCAATCCGGCTTTGCAAATGCCATCCGTAAAGAAATGCGTTCGCTGTACAAATCCATTCAGAAGGGCAAAGCGCCCGGTTGGACGAAGGATGAAATCAGCCTCATTCGTCAAATGGCTATGGGTGGTTCTAACTCTAAAATGATCAACCTGATGGCGAAATTCGATCCTAGAGGCGTGGTTAGCATCGCTTCTGGACAATTGGTTGGGTCCATGCTGCCGGGGGTTGGAAATGTTGCGGTCCCGCTTGCGGGACATGCCGCCGGTAAGGTTGCCGATAGCGCCGCTCTCAATGCCGCTCAACGTTTGATGACGGGCGCGGCTACGGGCGCAGCGCCCGTAGCGCCGCAGATCGCGCGAAAAGCCGCTCCGTTTATTGGAGGAACGGTTGCAGCCAGTACGGGAATTCCCCGGTTACTAGAGCCGTCACAAGGGCCGAGACGGGGAATCCTAGCAGGAAGATAATAAGGAAGTGCTTGCCGTTCGGGCCGAGGATCGGTTCGCGCTTGCCTTCACGGCTCCATTCTGAGGGGTCGAGGTCTATTTGCTTCATCCCCGCCAAGATACCACACATCGCAGGAAATAGAAGATGAGCGTACGCGATGCCCTCATGTATTCTGCTCGGCAATTGGGCGTAAGCCCGCTCGACCTTGCGACAATCGTTTCCTACGAGACAGCAGGGACGTTCGATCCGACTAAAGCAGGCCCGACAACTCAGTGGGGCAGGCATCGTGGGCTAATCCAGTGGGGAGAGCCGCAGGCAGCCAAGTATCTCAAGAACGATTTTTCGCTGCCCAGCCAGGCTAGGGGCATCGTCTCCTATATGAAGGATGCGGGTGTCAGGCCGGGTATGGGGCTGCTTGATATGTACTCGGCAGTCAACGCGGGCAGTGTGGGCCGCTATAACGCGTCAGATGCCAATAATGGCGGCGCACCGGGTACGGTTCGGGATAAAGTCGAAAACCAGATGGCGGGGCATCGCACAAAGGCCGAAAGCCTCATTGGCGGCAATCCCTATGCGAACTTGCCGGACGGTCCCAAAGGACAGGAAGTCTATGCCCCGCCCGTCGATAGCACGATGGTCGCCAGCACAGGCATGACCGGCCCTGATGGGCAAGCGGCTTCTGACTATTACAACTCCATGCGCGATGACGACGAGAAAGGCCCGCTCAAGGGCTTCTTTGACGCACTGGCGCAGTATCCCGACGCACAGCCCGCCCGCATGGGGCCAATGGGCGATGCACGGCAATCAGGTGGTGGCTTGCTCGAATTGCTAGGCGCGGGCGGCAATCCATACGCGGCATTCGCCCGCAAGCAGCGCGGCATTCTCGGCTAACTCTCAGGTAAAAACATGGCGAACGATATCACCTCGTGGTCAACGACCCCGGCGAATAACACCACGTTGGACAGCCTGACATGGGCCGAGGGGCAGACTGCCGCGTCCGTGAACAATTCCGCGCGCCAGATGATGGCGAGTACCAAGGCTTGGTACAACGACCTATCCGGCGCAAAGGCGGGGGGCGGTACTGCAAACGCCATTACGCTCACCTCAGACGTTGGCTTTGGCACATTAGCCAATGGGCGGCGTGTTGTCCTGATACCTGGCGCTGACAATACCGGGGCGACAACGCTCAACGTCAATGCGCTTGGAACGAAGTCAGTCCGGGTGAATGGTGATTTTCCCTGCACAGGTGGCGAGATTCGAGAGGACTGCCCGGCAGAGTTCATTTACAACACCGCACTCAATAGCGCGGCTGGCGGCTGGCTGCTTACCAATCCCGCGACAAATCAACGGTGGGGCAAGGGCGTTGACGTTGCGTCTGCTTCCTCCCTGACATTGGGCAATGATGGCAATTACTTCGACATCACCGGCACGACGACCATCACGAGCATTGCAACAAAGGGCGTCGGGACAATCGTCAAGCTGCATTTCGATGCGGCGCTGACACTCACGCACAATGCAACCGACCTTGTTCTGCCCGGTGGGGCGAATATCACCACGGCAGCGGGTGATGAGGCTGAATTCATCGAATACGCTTCTGGTGACTGGCGCTGCACCAACTATCAAAAAGCCGCAACTCCGTTGCCGGTTTGGGAAGATGTGGGAGTTTTCAATCCAACATCTACGCTATCGCTCGATGTAACCGGCCTAAGCGCCTACAGCATGATACGGGTTGAGGGTTATCTTGTCCCGACAACTGACTCCACTCAGCTTGGTTTGCGCACATCCACGAATAACGGCTCATCCTTTGATGGGGGAGCGTCGGATTATTCGTGGACCGGACATTTCTCGAATGGGTCGAGTGTAGCAACATCGGCCGACGCCGATGATACATGGATTTCTCTATCTGTGGGGAATGCCAATATCGGCAATGTCACGACGGAAGGCGTCCACCTCGATCTGTTGATGACGCGGTTTAACGCCAGCAACCACATGATATTGAGCGGCGTCGTTACGGTAATACGCGATAATGGCTCGGTAATGCCGATGCAGGTTGGTGGCAAAAGATTAAGTACGAGCGCGCGCGATGCCTTTCAGTTTCGGTTCAACACGGGGAACATTGCAGTCGGCAAGATTTCCGTTCGTGGGCTGCGCGGATGATAGGCCGCGAAAACCTCGCTGCGTTCTATGCGGCACAAGCCCAGGGACTGGTGAAAATCCACATTGTCGGGGATAGCAAGGCTGCGGCAAATGCAAACCTTCCGCAGCACATTACCGCCGCTGCAAACGGTCATCCTGTACAGATAACGACCGCCGCCTATTCAGGCCAAAACAGCCATACATGGGCAAATGGAGCGGTGCAGACATTCCTCTCCACAGTTCCAAATTGCGACCTGCTGATAGTCAATTTTGGCACGAATGAAGGCGTCGGTGGCGCAACGGGTGGTGCACAGGATTTGTGCGACACGGAAGCCAATCACCTTTCGGCAATCAATCTCATTCGCAAATCGCGGCCCATATCCGCGCTGTCCATCCTGCTCATGGGGCAAACGCCGTGCAACAACGACAACCCGGCCTATAACCAGACCACCGCCCGAATGCGCGGCATAAACGAGGTGCTTGCGGACGTAGCCAAGGCCAAGAACTGCGGGTTCTTCGATCCGCTGGAACTGTTCGAGCGCGCGCATTCAGAAGCAGGCTGGATGGACCAACTTCCGCCTCCAACCTACGGCGGCGGCAATGTGCATCCCGGCCCGTCCATGAACGCGGTGCTGTATGGTGAATTGGGAAAGGCGCTTTTCCCCGTTCCATATTCCATCCCGGCGGGCAGTGACGGCATTGTGCTTCCACCGCTTCAGAGTGGGTGGGTAAAGCACACAGTTGGCTATGAGCCGCGCGCCGTGCTTCGCAACGGGCATGTGCAGTTGAACGGCGTTATCAAGCCGGGGACTGTGGCAGCCCAAACCGTGCTGTTCACGCTTCCGGCTGGTTATCGCCCGACTGTGAACCGCTTTTTCAATGTATCGACGGGCAACGGCGGAACCTCATGTGAGGTGCAGGTGCTTGCACATGGCCCTGTTCGAATCGCAGCGGCCTTCGCTGGCACATATGTGTCCCTCGATGGCATTTCATTTGTGACGATCTGATATGAAAAGCGTTAGCGGCTTTGCCGATCTCAGCCAGGCGCGGTCGGTGTTCTTTCAATCCGGCGAGTTTGTTAATGCGCCTGCGACGGTGTTTCAGGTGGCAGGCTCGTATCAGCCATCCGACGCGACATTGACTGCGCTTGCGGCGCTCAACAGCACAGCCGGAATAATGGTGCAGACCGGCGCGGATACGTTCGACAAGCGCACGCTCACTGGAACAGCAAATCAAGTCACAGTTACGAATGGCGATGGGGCATCTGGAAACCCCACACTAAGCCTGCCCGTTGGTGATGTGCTCACAGGAACATGGACGCCGACACTTACTGGTGTGTTGAATATTGACGGCACAACGGCACATGTATGCCGGTATATTCGAATTGGCCTAATGGTTATCTGTTCAGGTGAATTGGACATAGACCCGACTGCGGCTGGGAGCGCGTCGTCGGCTGTGCGAATATCATTGCCAATTGCGTCAAATCTATCCGCTACGGACAATTTATCTGGCACTGGTGCCAATCGCGTGAATGGTCCTGCGTCTATCTATGGAGACGCCACGAATGACGCGGCGAACTTTGATTTTGCGGCCAATAACGCAAACAACACGCGCTGGACGTTTGTTTTTTCCTACCAGATTATCTAGGCTTCCCATGAAAATGAACCTTGGCGACACACGCGCTATAATTGCCGCGTGTGAGAAAGAGGGCTTGTCTCTCAAGCAGGCCGCATACGTTCTGGCGACTGCCTATCATGAGACTGCCCACAGGATGAAACCCGTCCGCGAAATGGGCGGGGAGAAGTATCTGCGCTCAAAAGCCTATTACCCGTATGTGGGCATGGGTTACGTGCAGATCACATGGATCTCGAACTACAAGAAGGCCAGCGACAAGCTTGGCGTGGATTTCGTCAAAAACCCGAAGCTTCTTCTGAAGCCGGAATATGCCGCGCCGATCCTTGTAACAGGAATGCGCGAGGGCTGGTTTACGAGCAAGAAACTGTCCGATTACATCAGTGGTTCCAAGGCTGACTACAAGGGCGCGCGTCGGATCATAAACGGCACAGACAAGGCCGATCTGATTGCCGGATACGCGAAGGCGTATGAAAACCTGTTATCCGCGAATGCGTATGGCGGTTCAAAGCCCGTTGCACTCGCTGACATGGGCGGCAATCCCAAACTGCTTTCCACAAAACGCTTCTGGACGTGGGCTTCGACAGGTGGCGGCACGGCCATACTGCCGTTTGTCGATTGGAGGGCGCAACTACTCATAATCGTGGTTGTCGTTGCTTTTGCGATATACGCAATCGCCACCATGCCACAGGTTCGCAAGATGTTGGGGCTTGAGCAATGAGCTACATCCGCATTGCCTTCCTTGCCCTGCTCGCCGTTTCTGTAGCTACAGCCCTCTGGTATCGTGGGCAGGCTATCAAGGCAGACGCCGCAGCCGTCCAACTCCGCGCCGATCTGGCAACCGCTGCCAACGTCAACAAGCAGAACCAAGCGGCGATAACCAAGCTGCAAGACAATCTCCGCGACTCCCAAACACTAGCTGCTGAACTTGCCGATCAGGTTGAGGCGATCGACCGCGAGCTAGATGCTGCCAACGACGAACTCAACGCACTGCGAGAATCCGATGCGACTGTTTCTGATTACCTGTCTCAGCCTGTCCCCGACGCTCTTAAGCGGATGTATGACCGCCAAGCCAGCGGTTCTCGTTGAGACGCAGATTGTCCGCGACAAGGTTCCGGCTGCGCTGCTCCGCGCTTGTCCTGCGGCCTATTCCAAGCCCATCAAGATTACCGGCGATTTCGTAGCGCGTGGCGACGTGAACGAAGCCGCATTGAAGAAATGTGCTGCTCAAGTGGCTGCAATCAAGAAGTGGGACGAACGGCCATGACCGAGGCAGAGTTGAAAAAGGTTGTCTCGGAAGCTGTAAGCGACACGCTTACAAGGCTCGGTATTGAGGTGGACGACCCGCTGAAAGTCCAGCGTGATCTACAGTTTCTTCGCAGGTGGCGGGAATCCTCCGAAACCGTGACGCTGAAGGGCCTCACAACCGCCTTTGCCCTGATTGTAACCGGCGTTCTCGGGCTGGTCTACATGAAGCTTCAGGGCCAATAATCCCCAGCACAGGAGGCGCTCATGCGCACCTTCCTTGCCGCAGCAATGCTGCTGGCAACACTCACGCCTGCCATGCCGCAGGCACAACCGAAATGCGGGCCGGGGAAGGAACTCCTGAAAGCGCTACAAGACAAGTACAAGGAAGTCGGCTCCGCCATCGGGATGATTAACGAGAAGCAGGCGTTCCTGATTGTCGCCTCGCCAGACGGTAAAACATGGACGGCCCTTGTCTATAATACAGACGGCACAGCTTGCGTCGTAGCGGGCGGCACAGACCTCTCTCCCGTTGAAATAAAGCCGGGAGGGCAGGGTATATGACCAAGCCCTTCTATCGCTTCTGCATATTCAACCTGTGCGGTGTGGCGCTGCTTATCTGGGCATGGATGCTCGGATACGTGCGTCAGGTGTTCGAGGGCGATGTATCTCACATCAGCTATATTATCTCTGGGTTGTTCATTTGCGCACTCATAAGAGCGCTTTATGCCTGTTTAAGTGGACGTTCCACAGACTTCCTCGAACACGTCGAGACATGGCTGGTCACGCTCGGCTTGATCGGGAATGTCGTCGGCTTCGTCCTCGCCCTGCGCGGCATTGATCTAACCTCACTCTCCCAAGCAGAAGGCGCGCAGAAGGTAGCATCACAGCTTCTAGCCGGAATGGGCGTCGCGTTCTACTCAACGCTTGTCGGGGCCGTCACTGCGCTCTGGTTAAGCATGGGCAGGCGCATCGTCAGATGAACGCCGTCCTCTTTCGTGATTTGCTCATGAATATGCTTCTGGGACTGACGGCGCTCACCGTCATTATGCTCGCAAGCCTCAATCCGCCACAGAAGGACGAGGAAGCCGCACAACAGCCCGGCAATCTCGCAATCACGATGTGCTGGCCTGAAGGCAATTATGACGTTGACCTGTGGGTAAAGGCACCCGGCGACGACAAGCCAGTTGGCTACAGCAATCGCGGCTCAAAGACACTCAATCTTCTCAGGGACGATCTAGGAACAGCCAACGATTCCATGCCCGTCAACTGTGAGAACGTGTTTTCTCGTGGCCTGCCCGATGGCGAATGGATTGTGAACGTTCACGCCTATAAGACGCCAGTGGTTCCGCTGAAGGTAAAGCTGGAAGCCCGCGTTACCGAGAACGGCAAAACCAAAGGCCCCGCACTCGATGCGACTGTGACGCTTGTCCAGCAAGGGCAGGAAGTCACCGCCATGCGCTTTCGTATGCGCGGCGGCAAGATAGACATGCCGAGCGTAAACCGTGCCTTTGCACCTCTCAGGGCGGCGAAAAAGCCATGACGGCCTCGCTTTGTCTATGGGCGGTATCCGTCCTCTCCGCTGGCGTTCTGCTATGGTTCTGCCGCCCAAAAGTTAGCTCATTGCTAATCTGGCTAGCGTCCGCCGCACTGCTTCTCCCCGCCTCTTTCATGCCTCTCGGTGAGCCTACATTCATGCAGCCTCCACCCGGCAATTATACCGTGCTTGGCGCGCGAATCGACGTGGACAAGGCAATCTATGTCCTGCTCGACAACAATCTGGGCGGCGCTCCCCGCTATTACGTTCTCCCCTACAGCACAGGCAAAGCCAATCAGCTTCAGGACGCCATGAACGCCTCACAAGGCCAGCAAGGCGAGGTTGAGGCGCAGTTTGGCGAAGGCGAGGGCGAACCAGTCTTTCACG
>CAYLHV010000016.1:0-42212 GCA_964383745.1 uncultured Rickettsiales bacterium | reverse complement strand
GCTTGCTGTTATTCAACACCAACACGCATGCTCAGCGCAAAGAAAACCGACTTTTCATGGAGGCCCTGTGCCTGATGAGATCCCGCCCCTCGAGCGTGAGGAGGCAATCCGCATCCTCGAAGACATCGCCCGCACCAGCGGGAATGCAGCCGCCCGCATAGCGGCGATCAAGCAGCTTGAAGCGATGAGGGACGGCGCATCCGCGTCGCCGGCAGGCAACGTATTCGACCTTCCCGATGGCTAAGCCCTTCACCCTTGACCACTTCAAGGCATACACCGACCGCCTAGTTTTCGACGACGGTGAGAAGCGGGGTTTGGAGGAGTGGCAGCTTGAGGTAGCCGCTGACATCTTCTCTGGTTTCCGCGAAATCTGGATGATCGTTCCCGAGGGGAATGGCAAGTCCACCCTCGTCTCTGCCATCGCCCTCTACGGAGCCCACTTCTCGAAATCCCCCTGGATTCCGATTGGGGCATCAACCGCCAAGCAGGCCCGCATCATCTACGACCAGGCCGCAGGGTTTGTTCAGCGAACCGAGGGTTTGGAGCAGCATTTCAAGTGTTTCGGCGGCTACAAGCTCATCCGGGCATTACAGCAGGGCGGAATCGGTATCGAGGTGTTCGCTGCTGACGCTGGCGGTGGGGATGGGGTCATCCCCTACCCCTATGCCATCGGGGATGAGCTCCACCGAACCGACATGAGTCTCTATCGGCTCTGGAAGGGCAAACTCCGCAAGCGTTCGGGTCAGATCATCGGGATTTCAACCGCTGGTGAGCCTGAAACACCCTTTGAGAACATGCGGGACGACATTCGCCGCAAGGCAACGGGCCGCAAGCGCAAGGACGCTCACCTCCGGGCGGAAGGCTCCAACCTGGTCCTCCATGAGTGGATGGTGGCCTCGGATGAGGAATGCAGCGATATGGAGGCCGTTAAAGCCGCCAATCCGCTCTCGACCATCACCAGAACTACTCTCAAAGAGGATTTCGAGTCCCCGACGACCGATCTCGGGGATTGGAAACGGCTGAAGTGCAACCGCCCGACCCGTTCCTCGCGGTCGGCGATTACCGACAAGGAGTGGGACGACGCCCAGGTCAAGGCGAGGGATGCCGGCGCAGAGATGGTTGGCCTGGACGTTGGCTGGAAGTGGGATACGACCGCGATCCAGCCCCTCGTAGTCGACCCCAAGCACCGAATCCTGACGAAGCCGGCGGTTCTCACCCCGCCGAGGGACGGCAACTCCCTCCACCCCGACGAGATCAAGGGCGCTTTCCACACCCTGCTCGAGGACAACCCCCTCAAGACCGTGGTGATGGACATGCACCGCGCAGAGGACATCGCCGCGTGGCTCGAGGACGAGCTTGGGCTGACGGTGATCGACCGCCAGCAGTCCAACAAGGCTCTCGTAGCCGACTACGACGCCTTCATGGACGGTCTCCGCAACGGCACCCTCAAGCACACCGGAGACCCCGAGCAGCGCCGGCAAGTCCTAAACGCGATCGCTCGACGTCTCCCCGGCGGCGATTACCGCTTCGACCGCCCTTCTTCCACTCGATCCAACGTCCGTGAACAGGACAGACGAGTCATAGACGTTCTTTCTGCGGCCTCGATGGTCGTTGAGTACTCAAACCGGGCCGAACCCGAGCTCTCGGTCTACGAAAAACGCGCCCTCGCCGCCGCGTAACGAAAGGAGCCCCGTTGGGGTTGCTCAACTACTTCGCCCGCAGGAAGGCGGTCTCGGCCTCGTCCCAGGTCATCGAGATTGCCCAATCGGGCCAGTTCCGTGGCTATCAGAGCCTCGGTGGGACGAACAAGCAGGTAACGATGGCCTGGGAGCAGGCCCAGTCGTCTTCCTATGCGTGGATGTACCGCACTCAGCCTGCGGTCCGTACCACCGTGGACTACATCGCCCGCAACGTCTCCCAGCTTCCCCTCAAGCTCTACGAACGGGTCGATGACAACGAGCGGCAGACGGCGTCTGACCATCCCGCGGCGCTCACGATGCGCCATCCCTACCCGAGCATCACCGCAAAGCGGTGGATCTTCAACTTCGTAGCGGACTGGCTGCTCTACGACAACGCCTACGCGGTCAAGTTCACGGGGCCCGGCGAGCAGCGGTCCCTGGTCCGCGTTCCGCCGCACATGATGAACCTGCTTTCCACCTCACGGTTTTCCGTAGATGGCTACCGGGTCTACCGCGAAGACGGCTCCTACTACCCCGAAACCGGGATGCTGGACCCCAAGGACGTAGTCCACTGGGCCGGATACGACCCTGACGACCCCCGTTGCGGGCTTTCTCAGCTTGAGACCCTGCGCGAGATTCTTTCCGAGGAGGCCGCAGCGGTCACCGCCTCTGCTGAGCTTCTGAAGTCCGGCCTCCAGAAGAACGGGTGGATCTACCGACCCCTCGAGGCTCCGGATTGGGGCACACAGGGTCGCGAACACTTCGAGCAAGACCTCTACAACCGCGTTACGGGGTCCTCTAAGCGGTGGCCGGTGCTTGAGGAGGGCATGGAGATCCGCGACCTCGGTGTCACCCCGAAGGACGCGGAGATGTTGGAGGGCCGGCGGTTCACCAAGGAGACGGTCGCAGAGGCTTACGGCATGGAGTTCGTCCCCCCGAGGGACGAGGAGGAGCGCAAAGCCTTCCATGCCGACGTTCTGGCCCCTCTGACCGAGGATCTGGCGGAAGTCCTCGACATGAATCTCCTCGAGGCCGAGTACGCGACCGACGACCACTACTTCGAGTTTGATCTCAACGAGAAGCTACGCGGCGACCCCATCCAGCGGTTCCAGGCCATCACCGCAGCGGTCGGAGCGCCTTGGCTGACCCGCAACGAGGCCCGGGCGATGGAAAACCGCCCCCCGGCGGACGATGGGGACGAGCTCATAACCCCCGCTAACGTCATCGTCGGAGACAACCCTCGCCCGGCACCGAACGTGATGCCGATTCAAGACCCGAACAAGCCCCCGCAGGACGGCTCACATCGGGAATCAAACGTCCCCACCCAGTCAAAAGCCGTTCTGAGGCGCGATGCACAGGTCAGGCGACGTGACACCTATGCGGAGGGGCTGAAGGGCGTCAGGGACCGTCTCCTAAGCCGTCAGGAGGCTTCCTACAAGTCCCTGAAGGCCGGAGTTACGGATAGCCGCTGGCGGAAGTGGGACGCGGAGTTCGCGGACGACCTCGAGGCCGAGATCAAGCGGATTGTTGAGCGCGAGGGCGACCTCACGGCCCAGCGGCTCGGGATGCTCGCCTTTGACGCCCGCGTGACCAAGAACTACGTCAGGTCGATGGCCGAGAGCATCGCCGAAAACACCAACGCGACCACCAAGGCCGCGCTTGCGGACTCGGACGACGTTGCGGCCACCTTCACCGAGCGAAGGGGCGAGGGCGAGGCGTGGTCAGGGGAGACCGCTGCCAGGGCAATGAACTTCTCGGCGGTCGAAGCCGCCAAGCAGGACGAAAGCCCACGGGTCAAGACATGGCTCGTCACGGCTTCCAACTCCGCTCACCCCGAGATGAACGGCCAAACCGTCCCGATCGACAAGACCTTCTCCAACGGACGCTACGGCCCGCCTTACGAGCACACGGGTTGTAAGTGCCTCATCGAGATCACCTAGGAGTCCCTATGCCGACCAAGCAGCACATCACACTTGAAGCCAAGGCCACGGCCACCGAACAGGGCGAGTTCGTGGCGATCGCGGCTGCCTATTCGGTGGACCGCGTCGGCGACCGCATTGTTCCCGGTGCCTTTGCCGACACGATCAAGCACTGGCGGGAATCGGGCAAGGCCATTCCCCTCCACTGGAACCACCAGGGCGAGCCGGAGGACATCATCGGCGCGATCGATCCCTCCACGGTCGAGGAGACCAAGGACGGCCTTCGGGTCGCCGGCAAGCTCGACCTCACCGGAACCAAGGCCAAGGAGGCGTGGCGAGCCATGAAGACCGGCTCCATGTCCCTTTCCTTCGGCTACATGGTCGTCAGAGAGAAGATGGCGAAGGACGCCAACGAACTGCTCGAGATCGACCTCTTTGAGATCTCCGTGGTTCCCGGTCCCGCCAACGCCGACACCCGCTTTCTCAGCCTCAAGTCCATCGCGGACATCGAGGACGAGATCAACAGACTTCAGAAGCGCCTTGATGAACTCAAGGCAGCCGCCGCGACTGAGGAGCCTCTTGTCGAGGTTGCGCCGGAGCAGACCCCAGAGGTGACTCCGCAGGCAGCAGACCCCGAGGCGACAGCAATCGAACTCGAGTGCATCAACGCACTCACTAACTAAGGAGTCACAGCATGATTTCACGCACCAAGCGTGAGCTCCGCGCTGTCGAGGACAAGATGACCGAGGTCGCTGAGCAGGCGAAGTCGATCATCGAGTCTGCATCCAAGGAGGGCCGTTCGCGGACCGACGAGGAGAACGCCGACATTGCGGAGTGCACCAAGAAGCTTGAAGTCCTCAAGGACAACAAGCGCGACCTCGAGGATGCTCTCGCCACCGAGCAGGAGATCCAGGACGTCGTCAAGGGCATGGGTGAGGAGACCAAGGGCATCGAGCTCTCACAGGGTCTCGCGTCCGTCCAGGTTCCGCGTCAGGACTACACGCCGGGCGAGATGTTCGTCCAGTCCGAGCAGTTCAAGTCGCTCCAGGACGCCCTCAAGAACGGCGGACGAGTTAACACGGGTCCGATGGATCTCAGCACCAAGGGCACCCTCGGTATCGGCGCCGGCGCTGGTGGTACGGCCCTGGCCGGTCCGGTTCCGGAGGTCATTCCGGGCGTCGTGGACAAGCTGTTCCAGCAGGTTCGCGTCCCCGACCTGATCCTCCAGGGTCAGACCATGTCGTCATCGCTGCGTTATGTGGTCGAGGGTACGGCGACCTCCGGTGCTGCCGGTGTCGCTGAGGCCGGTCTGAAGCCCCAGTCCACTCTCGGATTCACGACCTCCGATGAGCCGGTGCGCAAGATCGCAACGATCATCAAGGTCTCGGACGAGATGCTGGAGGACGCGGCGCAGGTTCGCTCCTACATCGACGGGCGGCTGTCGCTGTTCGTCAACATCGAGGAGGAGCGTCAGGTTGTCCTCGGTGCCGGTACCAACGACCTGATCGGCATCAAGCCGTCGGGCAACACGCGTGGAATCAACATCTACGCGGGTGGTACGGCTGAGGGTAACAAGGCCGTCCAGCTGTTCAAGGCGCTCAACGGTCAGCGGGGTTCCGCCCTGCTCGAGCCGGACTGGATTGTCATGAACCCGAGTGACTACCAGGATCTCCGTCTGCTGACGGACACCGCTGGTCAGTTCTTCGGTGGCGGTCCCTTCCAGGGTCCGTATGGCAATGGTGCCAACCAGAACGCCCTCACCGGACAGGTCAGCGGCGCTCTCGACTACATCTGGAATCTCCCGGTTGTGGTCACCACGGCGACGGGTGCCGGTACGGCGCTCATCGGCACTCGCTCGGCGGCGCAGTTGTTCCGCCGAGGCGGTCTGACTGTCGAGGCTTCCAACAGCCACGACACGGACTTCGCTTACAACCTGGTCACGATCCGGGCTGAGAAGCGTTGTGCTCTGGCGGTCTACCGCCCGACCGCGTTCACCGAGGTTCGCCTCGCGTAACACGCCTGAACAACGGGGGAGGGGCTTCGGCTCCTCCCCCAGCGTTCATGAACGGGGCACCCGCCTCAGAAAGGAGCCGAGATGGGCACCTTCTCAGACCTAGTCGCCAACGCATGGCTCGATGCCGTGGGCAACGCAACTTCATACTCCGAGGCCGCCGTCTACGTCAAGCTCCACACAGGAGACCCCGGCTCCGCTGGTACCTCCAACGCCGCCACCGAGACCACTCGCCAGCAAGCGTCATTCAGCGCCGCAGCCTCCCGCGCCATGACCAACGATGCCGCGATTGAGTGGACGAACGTCAGCACCACCGAGACCTACACCTGGATTTCCCTCTGGGACGCCTCCTCGGGCGGCAACTTCCTCGGGCGGGACGACCTCTCAAGCTCGGCAGCGGTTACGGCGGGGGACACCTTCCGTATCCCGGTTGGCGACCTTGACCTGACCGTCACCTAGTCAGGGGGCCGCAGAATGGCCCGACTCTTTACAGCCGGGTTCGAGTCCGGCATCCCGGCGGCGAGTCCTTACGGCGGTGAGCGTGACGGTGCCGTCGAGAGCCGGATGACCAACACGACGACCTACCAGTCGTCGGTTGCGCGGAACGGCGGTAGGGCGCTCCAATGCAGCCCGAGCGCGGCGAACTACGAGCAGATCACCGGCCTCACACACACGGTCGATGTTCCGACTTACGCCCGGTTCTATCTGCGGATCTCGAGCGCCCCGAGCACCACTGTGCAGATTTGGGCATGGCGGCTGAACGCAACGGTCGCAGCCGACATCAGCTTGCTGGGCGACCGGACGTTGCAGTTGAACGCGCCCGCCACAGGCGTCATCGGTACGTCATTCGCCCTCGCCGTTGACACCTGGTATCGGGTCGAGACGAGCATCACCATCCCGGCCTCGGGTAACGGGTCGGTTGAGCTTCGGATAGACGGGGTTTCCCAGGCATCCGGCGCGGCCAACGTCGGCACGACACTTACGACGACCACCCACCGAATCGGCCATGTCACGGCAGGCGAGACGGCGACAACCCTCTATTTCGACGACCTCGCAATCAACGACGGCAACGGGGCCGACCAGAACACCTGGCCCGGAGAAGGCAACGTCAGTCTCTTGCTCCCGCTGGTCGACAGCGCAGTCGGCACGGGCTGGGAAGCGCCGCAGACGACCGGCTCGGACACGACCGACCTCTACCAGGGCGTGGACAACATTCCGCCCGAAGGCGTGGCCCACTCCGACACCGACGCGAACGCGAACAAGTACATCTTCAACGCAGCCAACCTCGGGGCTGCCTCCGAGTATCGAGCCCTCTGCCTAGCCCCCATCGGCATCCTCCCCGCCGGGGCCCCGATCATGCTCTCGCAGGCGTACATGCGGGCCTCCTGTAGCTCGACCACCGGCACGAACAACATGGAGCTCCAGGGGATCACCCCCGCCGACTCCGCTGTCACCTGCAATGTCGAGCAGACCGCCGTAGCGGGAACAGAGCCCACCGGCTGGAAGTCCTTTAGAACCGCAGTCACCTATCGCCCCTCACTTGCCCTGACGGACGTCCCGGTCATCGAGGCAACGAAGATCCTCACCGGCGCGGCCCGCGTTCACATGGTCGATCAGATGGGCCTGCTGATCGAGTGGAGAACCCCGGTAGAAGGCTCGGCAGCACTCGGGGCGACGGCTGCGATTACAGCTTCGGGGGAGTTCGAGACACCCGTAGCGGTGGTGGAGCGTTCCGCCTCCCTCTCCGCAACCGGAGACATCACCGCAGGCGGCCAGCGGGACTTACTGCGATCGGGAAGCCTTGCGGCCACGGCTGCCATCACGACGGCTGGGGAGTTCTTCTCGGTCTTGGAGCGACAGGCCGCGCTCTCGGCTACGGCGGGGTACAGCACGGCGGGTCAGCGGGATCTCCTCCGGGGGGCCACCGTTGAAGCGGTAGGGCTTCTCGATACCAGCGGGCAGCTAATTACTTCCCGGTCATCGGCTATCGGGGCCGTGGCTGGGATTGCAGTTGTCGGAGAGGCTTTGATCCCGAGTTGGCCCACCACGACCGGGGAACAGTGGTCCGCCACGGATGGTGATGAGTGGTCGGCCAGCAGCGAACAATCTTGGCCGGCGCAAGCCGGTGCCCAATGGCCTTCAAGCGAAGGCGAGGAGTGGTAGATGTCAAGCCCCTTTATCAGCACAACCGATCTCAGCGACTACCTGGGCCGCGATGTCACTTCCGATGATGGGGCGACCATTGCGGTGGATTCGGCTTGCGCTGTGGTTCGTACGCTGACCGAGCAGGACTTCGTTGCCAGCGCCTCCACCGAGACCATCCAGATCGACGGTTCCGGCACCGACCTCATCTTCCTCCCCCAGCGACCCGTAACCAACGTCGGCACGGTCACGGTCAACGGCGAGGAGGAAACCGACTTCACCTACACCGAGACGGGCAAGCTGATCCGGACTTCCGAGGATGAGCCGACCTACTCGACCTGGGGGCAGACCTACCAGCCCTCCTCCTACTGGCCGCAGGGCCGCCAGAACATCGGGGTCACCTACACCCACGGCTACTCGGGGACGGTGCCCTCGGACGTTCGGCTTGTCGCTCTCTCCCTTGCCCATCGGATGATTACCCAGGGCGGGGCCATCTCCGAACAGGTCGGGGACGTTCGCAAGACATACGCCGCCTCCTCGACCGACCTGACCAACGGTGAGAAGGCCATCCTCCGGCGCTACAAGCGATGACCTACGCATCGACTCGCGGACTCATCACCGAGGCGCTGACCGAGTCGGGCTACACCATCAGCGGGTCGGTGGTCTCAGACGGGGGCGGTGGGGGATCGGTCACCGCAGTCAACGGGGGAACGGTGGCCTGCCGAATCGACTCCCTTTCTTCGCAGGGTGACGAGTCCTCGGTCGGCAATCGGATCTCCGACCGCTCCACCCACCTTCTAACGCTTCCTCCCGGTACTTCCGTGACGACTGACAACCAGTTCTACGTCATCGGGCGCGGCACCTACGAGGTGACCGCAGTACGGGAGCACACAGGCGAGTTCTCAACGGTCTTTGAGGCCGTCGAGTTCGCCTGAGCAAAACGTGGGGGATTGCAGGCGGCGGTTCCTGCCTTCCCCCGCGATCTGAAAACCGCCAAACCGCCGAAAGGACCGCCATGAAGAAGCTGCTGCTTCATTCCAACGCCCCCTGGGCACCAACCGGATACGGTCACCAGACCAAGCTCTTTGCGCCTGAGCTCGCAAAGCACTACGACCTCGCCATCTCGAGCTTCTACGGCCTAGAAGGGGATCGCCTCAACTGGGAGGGCATCAAAATCCTCCCCGGTTTGGGCGGGGACTTCGGGAACGGCTACCTCGCCAAGAACGCGGTCAGCCACTTCGGCTCTCCCCGTGGCGGGCTGTTCCTGACCCTGATGGACGTTTGGGTTCTCGACCCCAAAGAGGTCGGGGAGATGAACGCGGCTTGCTGGGTGCCCATCGACCACGACCCCGCCCCGCCGAAGGTCTTGGAGTTCTTCCACAACTCCGGGGCCGCGCCGATAGCGATGGCGAGGTTCGGCCAGGAGATGCTAAAGGACGCCGGCTTCGACGCCTTCTACGTCCCTCACGGCGTCAATACCGAGCACTACCAGCCCTACGACAAGGCTGAGTCTCGGGAGATGCTGGGGGCCAGCCAAGACGCCTTCCTCGTCGGCATGGTGGCGGCGAACAAGGGAACCCCGTCCCGCAAGTGCTTCCAGCAGGCGTTCCAAGCCTTCGCAGCGTTCCGCGAGAAGCATGAGGACGCGATCCTCTACCTCCACACGAACATGAACGGGGATGAAGACCTCTACGCGATGCAACAGTCGCTGGGGATCCCCTCCAAGTCCGTATTTGTGGCGGACCAGTACCGGGTCAACCTCCATCCCCTGCCCCCGGAGATCATGGGGCGGCTCTACTCCACCTTCGATGTTCTCCTCAGCCCGTCAGCGGGCGAGGGGTTCGGGGTGCCGATCCTGGAAGCGCAGGCGTGTGGCGTTCCGGCCATCGTCAGCAACTTCTCAGCCATGAAGGAAGTCTGTGGAGCGGGGTGGAAGGTCGAATGCACCCCACGCTGGACCCTTCAGCGCAGTTGGCAGGTTGACCCCTCCGTCCCCGCCATCATCGACTCGCTGGAGCAGGCGTACAACCTCTCAGACGCCGAGCGGGAGAAGGTCAGCGCCCTAGCGGTCAACCACGCCTCCCAATACGAGGTCGGCAAGGTCATGGAGAACCACTTCCTGCCGACACTCCAAGCGGTCGAGGAGCGGTTCGAGGACCGCAAGCCGATGAAGCTGGAGGCTGTCGCGTGAAAGTCGCCTTCATCATGGACCCCGGCAACCAGGACGGCTCCTACGGCGGGGCGGAACTCACCATGAAGGAGTTTTCCCTCGCCGCGCCAGAGGGGGTTGAGTTCGACAAGGACAACCCCGATGTCTTCATCGTCGGGAACTGCACCACGGTCCCTGCCGAGATCATCGAGAAGTTCGAGGGCAAGAAGGTGGTCCGCTACTGGAATGACGTAGACCCCCACTCCGACCCCGAGATCCGAGCGTGGTTCCTTGAACACGCCACCAACATCTTCACTTCGCCGCTCCACCTAGAGCGGTTCCCCTTCGAGGTTCATGGGCGTCCCTCCCTGGTCCCTCCGCCCGTGGACCTTGAAGCCTTCCGACCGACACGCCAGGTCAAGCGCAACACAGAGCGCAAGGGTGCCGTAGCCATCGGTGCCTACCAGAACCCCGGCAAGGGCGGTCAGGCGATCACGGAATGGGGGCAGGAGAACGGGGGCATCGACGTTTACGGCACGGGCATGTACGTCCCCGCCGGCAACTACCAAGGCCCACTTGCCTACAACGATGTAGCCAAGACCCTCTGGCGGTACGAGACCTTCGTCCATCTCCCCTTTGCCCTAGAGCCGTTCGGCAGGGCAGTGGTAGAGGCTTGGGCGGCGGGGTGTGAGCTGATCGTGAACCGGAACGTGGGCGCGATCCACTGGATTCAGAACGAGCCGGAGAAGCTGGACACGGCGGCAGAGGACTTCTGGAATGTCGTCCTTGGTTGACATCATCGTCCCCACCGTCACGGGCCGCGAGGAGACGCTGGAACGGTGCCTGCTCTCCTACGAGCAGAACACCAACCCCGATGAGGTCCGCTACACCTTCATCGTCATCAGGGACGAGGACACCTGTGGCATTGCGTGGCGCAAGGGACTGGAACTCTCCAAGGCTCCCTACGTCCACCTCTCCTGCGACGACCTCGAGGTCCGGAGCGATTCGTGGGCCGAGGCTTGCATCGAATCGGTGGATGAGGGCTTCCTTCCCTGCCCAATCGTCTACCGCCCCGACGACACCTTGGAGTCCTGCGGTGGAGACATGGGGCGAGGGGGAAACCTGATCGGGGAAGTGCTCGAGGACAAGACGCAAGTGGACTTCACCACTGTCCCCTTTATGAGCCGCGAGCAGGCCGGCGCAATCGGCATGATTGACGCCCATTACAAGAGCGATGTCTACGTCAGCCACCGTGGCCGGCAGTTGGGCTATGAGACCCACATCCGCACCGCCTACGCCTTCACCCACCACCACTCGGAAGTGAAGCGGCGGGGCTACTGCTCAGACGACGACCACGCTTACAACCAGGGCATGAGCCGTGGATGACCGGGACTACGGCAGCCACCTCCCCGTCCTCAAAGCTCTCCTAGCCCAGCACCAGCCCAAGCAGATACTTGAACTCGGCTCAGGGCTCAACTCCACACCAGCCTTTCTAAGCCGCCCTGAAGTAGTACGGGTGGTGTCAGTCGAACCCGACCGCGAATGGCGTCAGATCGTCTCTGAGGCGTGCCAGGACAGCCGCCTAGTCCTTCGCCCCACCCTCGACGTAGACCCCAAAGACTTCGACCTCGTCTTCATCGATGACGGGGTCAACCTCAACCAACGACTAGAGACCATAAACCGCGTACTCCAACCGGACCACCCGCTGACGGTGATTCACGACGCAGATGTTCCGGAGTACCTAACCGCCATAGAGGGACTAGCCATGAATCACAAGATCGTTGACACCGATCCGCCTACGGCGGTGTGCTGGTGAAGATCCTCGTTACGGGTGCCGCCGGCTTCGTCGGCTCCCACCTGATACAAGAACTGTTTGGCAGGGACCACACGTTGCTTCCCAGCGATGTCACCGACCACGACCTAGCCGTTCCAGGTCAAGCCACTCGCCTTCTCGACCTCACCGAACCCGAGTACGTTGTCCACCTCGCGGCCCGCTACGGACGGCTTCTCTGCCGCGACGAACCCCACAAGGCCGTCAGCGACAACGCAGCGGCGACGACAGAGCTTGCGGAGGTCTGTGCCGAGCGCGGCATCCCCGTCCTCTACACCTCCACATCAGAGGTCTACGGGGACCACGGCGAGGACACGATCACCGAGGAATCCGAGCTTCGCGAACCGACGACCATCTACGGCCTGTCGAAGCGGTGGGGTGAGGAAGCCCTCAAGCTCTACATGCCGCCCGAGCACCTGACCATCGTTCGGCTCAACATGCTCTACGGCCCAGACCAGCGAGCGGGCTACGGCTGCTGCGCTCTCGCCACGTTCATCAAGAAGGCGCTGGCAGACGAGGACTTTACGGTCCACCGTGACACCTCCCGCTCTTGGCTCTACATCACCGACGCTGTGAGGGCGCTGCGGCTGCTGATCGAGGGCGACCACGTTGGGACGTTCAACCTCTCCAACGACCAGGAGAGGTATCCGATGGACGTTGTCGGAACGGCGGTCACCACGGCGGTCGGAAAGGGGGGCTGGGTGTTGGAAGACCCGCCGGCCCACCAGATTCGCCACAAGAACTACTCCAGCGCCAAGCTGCGCGAGACCATCGACTGGCTCCCCGAGGTGTCCCTTGCCGATGGCATCCATAACACCGTGGACGCCCAAAGGGCTAACCCCGTAGACGGCTACACCGAGGAGAGATAGTGAAGAAGCGTTACAAGGTCATCGGCACCGCGCCGATCCTCGACCACCAGCCTGGAGAGACCTTTGAGGCCGAGCTCGACGCGGGCGCGGAAGCCTTCTGGTTCCAGATCGGAGCCATTGAGTTGGTCAAGGCGCTCGGCCCCGCCAAGGAGTCGGTCGAGGACAAGATCCGCCACCTCAACGTAGAGAGCCACAAGAAGGCCAAATGAGCGTTGCAGTCCGCCGAGCCATCTACGGGAAGATGAGCGGGGACAGCACCCTTACCGCGATGCTCGGAACCGCTGCCCCCGGCTACACCAAGAGCATCTACTACCAGCAGGCACCGGAGAAGGCTGGCTTTCCCTACGTGGTTTTCTCCAAGCAGTCCAGCACACCGCGTTACGCCTTGGGCGCAAGGCTCTACGACAACGACCTCTGGCTCATCAAGGCGGTCGATAGGGAGTCCAAGTCCACTGGCGCAACGGCAGATACCGCAGACACCATCGCCTCTCGCCTCGACGCCCTGTTGACGGACTCCACTCTCAGCATCTCAGGCAAGACGCAGCTTTACCTCCGCAGGGAGTCCGATGTGGACTACCCGGAGAACTCAGACGGCGTTGTCTACCACCACGCCGGCTCACTCTTTCGACTCATCACTGAGTAATCCCTTCGCTTAGCCGCCAAGCGATTCCAATCCGCGTACCCGTTTGGGCGCGGTAACCCCATGAAAGGAGTCATCCTAGGATGGCTAAGCAGCTCCTCGGTCCCCGTACGACCATCACGATCAACGGGACGAACCTCTCCGACCACTGCACCAGCGTGACCGTCTCTGACGACACGGAGGAGCAGGATGTCACCGGCTTCTCGCAGAGCTACCGCGAGATGGCGGACTCCCTGAAAACGGCGTCGGTCGAGACCACGTTCGTTCAGGACTACGCCTCGTCCTCGGTCGACTCGGTGATCTACGCGATCTACAGCGGCACCGCCGCAGGCACCATCAAGGTCAACCCCGACACCTCGGGCACGGTGGTCTACACCCTCATTGGGCGTCCGACCTCCTACGCTCCCGTCTCGGGCGCTCCTGGTGACGCCTCGGTCATCACGACCACTTGGACGGCTCGCGGCACCGCCGGCCTGACTCGCGGCACCGCCTAAGCACCCTTCGCCAACAGGTGAAGTTCACGGCACCCCCTCGGGGGTCAGCCGGAAGTACCCCTATGCGGTCAGCGGGCTTGCCCGTGCCGTAAGACGAAAGGAGTTGTCCTGTGGGACGACTTTCACACTCGCAGGTTTGCGAGGCGTCCGATCTTGAGGAGGCAGAGGTCTATCTGCCCGCCCTCAAGGGCTCGGTGCTCGTCCAGGGGCTTGGCGCTGCCTTCAGCAATGAGGCGCAGTCGAAGGCTCTTGAGATGAAAACCATCGGCCAGACTCAGATCGCCTCGGTGAACACTGCGCTGCTGGAGGAGATCCAGCTTTGCCACGGCCTCAAGGAGCCGAAGCTCTCCCGCGAGGAGGCGCGTTCCTTCATGGAGAAGAACGGCCCGTCCGTCCGCCTGATCATCGCCAAGATCGATGAGCTCAGCGGTGTGGACAAGGCTGCCATCGAGGACGCCAATGCCCGATTTCAGGGCAGCGGAGATGGAGCGGCTGACGAGGGGGAAGCGGAACTACATGAAGCTCCCGCCCGGAGTAGTGGACCCGCTGTTCCTGCATGAGTTGGCCGAGCTACTCCACATGCCCGTAGGAGAGATGTGTTCTCGCATGTCCGCACACGAACTGACTGTGTCGTGGCCCCTCTACTTCGAGTGGAAGCAGAGGGAAGCGGACCGACGCGCTGCGCAGAGTGGACCCCCGGAGACCTTCCGATGAAGGCTCTGGGGGTCTTTTGCGTTCTGGGGGTGTCATGCCGGCGACACTGAAGTCTCGCTTCCCCGAGATCATCGCTGAGTTGCGGCCCAAGGTCGGCGCTGCGGTCAAGCAGGCCGCCGAGGTGGTTGCCGAGGACGCATCCGCCCGCGCTCCCGACGCTCCCCCCTATGCCCAGGGTCTCGTTGAGTCGATCCGGGTTGAGCGGGAGGATGTTGCGGAGTACGCGGTCAACGCTGGCGGTGGCGCTGAGTTCTACGCCGGGTTCGTGGAGTTCGGCCACGCCAAGCGCGGCGGGGGAGAGGTTCCGCCCCACCCCTTCATGGTCCCTGCCGCCGAGGCCAACCGAGACACCGCCGCCTATCTCGTCACTGCGGCGCTGAGGAGCCTGTGATGGCTACTGCTTGTTCCAGAGAGAGCCTGCGTCCACTTGGGTCGCTACGGCAACCGCAACAGCGGCGAGTAGCAACGTCAGAAGGACGATCCAGGCGACCTGTGTGCGTGTGGTCATGTGCCCACCCTAACCGCGAGGAAGGACGGCGTCAACATGGCTAGTCCCGCTGCTGTTCTCCAGATCCTCGTCACGGCGAACACCGCCGCCGCCACGGCATCCCTCGCCCGGACCGACGCCCAGCTAAAGAAGACCACGGCCTCGGCTAACACGGCCTCGACGGCGGTGGGGTCTCGCATGGCCGGCGCGGCGAAGATGGGTGCCGCCGCTGTCGGGGTCGGACTCGTCTACGCGATGGGCAAGGCCGTCAAGGTCGGCGCTGACTTCGAGAAGCAGATGGACGCGGTCGGTGCGGTTGCCGACGCCAACGCCAAGCAGATGAAGGCGCTCGAGAAGCAGGCGCTCTCGCTCGGCCAGAAGACCCAGTTTTCCGCGATGGAAGTGGCCGCTGCCCAGGAGCAGTTGGTTAAGGGTGGTCTGAAGCTCAAGGACGTTCTCGGTGGCGCTCTACCCGCATCCCTGAGCCTTGCTGCGGCGGGCCAGATGGAGCTCGCCGACGCCTCCACCACGACCGTCAATGCGATGAAGCTGTTTGGCCTCCAAGGCAGAGAGGCCATGAACGTGGCGGACATGCTCGCCACGGCGGCGAACAAGACCACCGCTGACGTTTCCGACTTCGCTATGGCGCTCCAGCAGGGCGGCTCCGCTGCCAAGGCTGCGGGTTACACCCTCAACGACACGATCACGGTCCTTGAGGCGCTGGCCGAGGCGGGCATCAAGAACTCCGACGCCGGTACGTCGATGAAGACGGCCTTCCTCCAGTTGCTCTCGCCGACCGAGAAGCAGGCCGAGCTCGCCGAGAAGCTGAACCTCCAACTGATTGACCAAAACGGCAACCTCAAGGGCGCTGCGGGTCTGTCGAAGGAACTGCGGGACGCCCTCGGTGGGATGACCAACGCCCAGCAGGCCGCGAACCTGAAGCTGCTTGCGGGCACCGATGGCTTCCGAACCCTCAATGCCCTTCTCGAAGCCTCCCCCGACAAGTTCAGGGAGTTCACCCAGGCTAACCGTGAGAACGGGACGGCCAACGATGTAGCGGCGAAGAAGATGGACAACCTCGCCGGCTCCGCAGAGCAGTTGAGCGGGGCGGTTCAGACCCTCGCAATCAAGGTCTCAAAGTGGATCAACCCGAAGCTCCGCGAGGCAATTGACTGGATGACGGGTGCCCTCACCGACCTCGACAAGGTCGGACCCGGAGCAGCGTTCGGCAAGAAGTTCGTCAGCGCCCAAGAGGCTCTGTTCCGCTCCCTCGGGAGCCTTACCGATGACCAGCTTTACGACATCGTCGCCTCGTGGGATGCCGCCGGCAAGAAGATTCGCAAGGACCAGGTCACCCATTGGCTCGCCCTGAACAAGATCAGCGCCGACGAGGCCGATCAGTTGTTCCGGATGATCGATCGCTTCAACCAGAACTCCAAGGACGCCTTCCGCCTCCTCGCGGCCTACATGAAGGGCACCGTCACTGACGGCATCAAGACCTTCTCCGGCAAGACGGCGGGCTTCCTCAAGGACTGGTCCAAGAAGGGTCAGGACGCGATCCAAGACCTCAACAAGGCTCTCGGCACCCTGCGCGACGGCTACGAAAAGACGGGCGACAAGACCAAGAGCGCCACGGACAAGATGGCCGAGGCCGGGAAGAAGATGGCGAGCTCTCTCGGGGACTCCACCAAGAAGGTCACCGGCAACTTTTCGAGCATGGTCAACGCCACGGGCAACGGCCTCAAGGTCATGGGGAAGAACGTCAACGAAGCCCTCAGCAGCTTCGGCGTCAAGAAGGTCGCCTTCTCCATTGAGAAGGTTGGCAACACGGCTGCGGGCTTCCAAAAGGGTGGGGCAATCGTTCCCGGCCAGGGCAACGGGGACAAGGTTCCGGCAATGCTGGAACCGGGCGAGGTCGTCATCAACAAGCGGGCCGTGCAGGCGATGGGAGGGGCGCAGCGCGTCAACTCCGTCAACAAGAAGATTCCCCGCTTTGCTAACGGCGGTGTCATCCAGCAGGCACTCGGTCCTTACGCGATTCCTCCGATTGCCTACGACCCCAACCATGCGGGTGGCAACTCCCACCTCCACCTCGACTTCTACACCCAGGCACAGGCCATCTCCTACGGGAAGAAGATGCAGGGGATGGGCTGGACTATCGGGGAATACAGCGGCCCCTATGGCGGCTTCGGCGGACTCACGGCCAGCCATCAGTCTCCGGGTCACTATGACGGCACCGCCTTCGACGCCAACACCCCCGAAGACGAGACCAAGTCGCAGGTTGCAGCTATCGCCCGCCTGCTCAACGGCGGCAAGGTCAGCGGGGCGGTGGCCGAGAAGATTGCCCGCATCGTCCTCAAGGGTCCGAAGGGTCCGCTCAGGAGCATGGGCCAGTCCGCGCTCGACAAGGTCCGCGCAGCCGCTAACAAATACATCGCGGCCAAGGCTCCCAACGGAGAGGTGGGCGTCGGCGGTAAACCGCTCAAGGGTCTGCCGGATGCGCTGACGAAATACAACAAGGTCTTCGCTCAGTCGTCGGGCTTCGGTGACGGCTACGCGATGCCCTTCAACGCTGTCGCTGCCCTTGCGGAATGGGCTGGCGCTCCGGGTGTCTCGATGGCTCGCACCGCCATCGGGGAGTCTCAGCTTGAGCCAGGTGCGATCGGCTTCGATCCGGGCGGCACCAGGGGTCTCGGCCTCTGGATGATTACGACGGGCTACAACGATGCCCTCATCAACAAGCTCGGCGGGGAGTCGCAGATGCGGAACCCCATCCTCAACGCCCAGGCGATGAACACCATCTTTGACTCACAGGGCATCGGGGCTTGGTACTCGCAGACGGCGGACTCCTCCAACACCCACTACAACGGCCCGCTGCTCAAGCAGATGGGCGGTATCGTCCAGCGATTCGCCAAGGGTGGGGAGGCGCAGATCTCCGGCGGCAAGACCGACCCCGCCTGGAAGCGGTTTGCCCGCGCTCGCTCCATTGCCCAGCGGCTCAAGGACATCCTCGGAGAGCGGGGGAGGGTTGCCAGGATTGACGAGCGGATCGGGATTGCCGAAACACTCGCCGGCCTCGACTCCTCTCCCGGTGGTTCCGACGTCAACGCCGCCGAGCTCGCCAAACAGATCGGGCTCAACGAACGTCTGCTCGAGGTTATGGTCCGGGCCAGGAAGCTCGCCAACTCCGGCCTGCGGGAACTCAACTTCCCCAAGGGCATGTCCACCCGAGGACTCAAGCCCTCCCAACTCAAGGGACTCCGGGGCACCTTCGGCTCCTACCTCACCGACCTCACCGGAGTCACGGGAGATGGCGGACGCATCTTTGACACGAAGGTCAGGTTGGACGAGTTGCGGAACACCAGCACGGCGACCGACAACACTGCCCAAATGGCTGACCTGTCGGAACTGCTCCGTCAGGCCAACGCTCGTTACGCCATCTCTCAGGCCCAGTACGGCGTTTTTGACGGCTTCCGGGCTAGGGGTGGCAGTGTCGCCCCCGGCAAGTGGGCGATCGCCGGAGAACGCGGCCCAGAGGTCGTCCACGGTCCTGCCTCGGTAACCCCGATTTCTTCTAGCCCCTCCCTGACCATCGAGGAATTGAACGTCTACGCGGACGGCAGGGTTGGCATGAAGATCGGCGGCAAGGAGTTCGAGGCTGCCGTCAAGCAAGTCAACCGTAAGCAAGCACGAAAGGGCGGACGAGTTCTGCCGGGAAGGGCCGGTAGCTGATGGCTGAGGAAATCACACTCGACCCGCCGGCGGTCGCCACGGATCGCACGGAGCTCGACATCAACTCCGGCGCCATTCGGGTTCGTCAGGACGGAGTCGACTGGGGTAACGCCGACATCGAGGCGGTTATGGCGGACCAGGACTGGGGCTCGTCCCCCGTGGACTTCCGCATCCCCAACCGCCAGATCACCATCCCCCTGATCATCCGCACGGACGGGACGGTCAGCATCGACCAGGCCCGCGCCAAGCTCCAGAAGAAGGTGGGGACGTTCCAGCGCGAGGGAGGCTGGATCAAGCGGGTCATCAACGGCGGCGGCACCCTCTACGCCGATGTGGTCAATGCTGGCCTCACCCTCTCCGGTAACTGGATGCAGCAGTCCAAGGCCACTGACCACGAAGCGGAACTGCGGCTCGAGGTCATCCCCGACTTCTACGAGGACGAGATCACCCTTAGCGACCATACCGAGACCACCCTTCCGGAGCTCACCTTCACCGAGACCGACCTCCGTGGCGACTACCCCGCCCGCGTTCGGATCGTCGTGGACGAGGACGATGCGGAGGATCAAAGCTCACTCGTCTGGTCGATCCGCTCCCGCCACTACTCCGGCGGGACGACCGCTGCGATGGCTTACGAGGCCGAAGCACTTACCACCCTTGACGCCGCCACCCGTACCAGCCTCTCCGGTGCTTCGGGTGGCACGGTCGTTCAACATGCCTCCCTCGCTGACGACTGGACTCCTGTCGTCGGGACCAACATGAACTCCGGGGTCTACCTCACCCACACGGGCACCTACCGGGTCTTCGCCCGCGTCTACTCCAACGGCGGCACCTCCACGGGTGGGGGGACCATCTCCTCACGCTTCGTCTGGGACGTGGGCGACCTCGTCACCCCGACCGAGAACCCGACATGGAACCTCCCCACCCAGGGCAGCCAGTTCTACATCGCTGACCTCGGAGAGATACGCCTCGACCGCATCCCCTCCGGTACGCATAGGTGGGGTGGACAGATTCAGGCAAAGGGTCAGGGTGGAACTATCGCGGTGGATAGAGTGTGGTTCCTCAATACCGATGATGGCTATGGTGTGTGCAAGGGGGCGGCGTCTGCTTCGGGCCTGACAGCCTTCTCGGCGCGAGATTCGTTTGACCAAAGTTCCGGCACACTGACGGGTAAGGTTCTCTCGACGGGCGGTACTTGGACGGGTGCTGGGGACGCCGACGATTACTCCATAGACACGGCTACCCACACTGCACAGCGAACCGCTGTGTCGGACTCCTCGATTTATAACGGACGCTTCGCAATAGCGGGTGCTACGACCTTTACGAATGTCACGGTTCAGGCCGATGTGAAGTTCTCCGCACGGGTGTCCGATGGGTACTTCGGCATACTTGCGCGGTATGTAGACACCTCCAACTGGTTCCTCTTTGCCCTGAACCCGCAGAGCTCTACCGCTGGTTGGATATGGACTATTGCCCGCGTAGCCGGCGCGACGTATTACGCCTCTGGCGCAAGCGGAGGGGCGCTCTATGGCCTGACAAACACCTACTACCGTCTGCGTTTGCAGGTCAATGCCGATGGGACGTTCAAGATATGGGTCGGGTTTGCAGACTACCCGCTTCCGTCAGAACCGTACTTCCAGTACCAAGACAGTTCACTTGCCACGGGTGGCGCACTAGCATCCGGCAAGGTTGGCATATACGACGCCCAGACGAACGCAACGGCAAACACCAGGACCTACAACAACTTTCTGGTTACAACTCCCACGCCGGATGCGGCTATCTTTGCCTCCCAGAGCGCCGAGCTTTCCCATCGGGCCATGCTCCGAGAAGATTCCACGGGAGCCACCTACGGACCAATCTCCGACGTGATCGGTGACCTCCCCCGTCTTCCCCCCGCCGGCCTAGACGGACGGACCACCGAACTCGTCCTCAAGGCTTCACGGGGCGACCTTGACACCTCGCCTGATTCGGGCATAGACGACATCAGCGCCCGTGCCTACTACCGGCCCTCCTGGCTGTACGTCCCGGACTGATGAGCGAGACACCCCTTGACTCCCTTTACGGAAAGGGGGCGTCGTCGGCATTCCGAAAGGCGACGGGTGGAAGCATTGACGAGGTCACCCTGGATGCCGTGGGCGGGGTCCGGGTCTACGTCGATTGGGACGACGGCTCAGTCCTCAAGATCGACTGCTACCCCGAGCGGGTCCACTTCCTCTCCCTGACCTCTAAGCGCAAGGGGCTCTACTCCGAACTCTGCGACACCCTCCCCGACCTGTTCCGCGATCGGGGCGTCAAGGTCTTCACCGCATACCCCGCCAACGATGAGGCTGAGGCCGTTCTCCGTAAGCGCGGGGAGTGGGACGACGCCATGAGGTGGGCGCTGTGAGTGTTTACATCCTCCGTCCTAACGCTGACGCGAAGGCAGACTGGACGGAGACGCCGGTTGGAACCGCTTACTCGGCGCTGGATGAATCGGTCCTCTACCCGGATGCCCCGGACACCGCCGACAACATCACATCATCGACCAACCTCCAGGGCAGCTACCAGGAGTTTGAGACCTTCACGCTGGGGGTCAACGAGGTCGTCCTTGCCGCCCGTGTATTCGTCTACGGGAAGGTCGCCAACGCATCCAACCTGACCGCAATAACGCTCTGGGATGGCACAACGGCTATTGCGAGTGGCAGTCAGACCCGAACGTCCTATGGGTGGGACTACGCCACCTATGAAGGTGCTCTCACACAGACCCAGATCAACGCGCTCCAGTCCCGTGTGACCACCTCTGGCACGACGGCCCACGAAGTGGACGCTATCTACATCGAGGTCGTCACCCATAACCCCAACGAGCCCTACGCCGCTCGAGTGATCGGAGACTCCCCGAGCCTCTACTGGCGACTGAACGAATCATCTGGGACTCGCATCTATGACCACTCGGGGAACAGCAACCACGGTCAGCTATACGACAATCAGGCCGTAGCCGACACGGGCGTAACCCTCGACCAGAGTTCCGTGGTGCAGTCGAGCGAAGACGCCGCCCTACTCATCAAGGGCCACTGGACCGACCCGACCCCGACACAGGACTATCCCGGTGCCGGTATCAGGGCGGATTCGTACAAGCCCTACACGGTTGACGCCATTCGGTCGTTCGAGTGCTGGGTGAACAAGAACGAGGATCGCAGCTTCGCGACGCTGTTCAGCGCATCCGGCACGGGCAGCGGAGACCCCGGCGCCACGAATAGCCCCGAGCCAACCTGGGAGATGGGCCCGGACGGGATGATGCGTTTCTACGCAAACGTTGAGACCTACCCGCTGACCTGGATGGATTGGGGAACCGCCAACACCGGGTTCCCCGACACAGACTTCCAACTCAATGTTCCGACCCACCTTGTGTGCATCTATGACGACACCACCGGTGAGGCTGAGTGGTACGTCAACGGGGTTTCGCAGGGTCGGCAGTCGACAGGCTACCTTGGCGGGACGCCGGCCTATAACACCGTTCGTGATCCGGGCTACTTCCAGGTCGGGTGGCGCGGTGGCTACACAACGCCTAACCCCGAGGTGTTCGGTGGCCTGGTTGACGAGATTGCGGTCTACGAATACGAGCTAAGCCCAAGCCAGATTCTCGACCACTACCAAGCGGGCCTCTCGTACTCACCCCCCATCGCTGTGAGCTCCACCCCTGTTCGGCTCCATGCCGTGGTCGAGCCGCCAAGCGGTCGAAAGAGGCGGTGGGCCACGGACGAACCTAGCCCTGAGAACGTGCCTTCCGGCTTGTCGTTCTCCACGACGATCCCCGGTGGCTTTGAGCAGGGCAGCCTAACCCTTCCCCGCAAGTCCAAGATCTCCTACTCCGACGTCGAGCCGTTGAGCAACCTCCGCATCCTCGGCGCGGGCGGAGAGGTGGCATGGGAGGGGCGGATTGAAGGGGCCCCTCGGAGCTCGGGGTCGGAGAAGTCCATCACGGTTTCGGCTGTCGGATGGCAGGCGGCGCTCGAGGACGACCAGACGGCGGTAATGCCCTACGTCGACCGCGACCTTGGCAACTGGCAGGGGCCGACTACTACCAGGCGGGTGTACCTGTATGCCCTATCCCTGTTCTGGGACGTGCTGCCTGACTTCTCCGTGGAATCCGACTCCACATCGCCTGCGCTTCGCCTAAGCCTTGACGGTGCGGCAGCCGTGGGGGCAACCTGCGAGGCGTGGTATGACTCCAAGTCGTCGCTGGGCTCGATCTATTACACATGGACGGGGCGGAACCTCTTGGCGGCAGACGTAGGACGGATCGACGGTGAAGATGACTCCTCAGGCACCGGGGAGGTTGCCGGTACCGACGTTGTAACCGCCACCAGCGGCACCGGGAACGCTACCGAAACCTCTGTGTCCGGTAAGCGTTGGGCGCGGGCTGCTCTCACCAGGGCGGCGGCGGCGATGACAGATGGGGACCGGGACCTCCGACTCTCCAACGTGGCTGTCTACGGCGACCACGGTTTGACTAAGCGCGGAACGGAACCTGCCGCCGGCTTCTACGCCTCCGACGTGATCGGCCATGCGGTAGCGACATGGGCTCCCTCCCTCTCCCTGTCCGTCGATCAGACCGGGTTCGTCATCCCCCACATTGCCTTCCTCGACTTCACCACTGCCGCCGCCATCGTCCGCGAGGCCAACCGCTTCCATCTCAACGACTGGGGCGTGTGGGAGGACAAGACCTTCCACTACTACGAGCCGGGGGCACGGGGCAGGACATGGCGGGCCAGGGTCTCGGAGGCCAACCTCCAAGAAGCGGGCCCGCAGATCGACAAGGTTTGGAACGGGGTAGTCGTGAGTTATCCCGACGTCGACGGCACGACTCGCACGGTCGGCCCCACGGGTTCGGTTGCCGACTCGACCAGTGCCGACCTGATCGACTCCGACCCGTCCAACCCGGCGAACGCTGCGGGACTACGGCGGTGGGTTCTGATTCAGTCCTCGACCGTGACCACCCTTGCGGGGGCGACCGAGATTGGGCGGCGGTTCCTCGTTCAGTCGGCGCAGGTCAACACCTCGGGGCAGGCGGACATCGTCGGCACCGTGGAGGACTCCAAGGGCGTCAAGCGTCCCGCGTGGCAGGTTCGGGCCGGCGACTACATCAGCTTCATCGACGCCTCTGACACCTCACCCCGCAAGATCGTCCGCACATCCTATGACGCGGACTCACTCACCAACTCCATCGACCTGGACGCGCCACCCGAGGGACTTGACGCCCTCCTTGAACGCTTGTCCGTCGTGCTGGTCCCGCTCGGGCTCTAGCGACTAATCCCAACACCGAAAGGTCAACATGGCTTCCAAGGCTGAACTCAAGCGGGCGATCGACAACGCCCGCAAGGCGAAGAACTCCGCCGACAAGGCGATCAAGAAACTCGTAGAGGTTCACGTCCCGAAGTCCGCCAAGAAGGCGCGGGGCAACCTGCTCGACAAGCTCCGGGCCGTCCGCAAGCGGATGGAGGAACGCATCCCCATCCTCAAGCACAGGCTCGAGGTCAAGCGCCATAACGGGGCAGCCGACGCCGTCAAGTGGGCGAAGGCCCATGTCGGACGCACCGAGTCCCCCTACGGCTCCAACAAGGGTCCGTATCCGGTGAGCGACTGCCAGAAGTTCACCATCGGATACGACGGTGTGCCGTGGTGCGGCTGCTTCGTAGCCCTCGCAGCGGATAAGGGTGGGGCGTCGTTCCCAGCCAAGGCCCGCCTCGCCTACACCCCCTACATCTGCGCCGACGCAACGGCTGGCGTGAACGGGCTGACCAAGATCTCGCCCTCCAACGTCAAGGCCGGCGACTTCGTCGTCTTCAACTTCGACGGTGGTGTTCCCGACCACGTCGGCATCGCCGTTGGTCCGTTCCGCAACGGGCTGACCGACTGCATCGAGGGGAACACCTCCTCGGGGTCAGGGGGAAGCCAAGACAACGGCGGCGGCGTCTTCCATCGCCAGCGTCCCATCTACCAAGTCGCGTGTATTGCGCGGCCCAACTACTAGGAGATCACATGAAGCTCAGCAAGATTCGTAAGGCGCTCGTCGCTCTCGCCGGAGTTGCCGTCGCGTTCGGCCTTCTCGATGAAGGCACGGCGCAGGATGTCGTCGGTGTCCTCACCGCGCTCCTCGTCTACATCGTCCCGAACGACTAGTCCGTGATGGCGACCCCAGAGAACGGCGCCCAGATCCGATGGAGGGTGGAAGCCCTCGAGCGGGTCGTTGAACTCAAGGCCGACAGGGATGACGTGGTGCGAATCGAAACGGCGCTCGACCGGCTGAGTAGTCAGGTCAACAAGCTGGTCTACGCCGTCCTCGCCGCCACGCTCTCGGGGGCCACCGCCGCCGTACTGCTGGCGGTGAACCTCGCGGGGCCACCTCACTAACCACGGGCCCTGCCCTATGCGAATTGCACCCACCTACGGCCAACCCTCCAAGTGGCAAGCCGCGTCCGACCTCGCTCTCCTGGTTGTGGCGTCCGTTGCTTGTGCCATATTTGCAGCGGTTTCCATACGACCGTCCCTCCTGCGCCGAATGTACGCGCTCGAGCCGGTGCCGTGGCACAGGCGACTCCTAATCGCCGCGCAGCACAGGTGCAAGAGGTGACACCGCACTCTCGCATCTGCGGGACGTGCTCGGTGAAGTGGCCGCTGGGCTTTGCCCACTGCCCCACATGCGGAACCGCAACGAAGGTGCTGATTGGTGTGAAGCCGGACAGGACACGCGAGCAGGCCGTCTATGCGGCCAAGGAGCGAGAGTTCGATGCCCACTACGCCGACCGCGAACAGCAGAGAATCGCCGAGGGACACATCGCCCCCGAGGCTTTGGGTAAGCGCGAAGCCCGCGAACTCATCAAGCTCGAGAGGCAACTGAGTGCCTAGCACGACCGAACGGATGCTCGCAGCAGTCGAGCAGACCGGGGGAGACGTCTCAGCGGCCAGCACCGCTATGGGCATACCGGAGGCTTCCTTCCGCCGCCGGCTCAAGCGAGAGGGCGTTTGGGAGCGTGTGGAGGCCGTCCGTAATCAGGCCAAGTTCCACCCCGAGCCAGAGGGGGTGAGCGACGAGGGCGGGGTGAAGGTCGGCGTCGTCCAGCCCGACACCCCCTGGTCTGCCGAGGACGTGATCCGCTTCTACGGGGACGACCCGGAGGAATGCGAAATCCTCGCCAAGCGTGGGACGTTCTGGGGCGACCCCGAGAAGCCCAACCATCACCTCCGGGTCAACTGGATCAGCAAGAACGATCTGATCAAGCCTGCCGATCCCGGTATCTGGAAACCCCCGCCCAAACCGCGGAAACAAAAGAAGACCAGCGACCCCCGCAAGGTCGTCATCTGCGGTGACCACCATGTCCCCTTCCACGACCGGACCCTTCATCAGCTATTCCTCGAGTGGCTGGCCGATGAGCAGCCCGACGAGGGGGACATCAATGGCGACCTGTTCGACTTCGCCACCATCTCCCGCCACCGAGAGCGCAAGTCCCACGCCCGCTCCGTCAACGAGAACCTGCAAGAAGGCTTCAACGTCCTGCGGGACTATCGCGAGGCTTCACCGAACACGCGCTGGCGGTTCAAGAAGGGAAACCATTGCGCCCGCCTCGAGCATCTGCTTCTCGATAACGCCTCGGGTCTTCACGACATCCGAGCCGCCAACGACGACGTATCGGCTTTGTCGTTCCGCCGGCTGCTCCACCTAGACGAGCTCGGCATTGAATACGACGAGAGCGACTGGGACATTGCCCGAACTCGCCTCTCTCGCAAGCTCTCCACGCGACACGGTCCATCGACGGGTAAGCAGGCGACCAAGAACCTGCTTGACAAGTTCTCCGTCTCCGTGGTCCAGGGCCATACCCACCGCCTGTCGATGCTGTTCCGCACCGAGCACACCGACGAGGAGGACGAGCCGACGACTACCCGCATGGCAGCCGAAGCAGGCTGCATGTGCGAGATCAAGGACGGCCTCGGCTACGCGGACTCCCCCGATTGGAACCAAGGCTTTCTCGTCGTGAACATCTGGGAGGACGGCGACTTCCAGGTCTCTCCCGTGCCCTACGTCCCCGGTCGTCTGTTGGCCCCATCAGGAAAGAGGTACACCGCGTGACCCTTTGTAAGTGCGGGTGTGGAGCCCAGCCCAGGCAAGGCAGAAGGTTCGTCAACGGTCACAACACCCGGCGGCCACCAGAGGAGCGATTCTGGGAGAAGGTGGACAAGTCCGGGGACTGCTGGGAATGGACCGGTGCCCTTCGCAATGGCTACGCTCACTTCGGGGTCAGCGCCAACGAGATCGTCTACGGGCATCGCTTCTCCTACGAGCTCTTGGTTGGGTCGGTTCCCGATGGTCTACAGATCGACCACCTCTGCCGCAACCGGAAGTGCGTCAACCCTGACCACCTTGAGCCCGTAACTCAAGCCGAGAACCTACGGCGGGCATGCCGGGGGCGCAACGCGATGGGTCAGTTCGCGTGATCTACTGCCGCTGCTTTAAGCCCGAGCCGGCGGTAGACCCCCGCCATGAGGGAACCTGCGTCAAGTGCGGCCACTCGACGGCCCCCTTCGACCAGACCGATGAGAACTTCCGGGCCTTCTGGGACCGCATCGAGTCCTCCTACCCCGGCTACCAGTACCCCCTCTACGAACCCCCCGACGAGCAGCAGACCCTCCGCCTTCAGACCACCCACCGCGAGAGGGCGGGACGCGCCATCTTCGGCTACGAATACCTCAGCCCCGAGCGCGACAACATCCGTGAGGCCCGAGAGGAACTAGCGGACGCCCTGCTCTACGTCTACCTGGACACCCTGAAGAACGTCAGGGACGGGGACGACCCCGAGTGGGACGTTGTCCTAGAGATAGCCGATGACCTGCTCTCGGCATACGGGAAGCTCAACCAGTTGAAGCACAAGCATCGGGGCGTCCCTGCGTAGTGGTAGCGTGAGCGCATGGACGAACTGATCCAAGTGCAACTGACACCGGGAGAGGCACGGGCTTTGATTTCCGCCCAAGAGCCTGAATCGGTCGTGAGCGATGACTACCCGTACTGGCTGCTTGATCGCGCACAGGTCAACATTGAACGGGCGGTACGCGGCGAGGAACGCCTGACCGCCACCGACGATGAGCGGCCCCCCCTTCCAGCCGATGCCCCGCGCCTAGTCCTTCGCTCCACTCCCCAGAGCAACCCCGCTCTATAACCTAGAGACGAAGCAAGGGCACCCTCCCTAAGTCCCTTGCCTGACCCCGTCCGCTGATTCGTCAGCAGGCGGGGTTTTTCTGTGCCCTGAACGGCGAAACCCCCGAACCCCGAGGGGCCGAGGGCGCGTTGCCGTCCTCACAATGTTCTAGATTGCGGGATGCATCAATAACGCTGCGCCGAAGGCTACACCACCCGGTAGTCAGATTCATACCGGGTCCATATCGAAGCCCAGTAGGCGTGTGTCGCGGGTTAGAGCCGCCAGTCTTTCTATCCCACGATTTCGTCCCGTCCTGTTCGCGCAAGCGAGGCTGGCAGATGCGATGCGGTAATGGCAGACCGTGGCGCGCTTGAGCATCTGTTTACGGCTTCCCTAACAGGGGGCCGTACGCCCTTCGCCAGCCACCGCTTCCTGCGCCTTGCGGCGTCAAGTCTCCGACTTCCGAAGTTGGTTTGGCTGGGAGGGTGGAGAGAACTAGAGCTAACCGCTAGGTGACAACGGTTCTAATAGGGGCAGCACGCCGAGTCAAACATTCGTCCACCTAGCTTGACTAGGGTCGGCCCCCCAGATAGGAAGGGTATCGGAGGAGCCGGTTATTTGCGCCACCGGGAATGGCGCGCTCAACCCGAGGAAGGGGACAAATGGATGCTGGTTCCGCTGGGGGCGATGCTAAGAATGGGATCAACGAGATCGACCGGGGCGGTGCTGGGGCAGGGCGGCAGCAGAAAGGATTTTCTGCCATGCCCGAGCCGGATGTGGGTTTCACGGACGAGGAGATCATCGCCCAGGCGTTGCCGCATCTCCGTCGCCTCATCCATTGCCAGTCGATTCCTCCGGCGGCAAGGAGGGCGTCAGAAGTTCTTGCGCGTGTCCTAGCTGCTGCTGAGCCTGGGCCAACTCTGCGAGGGCTTCCGCGAGAGCGGCATGTTCGATCATGCTCTCGGTCCATTCCGGTCTTGAGGGCCGTCGATTAGCCAGCCACGCCTCGAGGTCATCGACGGTGAACCACTCGCGGGGCATGTCGAGGTGTCGGACCAGCGCGTCGATCCTGGAGGGGCCGGCGATGCGCTCGCCCCTGATGATTCGGCCCGGATCGTTGAAGCCCAAATCGTCCTGGGAGAACTTCTCTCCAAGCTCGGCCTGGGTGATCCCCTTGAGGATCATCGCGGCCTTGATGCGCCTTCCAAGCGTTTCGGAATCCATCGACAATGCGAGGTCTAGCGCGGGTACTGCTTCAAACGGGCTCTAACTTTTCCAAAAAGACTTGACAAATCTCAAAATGTCTCTACTCTGTGGACATGCCATCGAACGGATTGAGCCCCGCAGAGCGAAACAGACGGGTCCAGCAGGGGGCACGACTCGCCGCACTCAGGGAGGAACGCACCGGTCTTTCCCCTGAGCAGTTCGGCGCACAGATCGGGGTAGCAGGTCAGACGATCCGCAACTTGGAGGCTGGCCGAGGCCGTCCCCACGTTCGGGTCAAGTTCGCTATCGCCCTCGGCCTCGACATGCCGATGAGGACGGTCTTCCCGCCCGAGCGGATCAGGACGGCGGTCCCGGCGTGAATCTCTACGACCTCCGCATTCACCACGGCCTCACCCGCGAGGAACTAGGGGCGAAGGCCAAGGTTTCCCCAGACACCATCTTCAACATCGAGGTCAAGGGCACGACGCCGGCCACCAAGACGGCGGTCGCCCTGACCAAGTTCTTCAGCAAGCAGGAGGGCCGGGTGGTCCCGGCCTCCGAACTGTTCCCCCGCGAGAACAACGTGGTCCCCCTGCCGCCGAGGGACGCAGCGTGATCGGCGCGATCATCCTCATCTGCCTCCTCGCAGCCTTCGGCCTCTGCCTGATCGGCTTGTTCTTGGACAACGGGAGGCCGTGGAAGTGAGCGTCCATGCCACCCTCGATTCCATCGCCCGCCGCCTACTGCGGGAGGAACTTCAGCTTGACTCGCTCGAGGCCACGGCCCGGAGCGACCACCGCGACATCAACGGTGTCTCGGATGATCGCCCTTCGCTCAACCTCTGTGAAGCGGTCCCAGTCGTCCATCGAGACTTCAAGGACTCGGGAGCGGCTGCGTAGATGCCCCGCCTCCGCTACAGCATCGTCCCTCCGGTCCCGCAGTTCTCGGATCTTCTGGATGGCGGCGGCTTCGGTCTCGAGGCCGGCGAAGGCAGCGATGGCAGCGTCAAGGTCGGCCTGAGCTCGGGCAGCGAATCCCTCGGCACGGCTGGCGTCGTCCTCAACCGCAGCCTGTCCAACCATCTCCCGGTTCCGATCCCTCACAGCCTCAACGATGAAGTCCTCGACCAGCGTGGCCGTAATGGAGACACGCTTGGAGCAGTCGGGGTGGCCGCAGCGGTAGACGCTGTAGGTCCGCTGAACGTTGAGCCACAGGGGGGAGTCGCAGGAAGCGCAGCGGAGAATGCGAAGGCGGGAGAGGAGCCGTTGGGTTCCCTTCGGCCTTCCCCTCACAGCCTGAGCAGCCCGCCAAGTCGTCTCGTCCACGATGGCTTCGTGGGCATGGAGGTTGACCAGCTTCCCGAAGTGAATCTCTCCCCGGTAGACGCGGGAGCGGAGCATGGCCTGGACGCCGGGGTAGGACTTGACGATGCCGCTGTGAGCGAGGAAGGCGCGGACCTCTCGGATCGTTGCGCCTTCGCCCCGGAGTTGGAATGCCCGGAGGATTGCCGCAGCCCCTTCGACTGTGTCTGGCACAAGGACGCCGTCTTCTCCGCGGACGTAGCCGACCGGAACCTTCGGGTAGGGGAGGTGGCCCCGCTCAACAGCGAGAGCCTGTCCAGCCCCCGCCCGCTCACGGACGGAGCGGCGGTAGTACTCGCTGACCACCCCCAGCATCGTCCCGCTGATCCACTGCGCTGGGGTGGACGCGCTGACCTCACCGATGTCAGCCGCAAGGATTCTTCCGCCGGCCTCCTCGACCCGCTTGACGACCTCGGCCTGAACGACGAGGGAGCGGAACAGGCGGTCGAAGTAGGCCACGACGACGACCTGGGCTTCCTTCCCCTCGATGCTCTCGACGGCAGCCCGCAGTCCCTTCCTCTCGGCGAGGGGGGTGCCACCGGAAACGTCGATCTCCTCATGGACGGCGGTGAGCTCCAAGCCCTCCCGCTCACAGACGGACTCGATCCGCTCTCGCTGCTCGGCAGGGGACAGGCTCTCGTCCCTTCCCCGCGACTGACGGACGATGCCGATGGCTCGCATCGGCGCGGACCCTATAGGACTTCTTCGATCGTTAGCAATCCAGCGTCCAGACGCTCAAACGTTGACGATGTAACGGAGGCCGCATGATCCTCGCCCTCACAGTCGGCCAAGCCATCATCATCGCCCTCACGGTCACGGCCCTCGCGCTCTACGCCCTGGTCGCAGTGATCGACACGATCCGCGAGTCCCAGCGCGAGTACGAGGAGAAGAAGCAACGCCTCCTCATCGCCGCCGTCGAAGCCCGTCTTCAGGAGTTCGAGAGAGACCACCCCGACCGCAAGCGGCTCGGGCTGAAGGGAGACGAATGATGATCGACGCACTATTCACGGTGGCCGTCTACGCGGCTATCGCAATGGGCCTCCTCTGGGCGGTCCTGATAATCGGAGCGGTCGTCCTCGCGGTCGTAGACCACGTCTGGGAGGAGGTTTGGGGCTACGACGAGGTTGTCGCCCGCAGCCCCCTCGAGTGGCAGCAGCCCGTCGACGAGAGCGAGTGGCGCGATTGGGACTGGCCCATCCCCGAGGACAACGACGGGTGGGACTTCCCCGAGCGGGAGGCATCGTGAGATTCCTGTACGCCCTGGTCGTCCCGCTCTACGCCCTGGTCGCCATTGGCAACTTCATGGTCGGAGACACGATCCACACGATCTGCGGGGCGCTCTGGACTGTGGGAATGGTCATCTGGATCGCCGCCACGGTGGAGATGTGGAGGGCGGAATCGTGATAACCGCCATCGAGAAGGCCCAGGGCGAGATCATCCGCGAGCTCATAGCGGAACGCAAGACCCTCCGCGACGAGAACAAGGCCCTCCAAGAAGCCAACGCCGAACTCGACGCCGACCTGAACGCCGCCCTTCAGAAGATCGTAGAGCGGGATGCCCGACTCAACTTGGAGAAGGCGGGCTATCGGTGTAGCTGCGGGGAGGGGTCGTGAGTTCAACACCCTCTACGGCCCCTGGCAGAAGGTGATGGAGAAATGACCCGCGACCAAGAACGAGCTCGTGAGTTGGTCGCCCTCATCGAAGGCACCAACCTGGAGTGCCGGATGGCCGGCAACGACCTGATCCTCACATCCGAGATGGGTCAGACCTACCGCATCGACCCCGACGCTGAAGCCATCTGGATCAACGGCAAGAAGCGCACCGACCTCACGGGTCTCGAGATGCTCTACGACGACCCCATGTTCGGTGCCGCCCACTGCGACCCCGGTGACATGCCCGACCACCGGGAGTTGCGGTCGGAGATCAGCCCCCCCGTGACGGACTACCACGAGGACCGCTGGGCTGACCTTCGGGCCGAGGCCAAGCGGATCGAGGACGACCGCGAGTTCTACCGCCGACAGGAGGCTGCCTGATGGGACACATGGACAACTACGTCGAGGTCAAGGACCGCATCGTCCAGTTCTACAAGGACCACCCCGAAGGCTCCCTCCGTTGCAAGGAGTGGAAGGTCGTGGAGGTCAGCGGCCAGCACTACTTCGTCTACGTCGCCCAGGCGTTCCGCCACCCCGAAGATCCCGCGCCGGCAGAGGGCATCGCGTGGGAGGTGACCCCCGGCACCACGAACTTCACCCGTACCAGCGAGGCGATGAACGCGGAGACGAGCGCATGGGGCAGGGCCATCGTCGCCCTCGGGATCTCAGCCGACAAGGGAATCGCATCGGCCAACGAGGTCAGAGCGCAGGAGCAGCGCCGCAAGGCACCCGACCCCAAGCAGGTAGCCAGCATCACCAAGCAGTCGAAGCGCAAGACCCTCGCTGACCTCCTCGTCAAGCACTTCAACAAGGACGCGGACGCCATCGGTGAGTTCATCAAGGAGGAGACGGGCAAGGACAAGACCGCCGAGTTGAGCATCGAGGAGATGGACAAGCTCATCAAGGAGATGGCGGCGTAATGGCCTGGGGCATCAAACGTAAGGGGTTGAGGTACGAGTGGTCGTGCTTCTTTTCCTCCCACGGTGCCGCCACTGGGAAGGCGTGGACGCGCAAGGGTGCCGAGCGCAAGTTGAAGGACGCCCAATACAAGATTTTGGTGGAGGACCGATGACCTCCCCCCGCATCAACTGGGAGAAGCGCGAGGGCCACCCCACCCTCGACCACTCGTTCGCCATCCTCGACCGGGCGGCGATAAACCACAAGCCGGTCAGCTTCTACGCCCTGTTCAGCGGCGGACACGACTCCCTCACCGCTACCGCCATCGCCTTCAAGTGGGCCGAGCATCGGGGGGTCGATATGACCGCCGCCCACATTGACACGACCATCGGCATCCCTGAGACCCAGCAGTTCGTCAGGGACACATGCCGTCAGCATCGCTGGCCGCTGGTCATCAAGCAGGGCGACAGGGACTACGAGAGTCTAGTCACCGAGTACGGCTTCCCCGGTCCCGGTCAGCACGGCCTCATGTACCAGCGCCTCAAGGAGCGCGGGCTTCGCAAGCTGGTCCGAGAGAGCAAGGGCAAGTGGAAGGACCGCGTGATGTTCGTGACGGGCATCAGGCAGCAGGAGTCCCAGCGCCGGATGAAGCACCAGTACGAGGAGCAGCGGGACGGGGCAATGGTCTGGGCCGCGCCGATCTACAGGTTCTCTGCCGTCGATTGCGCCCGGTTCATCAAGCACGAAGGGCTTAGGCGCAACCCCGTCAAGGACAAGCTGGAAATGAGCGGGGAGTGTCTGTGCGGAGCCTTCGCCCATCCCGGCGAGATGAAGGAGCTAGAGCTTTGGTTCCCCGAAGTAGCCGAGCGCATCCACGGCATCGAGGAGAAGGTCCAGGCGTGTGGACTCAGGGCTGATCGCTGGGGTCACGGCGGCAAGTTGCTCAACGTCCACCGCGACCAGATGAAGATGGAAGTTGGCCCGCTCTGCCAGTCCTGCGAGTTGAGGGAGGCGGCATGACTGACCATCCCGCTCGCGGCAGCAAGGTTCCCTCACTGATGAGGAAGCCGGAGCATTGCGATGTATGCCACCGGCACCACCTCGAAACGGAACCCTGCTTGGTCCTAGCCAAGTGCGTCCAATGCGGAGGCCCGGTGGGCTACGTCTACCGGGGAGAGGAAGGCCACGCGGAGTGTCGGCATTGCATCAGGGAGGGGGAGCTGTGAGCAGACGCACCCCCACATGGCTCATGCGCCACACCGACCCCGTTGCCTACGAACGTATTGAGCAGCAACGGCGCTCTTGGGACGCGGCAGGGCCACCCCCCGCCAACTCCCCCCTCCGCGACCGCGAGGGAGAACTATGCGAAGCCGCCTACCGCTGCGAGTCCTGCGACCGCCCGTGGATCGTATTCGCGGTCCACGGTGAGCCGACTGACGGGGTGGACGACCCCCGCAAGTGCCGCTTTTGCGAGGACGGGATCGGGAGGCGGATCCGGTGAAGCCTGGTCCGAAGCCATCGTGCCTCTGTGGTGAATGTGTGAAGTGCAAGCGCCGCGCTAGGGGTGAGGAGAACGCGGGGCTAGTCTGCCCCAAGTGTTCCGGCCCCAAGTCGTACTACGCCCGCACCTGTAAGGGCTGCCGTGACCACAGCGCCGACGCGCTGGCTGCGTGGGGCGACCGCCCGATCACCGAGACCACCGGACGACTACGAGCGAACCGCATGTATCCGGAGCTCGGCGAATGTGAACATCCGGGCTGCGAGGAGCCGGCGCGGGATCGTCACCACATCGACGGTGACACTTCACATAACGAGCGAAGCAATCTCGCCTTCCTATGTCGCTTTCACCACCTTGAGGTTGACGGTCGCCTTGAAGCAATGCGAGATCGGGTACGGACCATACCCCGTTTCAAGAAGCTGTCCGACGCACAGGTAACGGCCATCCGTTCGTCGTCGGCCTCAACCCCTGAGTTGGCCGAGTCCTTCGGCGTGTCAGCAGGCCATGTGCGCAAGATCAAGCGGGGGGAGAGGCGATGACTTCACCGCAGCCGGTCCTCAGCCTTGACGAGTTCCGCCGCGAGAGCAGGACGCTTCAGACCAACCGCTCCAATGCCCGCGAGCAGTACGAGGCTCACACCCAGGAGGAAGCCCAAGCGGAGCACGACTACAGGGTCAAGCGAGCCACAGAGTTCGCCCGCTGCAAGTCCCTCGGGATGACGGCAGGGCAGGCAGAGATTCAGGCCGACGCCGAAGCCGCCCCCCTGAAGCTGAAGCGTGACCTCGCCAAGAGCAAGGCGAAGGGGTCGCTTCTGAGAATCGAACAGCTTGAGGCGGACCGGGCAACCCTCCGCAGCATCGCGGAATGGAGTCAACGAATCGAGGGAGTGACAGCTTGAGGCCCGTACACAACATGGACTCCACCCGAGCAGTAGGCCGCATCCCCACGGTAGGGGGAGATAGCCTGATGTGCGAGCTCTGCGCCGCCAAGGGCAAGCAACGCCGAGCCGCCGGCAACCGCCTCCTATGGCTACTCGGACGCCCCTTCATGCGCTGCTGCCTTCCCTGCGCCCGTGAGATGAAGAAGGTGTGGGAAGGGGCGCTTGATGCGTAGCTGGATCAAGCGATTGGAGTTGTGGCTAGAACGCCAGCCCGCCGACAACCCCGTCTCCCGCGCCGTGGACCGCCGACGCAAGAACGACCGCCTGATTGTGGAGGCGGTGGACGGATGAGCGAGTTCTACCGACACGACCCCCTGCGGGGCAACAAGAATGCCCACACGATTGCGAAGAAACTGCGGAAGGGCTGGCCCGAGCGGAAGATCGCAAAGTACATGGGTCTGCCCGTTGCAGAGGTCCGGAAGGTGCGGTCCAAGATATGAGCGCGGCACCGCTCCGACTCGTCTCAGACGACCCCGCAGAAGGCTTCCCCTGGCCTCTCACGGGCGAACTCATCTCCATCCCCGACGCCCACCACCGCATCATGGAGCTCAAGGAAGGCAAGGACGCCCTCCACCGACTCCTAGAGGAACGGGAACGGAAGTACCGCAGGCAGGAGAAGATGCTCGAGGAGGAGCGCGACCCCCGTAACCAGCCCAACGGCAAGGAGCGGGTTCAGGTAGTCGAGTACTGGCGTGAGGTCTGCGGCAAGCAGAAGTCCATCGTCAGCAAGGACAGGGTGAAGATGGCCGGCGCACGGTTGGGCGACGGCTACTCGGTGGAGCAACTGAAGCTCGCCATCGACGCCATCGCAGCATTCCCCTTCCGGGTCTTCGACAAGCGACTGAAAACAGGACGCCCCGATGATCGCCACGACCAACTCAAGGACGCCCTTGGCGACAGCGAGAAGGTCGAAGCGATGGCGAACCTCGGGCATCAGGCAAGACGACAGGGTTGGACCCCTGACCACGGATGGAGTGCAGCAGCATGAGCAAGGCCGTCGTGTCAATCGATTCAGGCAGCGGCGGGGAGATCACCCTCCACCTCAGCGCCAGGGAAACCCACGAACTAATGCGGCTGGTAGTCGCTGACAACGTCGCTAACAAGCAGCGCACCAACCTTGAGTATGTATTGGTCGGAGCGATGAATGAGTACGCCAAGCGAGGAACCGGAGCAGCAGAATGCACGACCCAGTGAACGACCCCTGCATCAACGCCCCCAAGCTCGCCGCATGGCTGAAAGAGCGTGACCGCCTACCCAAGTCCCTGCTCAACGGCCACGGGGCTCGCAAGACAGGCGACCCGATCGAAAGCCTCTACCGCCGCCTCAACGAGTGGGAGAAGGGCGGGCAGACCGACGTCCACACGGCGGACTACTGGCTCACCTACATCGGCTGCCACCTCTCCGAACTCCCCGATGACTTCTTCGAGGAGAAGGCCAAGCGCCGCAGGGGCCGCAACTACACCCCCGAGGAGCGCCGGCAGATCCTCCGCTTGGTGGAGGGCGGCAAGTCCGCCCGCGAGATCGCCCGCCAGCAGGGCGTCAGCGTCAAGTCCATCTACGGGTGGCGGAAGCAGGCGGCATGAGTTTGAGCACAGACCTGGCACAGAGCCAGCAGGAGGCGAACGAGCTATGGGGAAAATCCAGCCCCTCCTCACCCGCCTCAACGGCCATCGACAACTCTGGCGACGAGTTGATGGCAACGGCGGGGGGCTTTCTCCTCCCTGGTTCGCCCCCCGCCGCATCTTCTTACCGGAGTGCCGCATGAGCCTAGGCCACGACAGAGAGCGGCAGCTACGCAAGCTGCTCGAGGCCGATGGTTGGTTCGTCATTCGTGCCCCCGGTTCCCTCGGGGTGGCTGACCTCTGTGCCCTCAAGGCAGGGGAGAAGCCTCGCCTCATAGAGAGTAAGGCGACGAAGGCAGGGCCGTACTCAGGCTTCGGTCCCGCTGATCGGAAGGCTCTCTTGGAGGCGGCTGAGCAGGCCGGAGCCAAAGCAGAGCTCGCGTGGTGGCCGTCCCGTGGCTCCCTGACCTGGATCGGGAGTGAGGCGTGGCCGAAGTGAAGCCCCAGCTACTCGATCTGTTCTGCGGAGCCGGCGGTTGCTCCGAGGGCTATGCGCGGGCGGGCTTTGATGTGGTCGGAATCGACATCAACCCGCAGCCGAACTACCCCTATGAGTTCTGGCAGGGGGACGCGGTTGAGGTGCTTGAGATCATGCAGTCCGGCGGCGGCTTGCAGAAGGCGATCTACGGCGTGGAGTGGGACGCCATTCACGCTTCGCCGCCCTGTCAGGCGTACTCACTCACGGACAAGATCAACGGCACCGAGCACCCAGAACTGATTGAGCAGACCCGCGAACTCTTGCAAGCAAGCGGTCTGCCCTACGTCATCGAGAACGTCAAGGGCGCACCACTCCGCGACCCCCAAATGCTAGAGGGCCAGATGTTCGGGCTCAACACCCATCGCCCCCGCCTGTTCGAGACCAACTGGGGCTACACCGCTCCGCTTCTTCGCCCCCCGCCACCACGGCAGACCAAGATGGGCCGCAAGACCAGGCCCGGAGAAGCCATGCAGGTCGTCGGGAACTTCAACGGCATGGAGGACGCCCAGGAGGCTATGGGCATCGACTGGATGAGCCGCAAGGAACTGGCTCAGGCAATCCCGCCGGCGTACACACAGGCCATTGGCGAGCAACTGATGGCGCACGTCCAGCAGAAGAACCCGGTGCGCTGGTGAAGCCCATCCACCAGAAGATCAGCGACGAAGGCAAGTGCCGAAGCTGCAAGGTGCCCGACTCCATCCACCCACTCGACCCAGCCCACACGATCCCCAAGTCCCTCGGGGGGAAGATGACCTACGACTCGGTGATCCCCCTCTGTAGAGCTTGCCACGACGCCCAGCACCGAGGAGACTTCGAGCTCCTACCCCTTATGACCCGAGAAGAACAAGTAGAGGCCGTCAGAGCCATAGGGCTTGCCCGAGCCTACCGCTACTTGACCAACGACAGGAGGGACTGACCATGCCTAGCAAGGCGCGGGTTGAAATGAAGGTAAGGCCCGAGGAGATCAGGAAAGGGGATCGCTTCAGCAAGGGGGGTGTGCTCTATGAAGTGATCGAGGCTGAGGGCATCGGCAGACTCTCCGTCTACGGATTTACTTGCAGGGTCGTCACCCCCCACCACATCGGGGTGGACTACTCAGATGAAGTCACGATCTACCGCGAGGAGCGTGACCATGCCTAGCGAACAGCCACCGACGCGGGCCGAAGAAGAACCCGCACGAATCACCCACCCGGAACAGTCGGCGCGGGTCAGCGAGGACGATCTGTACGTCCTGACCAAGTTCCAGCGGATCATGCGTTCGGCTAACCGGCAGCATGAGGTCGAAGCCGTAGACCGCATCCTCGCCGCCCTAGAACCCGCGGAGTAAGGCATGAATGGCTTGTCGGGAGAGGACCGGGCGCGGCTTGAACTCCTTGCGGAGGTCTGTGGGCAGTACATTGGTGGGGCTTGTCGTCGCGCACTCGCCCTCATCGACCAACAGGAGAAAGAAATCGAACGGTTGAGGCGGCTGCCTAGCGAGGGTCGCCCTGACGGGTTCGGGGGCAAGTTGTGAGCGGGCTAATAGAACGATTCTGGACGAAGGTGGATCGGCGTGGTCCCGATGAGTGTTGGCCGTGGCTCGATTCCACGGCACCGCGGGGCTACGGTCGGTTCTGGGACGGGCATCGCCAACAGCAGGCTCACCGAGCCGCCTACGAGCTACTGGTCGGCCCGATACCTGACGGCTTGCAGATAGACCACCTATGCCGGAACCGGGGATGCGTTAACCCCGCGCATCTAGAGCCCGTGACGCAGCGCGAGAACGTGCTGCGCGGGATCGGGCCGACAGCAAACAACGCGGGCAAGACCCATTGCAAGCGCGGCCACGAATACACGCCCGAGAACACCGGCTGGCAGCAGGAAACGCGGTTCTGCCGGACCTGCCGCCGCCTGACCGACAAGGAATGGCGCAAGAGCCGATCCGCCCGCGCCACTTCAACTAAGGAGAAGCGAAATGACTGACGCAGAGAAGGCCCGCGCCTACGACGAGTTGATTGACAGGATCGTCGCCGAGCTCCAACGAATCGGCTACGGCACACCGAGCTATCGAAGCTACGACGACCTTGTGGCTGACCTCGCAGCCTGCGAAGCGAAGCTACCGCCACCGACCCCCGCATGGAAGACCATCTGGGAGCCAAAGTCACTTAGCGACTGGGCAAAGGTTGTCGACGCGGGAACTGCAACCTCACCTGTCCCCGGCAAGTTCCGCCTTCGGGTAGAGGCCCCGGTCGGCAACGGCTCCCATCACTGCGAACTTCAGCGGTTGGGCCTCTCACCGCGCGGCATCGAGATCGCCTATGAGTGGATCTGCACGATCCTGCCGGGAACCGTGTTTCCGACCGCCCCGGATTCGACCACGATCCACCAGAGCCACGCCGACAACCAGACGGGGTATGGCGGCGGCATTCTCGGCTACCGGGACGGCCGGCTCCGCCTCCACGTTCGCGGCGGCAAGGTGACGAACCCGAAGGGCTCCATCCACCGCGAATACGAGGAGGACTTCTACCTGGACCCCTTCCGGTTCCAGATCGGAGTCCCGTTCACGATCCGCCGCGAGGTCAAGTGGGACGCGGTACACGGCTACTCCCGCTGCTTCATTAACGGCGTGAAGCTCCACGAAGTGCTCGACGTCCCCACCTTCCCCGAGGAACGGGCCGAGGGGTCCATGTTCCGGGTGGGCTGGTATCCCGGTGACGGTGAGGTCAACCCCCTGCTCGACATGCTGGTCGAAGGGCTGAAGTTCCAGGTGCCGAGTTGAGTCTTCGTAAGGCCCTCTCACGCATTCAAGACCCTGAGCTCGCATCGGAGGTCCAATCCCTCCTGGCGAAGCTCCAGATGCTCCCCGAGGGCGCTACGGCCAACCTCGACGGCAATATCAGCCACGGCAAGGTAGAGGGGTCCGCACCGAAGGGGGCAAGGCCGGAACGCTCGAGCGCCGATCCTCCCTCCCCAGACGTATCCCTTTGGGCGCACTACGCCTTCCGCTTCGGCAAGGCAGCCCTGACCAACAACGAGATCGAGATACGCCGGCTGGTGATCGAAGCCAACCGGGAACTGGCGGACTTCACTCACCGCCCTGACGAGAACCGCATAGCGATCCAGCAGGAGCGCACAGAGGCCCGAGACATCGAGCTCCTACTGAAGTACGGCGAAGGCAAGCACGCAGCAGTCCTCGCAGCGGAGAACATGTGGCCCATCGGCTGGGTGAAGCTCATACGGGAACGGAACGGCTGTGAACCCGTACACGGCTGGGTAAGGCCGAACTGGAAGGAGATGGGGGACGAGGAACGCTACAAGTGCATAGGCGAGCTGATGGAGCAGGGGATGTCCCAGAGGAAGGCGGCAGAACACCTTGGCATCAGCAGGGGTAGCGTGGTGCGGTATTGGCTACGAGCGGTGGAGGATGCGGCGTAATGGATGAGAAGGAACTAGCTGTAGTGCGGCAGCAGGCGATTGGGAAGACGATTGCTGACCTATCCCATAAGAAGATCGAGGACGACTCAGGTCAGCGATCCATCTTCACGATCAAGTTCACAGACCAGACTCAGATTGTGTTCGGAAGCGTGGATGCCTCGGGTTACTTTTCGGCCATTGTTCCGGAGGGTGACACGGAGCCAGAGGGATATGCTTGACTTCCGTCATCGGGTGGTGGTACAGTTGTCCACTAACTCTTACCTTGCCCGTAGTACGTCCCCCGGCAAGGTTCTCCACTTCACATCCTCCCAGCAGCGGGTCACCCCTCGCGCAATGCCGCTTGACTTGGTGTGCTGATGTGACTTACCCAGGTGCGCCGATGCCGAACGAGGTTCACAACTAGCGATGTCCGGATTCGCCTGCTGTTCCTTCTGCGGCGAACCCCGACACCACGACCTCTGCCGGCCCCACCTCCAATCCCTCTATGCAGACGAACGCGCAGAGCATGACGAGGACAGACGCAAGATGGTCCGCCTAGAGATAGAGGTAGCGGACCTCAAGCAGCAGCTACAGGAGCAAGGCCTCGATGAGCACCACCGATGAGATAGTCAGACTAGGTGGGATCAGGTAGACGCCTGGGTGCGTGACCTAGAGCAGCAGGGCCAAGACCTAACGATGGCCCGCCTCTATCTAGTGGAGACCAAGGCCATCCTCGACTTCGCTGAGGGACTGGCAATGGAGGACGTTTGGTACGAGGAATGCCGCTACTGCAAGGCGCTGGACGATGACTGCCTGCACTGTGACGGCGAGGGGTATGTGCCGCATGACTGCTAACTACATGCAGACCTACCTCCAGGTTCTTGAAGCAGAGGCAGCGCGGATGCAGGACGGCTGGCAGAAGGCCGACCTCCTAGCCCACATCGCCTACTGCCGCGCCCTTCTGTCCTAGTGCCAGTCCGCCTCTGTATCTCCCCCCGCTGCCCCAACCCTGCCACCTACCGAGGCCGCTGCGACAAGCACAAGCGCCAAGGGGAACCCAAGCGAGCAGGCAAGCATGTCTACAACACTGCGAAGTGGAAGCACACTCGCAAAGCAGTTCTTAGCCGCCAGCCTATATGCGCTGACTGCCAGAACGCCCTTGCCGTGGACGTACATCACAGGGTTGACATTGCAGACGGTGGCGCACCCTACGACCAGGCAAATCTTGTGGGGTTGTGCAAGCGCTGCCACGCCAGAGAGACCAAGCGCAGACAAACGGCTTGAACAGTAGGGGTAGGGGAGGGTCGCGCTGAGTTTCGCGTGGCTCCGAAGAC
>CAYLHV010000015.1:0-48992 GCA_964383745.1 uncultured Rickettsiales bacterium | reverse complement strand
GCAACAACTGAAACTAAATTTAAATGAAAATTTGAATTTAGGAGCTGTTTAAACCCATTCAAAAGTCCACACTTCTGAAATGTTTTTGGTCTTATGATTGGGGTGCGTTTCCATGCGCCTCAAATTTGGTCCTTAATACACGATCATTTAAGTTATCAGATATACCTATTTCGCGCTTGAGAAGCGCCCCGTCAATCTCAACATGGTGCTTAAATCCAGCACCAGCGTCATCTCCGACTTTCACAAGCTTCAGCTTCAAATCCGATTTTACCACATTCTTACCAGCGGATTCAACAAAATTATCGATCCCAACAACAACAGATTTTGCTGTTAATTTCACAACATCTTTCACCACAAATATCTGCAGCACCCCTCCAACAAAGCCAAATAGCGTCTTTTGGCCGTCTGTCAAACCATCGTAATATTCCGACCATGCGCGGCCAACTGGCTCAGTCAAAGGCGATGCAAGATCTTTTGCAGCATTAATCGCCTCACCAACATAGAAAGCTACTTTGCCAGCATTTTCCTCACCCACCAACGCTTTCACCGCCTCGCCAGCTTTCTCCACACCATAATCCGCCGCAACAGCAATCACGCCAACAACCGCCCCTTGAGCCTTTTTATAGCCCCCAGAAATCACCTCGCCAGTAGATTCGTCTATATAACCCAACGCATCACCAACCGCATCCGTCACCACGCCAATCACCTTAAAATTCCGCTCAAAATCAGCAATTTTCCTCTTAGCAGCGGATTCATAACCCGCCTCTCTCTTCTCATTAGGCGACAAATTCTCCTGCGTCACAGGATCAACCTCTATCTCAAAAACATTTTCTCCGTCTTTTACATAAATCTTATTATTCTTCGTAACACCAAGCTTCTTCTTCGGCATCGGCGGCCCCTGCATCTCCTTCCCATGCTTCTCTTTCAGCCACGGCATGTCGTCAAATTCTAACTCTCTCTTACGGGCCTGCTTCTCCTTCTCAATAGCCAATTTTTCCTTGTTATCATTCAGATAGTCGATAATTTTCTTACCCAACTGATCCCCAATATGAGACGCGGCAAGATCCGTAACAGGGCTAAAAATCTCATGTTTCTGGATGTTTTTGACCGCGCCGCCCATCATTTGGCTCAGGCGGCTTTGTAAGCTATCAATCTCTCCTTCATGTCCGGAAGTCAACGCCACAGCTACTTTCCGGCAAGTAGAAGCCAACCCCTCAGCTTCTGCTACTTGCACTGTTGCAAACCTGCCACAGTCGTGATAATTAATTTCTCCGCCATTCACAAACCCTTGCGCAGAAACTAAATCGAAAAGCTCTTCACCCCGACCAGCACCATACCCATTCACCAATCCCAGCTCCATCATATGGCCGCTGCCCATAGCCTGACCCGCAACGCTGTTGATTACCTCGCGGAATCCTTTGATCATCTTCCGCATCGCGTCGGCGTTTTTGATTCCGCCAGTCACCATTTTCGATGCGCTGTGATATGCACTCCCCTCAATCCCAAACACAGCGCCGGCAATATTCCCTGCAACCCCAGACACAAACCGAGTTCCGTCGTCCTGGAACCGGCCCATATATTTACTCACCACCATCTGAACCCGCTCATTCAACTGCTTCTGCAAACCACGATCATGCCTCATCTCATCCGTCGCAAAAATCTTATGCAACTGCAATTTCACAGCCTCAATCAGCTCCCTAACCTCCTCCTCAGCATCAAAATCAGCATCCCCCTCATCCACAAAACCTTTATTGATTTTCTGAAAAACCTCACCCACAACCGCCGTTGCAACATGAGTGATCACAGCATTTTTGAGAAAACTCCCCCCTTTCACCGCATCCTGAATCCCCTTAGTCATCTTCCCAATATCACCAGTCAAACTCGGAATGCCAGACATAAACTGCATCACCCCCGCAGCCGCAATTGCAACTCCCATCGACATGAATTTCCCTTTCATGTAACTCTCAAGGTCAATCGGCTGACCTCGAACCGCGGAAATTCCAGCTTGCGCCAAATCCCCAATTCCTTGCATCACAAGCGAACTCCCAACCGCCGTCGTGAACACGCTCGAACCCAAACTAATCATCCACAAACCAGTGCAAATCGACGTCACGCCCAGCGCCGCAACAATCACAGTCTTATACCATTTTTTCTTCTCTTTCTCCAATTCATAAACAGAAAGCGAAAACATCATCCCGCCAGACGCAGCAATCCCTTGAATCACCAGCTCCTTATTAACAAACTCAACCTCCGTATCATTCCCAAGCAATTTCCACATCGATTCCCGGCCCAGCCTCTTCAGCAAAGCATCATTAATCCGAACATCCTCCGCCAAATCCTCCAGCCCAATCATCTCCTTAATCGCAATCATCTGCGTGCCAGACGCCCCAGTCACCACATCAATATTCCGACCAATCGCTTCCACAATCTTATTATATAACTCAATCGTCCCAACCAACTGAACCGCCAAATCACTCCCATACCCAGCAACCCCCCCAGCCCCCAAATAAGCCAACTGCGTCTCATATTGCGGAATTATGTGCGTCCGAATCTTCTTTATCACCTCCACAGAATCATAATAAAAATCCGTCTTCACATCATAAGCCCGCTCAGCTTGCTTCATTCTGGTGATTCCGGCTCCAGTTCCCAAAAACTCCTCATACGCAGCAACCATGCCACCGCCACACGCAAAATGCGCTTGCATCATCTGACCACTCCCCATAGCCTGATTCGCACTGCTATAAGTCACTTAAGAAACCTCATAATTGTATTTAAGTTGTAATCCAAATTAAATTTACAACTTAAATCTACATCACTATCAATAAAATGTCAAGACTATGTTCAATAAAAAAATGGAAAAAACGAATATTTTTTAGAAAATACTATATATTCTTGTGATAACTTACCTGCAAACTCACCAGCATATCTGATCACCGCCTAATGATTAGTCTCAATTACTCAGAAACCTCTAAATCATATTTTATCGTGCTTTCAAATCCCCTTTGCTCAACAATTTTGATGTAGTTCTTAACAAATTCATAACCAACCCCCTCGCATTCCCCTTCTTTGACGCGGTTTTGAATACGAATTGCATAAGCCAAGACATACTCACAAAAATTACCATTATCTTTTTCGTTTTCTAAAAAAACCTTAAAAGCCTCAAGGCTTCTTTGCCGAACCATTGGAAGTTCAGGGCAACTCATAAATTCGTGGTCATATTGGTAATCGAAAAAAAGCACCTCTAAAGGATTATAAATCTTAAGAAGTGGCTCAAGCTCACCGTCTTTTAACATATAGCTAAGATTTTCTAGTAATTCTTCTTTTGAACTATGATAATCATACTTCAATAGATCATCAAAAAACTCTTCTCCTATCAAGAATATCTCTTCTGCGAAATATTTTGCCATTGGATCTAAATTCTTATCAACCCAATGGTCTTCTTGAAATTTCTTGTCCATTAATTCTAAAGTAGTTAAAATTAGCCTGCCTCTAAATTGTTTTAATTCAATATCGTTCATCCAGTAGTCAGAATCTATTTTCATGGCTTATTCCATTGCTTCCAATTCTTCCATTCTTTTAAAGGTATCCTGCGCTATATCTGCTCCTAAATCAGCACAGCCCACTACTTAAGCCCTGATTCACAACACTTTTAGTTATTTTTTTTAACACCAAACCCAACTTCAACCAATGCAGACAAATGGTCCATTTTTACATCATTTTTAAAGTATATTTCAGGTTCTGTTTCTAGCACAACTCTTATCCAATCACCCCTTTTTAAAAAGGGATTAAAAAGCCTTTTACCATAGGTAACTGCAATTTTGTGAATAGAATCAACACATATATCCGCAACACTCTCATCATCAAACACATCTGTTTCATTATTTGAGATGTCATCAAAATAAATACCTTGAATTACTGTATTATTTCTGTTATCCAAGTAAATTCTTTTTATTTTCTCATTTTCTCCTTTGATTACGTCAACACTTTCTGTACAGCCAATCATGTTTACTTCAACTATCTTCCCCGGTAATAGTACAATATCTTCATCAAAAGGAACATATACATACTTCACCCCCCTTTCTTCACCACTGTCACTAAACACTTCCATATAGCCATTATGATCTACTACTTTTACGATCTTTAGCTTTGCTATTAGCTCATCTAAATACAATTCTCTTTTTATTATCATTTCATTCCCAAATAACGATCTTTAAAATGTTTTGTTTTTTGTATCATAATTGTTAGTCTAGCATTATTATATTCGATATAAGTCAGTCCTTTACCACCTTCAAACTTACTAGGAACATGATAGAATTTCTTTTGCCCATCGTGAGTAGCACCAGTTATTGATTTAGGATCTCTAAGAGCATCATCAAAGAGTTTATCAAACTGCTTCAGCGCTTCAATTTTCTTTGTTGGATTTTGCTCAAATACACCAACCAATGAACTCTCCTCCAAACCAGCATGCTTTGCAATTGAAGCCAATCTTTTACTATCTTTCCCAATAGTATGCTCCAGCAGCTGATTTTGCCCATCAGCACCCTTACCCCATTTATTTATTAGCTGATTGAACTCCCCAAACTCCGCAAGCTTAGTTACAGAATCTTTACCAAATTTATCTATGTCAACCTGATTCAAGCCTAGATCTTTCAGCTTTCCAGTTGCAACTTTACCCCCAAAGCTAAATTTCCCCTTAATCGCACTCCAATCAAGCTTTTCAGGAGCCTTGAGCAAGTTCTTTACACCTTTGCCACCCTCAACCCCCACAATTCCTACAATCAAACCCAGAGCAGTCAATGCCGCGGCTTCATCATATTCTAATCCTGGAGTTCGAGACTGCAGCTCTTCTGCTCCTTTATGCACTCCTAGTTGAAAGACTTCTGTAATTTGATCACCAACCGCGGAGCGAGAAACTAATTCTCCGGTCGCAGCAGCTCTCAAACCATTCGCCGCACCAACTGGCCCTGCTATTATAGTTTGCATTCCTATTGACAAAATGTCAAGGCCATATTGTGCAATTAATGGATAATTCTCAGAAAATTCCACATATTCCTGCAACCATTTCTTCGCAAGCTTGCCGGCCTCTATAACCGCATTATCAAGGGCACTAGGAACAACTCCTTTATCCGCAGCATAAGATTTTACCTCAGTTTTGACCTTTTCCGCTACTTCCTTCAATTCTTTTTTCGCTTCCGGTGGTAAATCTTCTTTTTCAACCTTCTTCACACGCTCATCGATTTTTTTGACAGCTTCCTCAACAGAAAGAGGCTTCTTCTTCGGCATTGGCGGCCCTTGCATCTCCTTCGTAGGCTTCTCTTTCAGCCATGGCATGTCATCAAATTCTTTTCTACGAGCGTCTTTGGACTTCTCCGCGGCCAATTTTTCTTTGTTGTCGTTGAGATAATCGATAATTTTCTTACCCAACTGATCCCCAATCTGAGATGCGGCAAAATCTGTAATCGGGCTAAAAATCTCATGTTTTTGGATGTCTTTGACCGCTCCACCCATCATCTGGCTCAGGCGGCTTTTCAAGCTATCGATTTCCCCTTCATGACCGGAAGTTAGAGTTGCGGCCACTTTCCGGCAAGTAGAAGCCAACCCCTCAGCCTCCGCCACCTGTATTGTTGCAAACCTGCCACAGTCGTGATAATTAATTTCCCCGTTATTCACAAATCCTTGCGCAGAAACCAAATCAAAAAGCTCCTCACCCCGACCAGAGCCATAGCCATTCACCAAGCCCAGCTGCATCATATGACCGCTGCCCATAGCCTGGCCCGCAACGCTGTCGATCACCTCACGGAATCCTTTGATCATTTTCCGCATCGCGTCGGCGTTTTTTATTCCGCCAGTCACCATCTTCGACGCACTGTAGGATGCACTCCCATAAGCCCCAAACACTGCACCAGCAATATTCCCCGCAACCCCAGACGCAAAGCGCGTTCCGTCATCTTGGAACCGGCCCATATATTTGGCAACCACAGAGCCAACTCGCTCGTTTAGTTGTTTTTGCAACCCCCGATCATGCCTAATCTCATCCGTCGCGAAAATTTTGTGCAGCTGCGCCTTCACAGCCTCAATCAGCTCCCTAACCTCCTCTTCAGCATCAAAATCCGCATCCCCTTCATCCACAAAACCTTTATTGATTTTCTGAAAAACCTCACCCACAACCGCCGTTGCAACATGCGTAATCACAGCGTTTTTGAGGAAACTGCCGCCTTTAACCGCATCCTGAATCCCCTTAGTCATCCCCTCAATGCCGCCCGTCAAACTCGGAATCGTCGACATAAACTGCATCACCCCAGCAGCCGCAATCGCAACTCCCATCGACATAAATTTCCCTTTCATATAGCTCTCAAGGTCAATCGGCTGACCTCGAGCCGCCGAAATCCCAGCCTGCGCCAAATCTCCAATCCCCTGCATCACAAGCGAGCTCCCAAGCGCCGTTGTGAACACACTCGAACCCAAACTAATCATCCACAAACCAGTGCAAATCGACGTCACACCCAGCGCAGCAACAATCGCAGTCTTATACCATTTTTTCTTCTCTTTCTCCAAATCATAAACAGAAAGCGAAAACATCATCCCGCCAGACGCAGCAATCCCTTGAATCACCAGCTCCTTATTAACAAACTCAACCTCCGTATCATTCCCAAGCAATTTCCACATCGATTCCCGGCCCAGCCTCTTCAGCAAAGCATCATTAATCCGAACATCCTCCGCCAAATCCTCCAGCCCAATCATCTCCTTAATCGCAATCATCTGCGTGCCAGACGCCCCAGTCACCACATCAATATTCCGACCAATCGCTTCCACAATCTTATTATATAACTCAATCGTCCCAACCAACTGAACCGCCAAATCACTCCCATACCCAGCAACCCCCCCAGCCCCCAAATAAGCCAACTGCGTCTCATATTGCGGAATTATGTGCGTCCGAATCTTCTTTATCACCTCCACAGAATCATAATAAAAATCCATCTTCACATCATAAGCCCGCTCAGCTTGCTTCATTCTGGTGATTCCGGCTCCATCTTTCATTAATTTTATGAAAGCAAGCGCATTATCCGCCTGCCAAGAATAAATATGATCAAGCTCCATCGCTTTATTCAAAAAAGAAATAGCCGAATCAAGGGGGCGGGCTGGAGCATAATTCTCCCCACCATCTTTATTCGAATTAAAGAAATAGCTGAGGAACGCGAACATACTAGCAATGCCACCACCAGAGCTCCTCTTAGGCTTATCCTCAGGATCCTGCTGATCATAAATCGCCAGATATTTCCAAGCCTTATTCGTCAAATGAAACGGACTCTCAATCAATTTCCCAGATTTATGCTTAGCTAAAATCCCTTCCTTAAATTTCTCAAACTCCTCATTCAGATAATTCTTCCTCTCCTCATTAACCTTAATCATATTCTCCGGATTCTGAACATCACATTCCTCAGAAAAAAGCATGCTTTCATGCCTCTTAAGCCAAATCCCCCAAAGCTCCACAAGCTGCCTGACTTCATATTCATTGCTATATAAATCATGATCCTTCACCCACAAAGAAAATTTCTTACGAAGCTGCGCATTCTCAACATATTCCCCTTGCGTGAAATTCCCGTTTTCATAAAGCTTGAGCAAATCTTCCTCAACAAACGCACCAGAATCATAGGAATCTTTCCATTTTCTGGCAAATTCCTTCTCCACCCTCGCATATATCTCCTCATATCGCGAATGACCCTTTAATGCCGCAATAAAATGAACCATTTCCGAATCTTGATAGTTCAAATAGGAACCCTTATTATTAGATAATATAACCCCAACATGCTCCGCAGCTCGAGGATCTATGACGTTTAGTGTTTCGGTAACATCAAGAGTCTCAACAGATTTCGAATCATCTATAATTTTTAAAAAGACCCTCTGATTCGTGCCATCACATTGCCCCGCTGCATCACATGAACTAACTGAATCTAAATATAGATGGAAACCTCTCTCTAAATTCTCACCGGGATTTCCAAGGATGATTCTGTAACCCGTTGGCGATTCAATTTCCTTTTTCAAATCAACAAATTTCTTGAAAAGCTCATCTTGCATCTCAAGTTGCGCTAATTTGCAATATAGATCTTCCCGAAGCTTGAACGCCTCTTTAAAATCTCTTTCTTGCTTCAAGCATTTTATGTCCGCATCACATTTTGTTAACATTTCATCCAAATTAATGATCATCTGCGCTGAACCAGGTTCACCTTGCCTTGCAGCCCTGCCAAAACCTTGCTCTTGCACACGAGAACTGTCCGAAAACATTCCCATGATCACATGCAAACCACCATTATTCTTCACCTCAAGACTAATTTTCAAATCAGTCCCACGCCCGGCCATGTTAGTGGAAATGATCACATCACCAACTTGCAATTTACGTTTACCAGCCACATCGTAGTCTTTTGTCTCAGCGCCAAGGCCATAGGTGAATATTTGACTAGCATCATAGTTCGCAGCAAGCAAATCTGCCTTAACATGCTCAACATCGGCAATGGTCTCAACAATGATCAAACCAGCACGCTGTTTTGCAATTTCTTTATGAACCGCTTTAACAATCTCCTGGCGCCATTCCGCATCAGAGTGAGTGATCACATCAGGCAAAATCGAAAGACCATTATTCACAAAATTCGGCATAATAAATGTGTCTAAACGATAATTCTCAACAAGAAATTCACGGCTCGAATCCGAACCAAGCGTCCCTGTCACACCATATATGCTGCCCAAATATTGCTTAAAAAATCCATCATAGGACATATAGATTGAAGTCACGCCTTCGGAAAGCACTGTCAAACCATGCTTAATCTGCAAAGACTGGTGCAACCCATTTGACCATTGCAGCCTATGTTGTATGTTCCCAGTGTTTTTATAGTCAATTGGAGCAATGATTTTAAATTTATGCCCACTATTTCTGCCATCGACGATTAAATATTCAGCCTTTTCACCATATGCAAATGAGTCAAAAACAGACTCAACCCATTTATCTTTCTGAATTTTAGCAAATTCCTCCAAATGATTTGGCACATTAGCAAATCTGTCATCACGAGGCTGATGGAAAGCAAATAAATCACTTTCAACATATCCCTCAATATAATTCTCAGCATATTCCCGACAATCTTTCCCTACTGGAAATAGCTCAAATTCTTGAGAAGAGCGCTCAATTGATTCTAAATCAAAATTCTCTAAATTAACATTTTGTGCGTCTTTATAGAAAGGCAGCTTAACATAGCAGCCATCATCTTTCTGCTGCAACATTGATGCAATTGAAGAAGCTGTGCCTCGCATATAAATCAGAAATTTAGACAGCAAATCAAACCCGGGAGCAGTTGATGAGAGCTGAACTTTCATATTATTTTGGTCAATAAACATATTATCGACCTCGTCAACTATCAATAAATCATGCCCTCTGCCATATTTTATCTCAGATGAAATATCTCTCAAACCATCACCAATAAAATGCAGCAAATCACCATAAACCACGTCCGCAAGATAACAACTTTTTGCCCCTCCGCCAGAATCGTGAATATTATCATCAACAGTCAAACCAAATTGCTCATATAATCCCCTTAACTCCACCACATCTCTCTGAGCAAGAATGCTTGAGCTTGTCACAACATCAACTTTCCTGCCATTAATGGCATTTAAAATGGCAAAACCAGCAACAATCAAAGATTTGCCCTCACCAGTTTTCACCTGCGCCAAACCACCCTCTGGTGATTTATATAAAGCCAGAATCGATAATAATTGAGCCGCCCTCGGATAAAACTTTTTACCAAAAATTTCATTACTCACAGCCTGCGAATAAACCGCCAAAAATTCCGCTATATTATCATCATTAACTCTAGCAACATCTTTAACCCAACTCAAAAAATTTTCTCTCTGCCAATCAATCAAAGGAGTGTGAGCACGCAAAATAACCGGAGACAAATCTGCAGATTCCGGTTTCAGACCAATTTCCACAACTTTCTCAAAAATCTCACTTTTTTTAGATGTCAAAAGACCAGACTCATCAAATTCCAGACCAGAAATCGCAAAAAATTTCTCCGACAAATCCTGCACAAAAGTTTCATTATCTCCCCGATAGATCTGCAGTTTTTTGCTTTTCACCTTTCCTTCCGACGCCCTTTTGAAGCTCTCTTCAATTCTAATTCGCTCGAAAGCAGCGTTTTTATCATGTTCAATTTCTTGTCTTTTAAATGATTCCTCTAATTTTCTGAAATCCTCATTTTCTTTTTTCTGAAACTCCTTACCTTTCACAAAAGAAATGTCATATTGCATTTTAAAGATTTGCTTCTCAAAAAAGCCACTTTCCACAAGATTTTGTATGTTCGAATTATCTTCATTAAGCTCTTGCAATTCTTCCAAAAACTCACCAATTTGTTTGACAATATAGACATTATTATCTTTAATCAGCCTACTCATTGATTTTCTTAGCTGGAATATATCATTATTTTTCAATAAGATATCTAATGCGGAATTACCATGCCGGTCAACCGTCTCTGGATGTATCCAATTAGCAAAAATATTCTCAACAACGGAATCAATAACATTTTGCCCATAGTTACGTGACTTAAGCAAATTCGCAATTTTCTCGCCGTCCCAACCAAGCTCACCATCATATTTAAACGTGCCTTGATTTTTCACACCATATGAAGCTAAAATATCAACAACTTTAGCAATCTGCCAATCAGGCAAACCACCGGCCCTACTAGTAATGATCTTAATTAAACCATCCGATGGGCGCCAACCCTCTTTTTTTGACAATTGCTCAAACAAATTCACTAATAAAGAATCAAGTCCAGAATCAGATTTGACGAAATAACCTTCTTTCGTGGGGCAACCACTCCCCATTCGCCCTAATAAATCCTCAACAAAAAAATCTCTTAGCTCAACATCTCGACCATGTTGAAGCAGCTTTGTGGCAATGAATGTCTCAGCCCGACAATTTAAGTTGCTTGATTTTTGATTAGCTAATTTATCTAACTCTCCTTTCGGCAAAAATATGTTATCAGCTAATATATCAACAACCACATTATCAAAACTATGTATGGGATATTTACTAAAAATGGCACTAACCAGCCCTTGTGACAATTCTCCTTGTTTAAACAATAAATATTCCGCCTGCTTGTCAAGATCAGCTAATCTATATATGCTTCTCATTTCCTGCAACGTCTTTCGCAATCCACCATCAAGAAAAATCGCAGAAGCATCTTGAGTTTTTGCATCATTCAACAAAAACATGAAATTTTCAGTTATTGGAATATATCGTTTCGACAGCTCCAACTGATCATTAAGCACAGATAATGCATCATTCACCGCATCAACGCCAAAATTCCTACCTTTAGCCACTGTTTCAACAATGCGTATGGTGTCTGGCTTTAGCTCTTCTTCAGCGGCATTTCGCATCGCTTTAATAATGTCAGGGTAAAATATAGACTGCCCCCATGACAACATCGACTCCAAGTAAGACACGTCATTTTTCGCTAATCTATTAAGATTCTCATTGACCACCCTCCATCCTTCATGCCCCGAATGTTTATAATCATACTCATTATGATTTGTGAGATATCGATGCAAATGTGCCAAATCAATTGCATCTCCCGACTTCGTCCATTCTTCTCTAATCTTACAAACTTTAGTTTCACCTGTTTTTTCATATAAAAATTCATCATATTTCGCAAAATCAGCATTAGGAGCAAGGCATTTGTCCAAATATTCTTTTTTATATAAATTAACAGCATCAGCCCAATCCAAGTCACCACCAACTCCAGATAGCTCAACAAAATAGTTCTGATCAAAAGCTAAATCTAATAAATCCACTTAAAAAACCCTATAAAACATAATTTTCATCATGCAGAACCTCTCCAACCACATCAGCATCAAGCTTTTCAGAAGACTCAATCCTTCTCTCTTCCGGAATTGTAACCAAATCGGACCATTCCTTCATTCGATTTCCCAAAACGGTGGCAAATTTTAAATTTTCCTTTAAAATTGCATGATCCCTCTCTGTCATTTTCACACCATCTTTTAAATTAGACGCATATTTCAACAATCTCTCATGCTGATTCTCTATTTCCTCATTTTGGCTTTGCGCATGTTTTATTTCTAATCTCAAAACTGTGAGCGCTTCCTGATTATTTTTCCGCGCATCTTCACGTGCGTGTAGTTGCAGCGTGATTTGACCATGCTTCTCCAAAATATCTTGCAATCTCTGCTCTAAATTCTTTTTCCTTGCCTTACAAGCCTCATCAGGTTCGTAAGTTGGTGAAACTTTCCAAGTACATTCCTCCTTAGCCCTTTTAACTGTTGGATTAAGGTGCCCAGCAATGGCCTCTGGGTTTTTAGGTGCAACTGTGTCATCCCCAGCCCTAGAGAGTTTGTCTCTTGTCTCAGATTCCATGTTCTTTAATGCATCAAGTCGAGTTTTAAGATATTCCATCACTTCTTCATTTTGTTTAGATTCTTTTTTTAAATTCCTCAATTCCTCAGATAAAGAGGAAGAATGGTAATTAGCAAACTCCAATTCCCTTCTAGCGTCAGACAATAATTTATTATTCTTAACCAATTCTTCATCATATCTCTTACGTTCATTCCGATTATCTGCAATTTTTTTTCTATAATTTTTATGATCATCATCAAGAAATTTAGAAGTAGCAACATGATTGATGATTAAATGGTAATAACATTTCTTTGACATCGATTTCACATTTGGCAATTTCACATCAAGATTTTTCACACAAAGTTTAATATCCCCAAGATTAGATTGCATTTCACCTTCCTCTTGCATAAATTGGCGTTAATAGAACAAGCAATCTTCCACCACTAAACCCATTTGGAGAAGCATGCACAGCACCAAATTCCCGACCAATCAAATGGACAGAAGCCTGCCCCAACTCAGCTCTCTCAATTTTTCCCCGATCAAATAACCGATCAACCTCATCACCAACATAGCAACTCCCATTATGGCCATAATAAAATTTTGTCTCATTCACAATTTGGTAAAATTTTTGCCTTTGAGCATCATCAATTTCATGAAAAAGAGTTGTTTCCCCAACAAGCGGAATAATGAAAGTCATTTTGGCAAAACCAGCCCCATCAAATCCAGCAATCTCATCATGGCTCCTGTCAACATGCCAATAGATACAATCTTTTTCACCAACAGAACGTTGCGGCTCGCTGCGAATGATCACCTCAGAATTTTCACATCCACATAAATGATTAACATTCTCAATCAACCTAATCATCAAATCAGCAATAAATTCCCTCTCATCATGTGAAGAATTTGTTGCATCAAATAAAATCTCATCAATCTTCTTGCGAACCTTTAAAGAATCAGAAGAATAGCCAACCACATTCCCATAATTTGTCACTTGAATTTTCGACAAATGATCTTTCTCACTGACAGTCAAATTAAGATCATGAAACGAAAATTGCTCGCCTTTGAGGCTGAGAACATCCTCTGTTTGAATTTGATCAAAAAAGCAGGAATCTGAAAACTCATTGTCATATAAGAAGTTCATATATTAAACTCTAAATTGATCTGGTTGCATATTAATTATCACGTTCACCCATTAATATAGGAATCATAATACACAAATACAAGTGGAAAGCAATATAATTTTTTAAAAATAATCTTAATTATATCATTTTTTTTAATATGTTACCAAAAATTAATACATAAGTTAATAATTTTCTTCACCCTAAAATTGCATTATAGCTAAGGTTATATAAAATATCAAACGAATATATAATTAGAGTCTTAACAATCTCCATCATTGCGAGCCAAAGGCGCGGCAAACCAGAGTGATGTTGACTTCCAAAAGAAAAAACAACTCCAAACCACCATAAAAACACACAACCCCCAATATATAATAAAAACACCCCCAAATCACAAACAATCAGAAAATTAATGCAAATCCTGCAAAATATCCTGGAAAATCGATTCATAATTGACTATACTTCAAGTAATAAATATAAAAGAAGGTTTTCAAACATGTTATATCTATTTTTCATTTCCGGCATATTTGCAACCCTTGCCTGCAGCAGAAATTTTTTTAAAACCGCAAAAATTCTCTGTCTTATACCCACTTTTTTAAGCTTATTCTTACTCGACCCAAATTCTTTCCAAGCAAAGAATTTTGAAATTTTTTACAAAGCTTTTCTCATTGCCCATTTTGCGATCATTGGAATTTCTAATTTCCAGAAAAACTCAAAAGAGTTGATCATTGGCCATTTTCTTGCGTCATTTGCAATTTCACTGACGAAATCTCATGATTTACATCACATTTTTGTAAATTGGGAATTAATGTTTCTTTGCTCATCCGCCCTAATTTTCATCTCTTGTCAGAATTCCAAGCAAAATTTTGCTGATGCAAAATTCTATTTTCTCATCAATATTTTCGGCAGTTTTCTTTGCTTGCTTGGAATGTCCATGCATCAAAATCACGGTTTTATGCCACATTTTGAGCTCACATCATCTCATTTTGCCTCATTCAAAAAAGAAACATTGGCTGAAACATTGCTTGCGACTGGCATTTTAATTAACTGCGCCATCTTTCCATTTTCCTCATGGCTCACAAGGGGCTATAATGCATCTTCAAAACAATCTTTTCTTTTTCTGTCAGTTTTTCCCACCAAATCCGCCATTTTGCTTGCAAGTTCAATCTTACAAGGCAGTGAAATTTTGTTCTTTTTCGGATTCATCATGGTTTTCTATCACGCAATTGGAGCATTTTTAGTGCCAGAAATCAGAAAAATCATCTGTCATTTGCTCCTCATCAATCTCGGCTTCATGCTCATCTCCATCTCTTCTTCCAACTCTGATGCTCAAATTTTCCTGAGCCTACATGCATTTTCACATCTGATTTACAACATATTAATCCTATTATCATTCTACATAATATGCGAGTCATGCGATTTAAAGACCATTTTCGACCTAAAGAAAATCACATTTAAAAATTCACCTTTTCAGTTCACATCCATCTGCATCAGCCTCTATTGCGCAATTGGTGGAGTTTTTTCAATGTCTTCCATCACCAAACAAATGCTTAAAGAGATTTTTGATCAGACAAATAAAAATCATTTACTTTTAATTTGCAGCATCATTTCTTCTCTGATTTTCATCAAAATCATTCATAATTTGATAAAAAAGCCAGAAAATGATCAAAATTGCCAATGCAAAAAAGTCCCTATCTTCTCAAAAATCATCATTTCAACCCTTGCTTCAATCATGTTCTGCCCCAACATCATCTTCGCGAAATTTCTTGGAGTTTCCTATATTTTCCTAGAAAATAATTTCTTCACTCAAGAAAAGATTCTAACAGAATCAGCAATCTGGGCCGCTGCAATCTTGATCTATCTCACATTGCCAAAAAATATGGTAATAAAAAACATGCCGGAATTTGATTTCATCTACATCAACCTTCCTAAAGCAATTTTCGCATCAATCATTCAACCATTCACCGAACAAACATGGAAAATTTTGCAGAAATTCAAACCAAGTTGGAATCACACAAATCCAAAAAATTTCTCAATCAGCAAAATGCTTATGATGGTCGCAAACCTACTCTTCATCATGCTACTCTTAATTTAGAAATTTTTCTTATAAGAATTTAACACTTCCGTCATTGCGAGCCAAAGGCGCGGCAAACCAGAGTGATGTTACATTCCATAGGAAAAACAACACTGAATCACCACAATTTCACAGCAAATTTGGAGAAAATAATAGTCCAATTCCATAACCTTTTTATGTGATCTTAGCTATATTTTTTTCGCATAAGGATTTTCACTAGCTTTCAGTGAAAATCTAATTGGCACGCCATCAAGCCCAAAATTCTCTCTCAAAGATTTCGTTAAATAGCGCATATAGCTTTGCGGCACCTCATCTGGCAAATTACAGAAAAGCACAAAGCTTGGTGGTTTGATTTTATTTTGCGTCAAATATTTAAATTTCAAACGCCTTTTTTTGCTTGAATTTGCAGCAGAAACAAGAGGCGGTTGATGCTCTTCAAGCGCAAATTTCAACCATTCATTCAGCTTAGAAGTCGAAATTTTTTTCTCCCAAATTTTTAAAGACTCAATCGAATGTTTGAGCAGAAATTCCAAATTCTGTTTTTTCAAAGCAGAAATGCAAATCACTGGCACATTTTGAATGTCTGTTAGGCTTTTTCTAACTTTTTCTTCAATTTCCTCTTTCAATTCTTTTTTCTTCTTGACCAAATCCCATTTATTCACCGCAATGATCGGCAAGCGCCCTTCTTTAATCACCAGATCAATGATTGACAAATCTTGCTGCTCACCGAAAGAATCTGGCGTTGTCAGAATGATCACAATTTTTGCAAATTTCAAAGCGCGAATTGAGTCAGCATTGGAGAGCGTCTCAAGAGTGCTCACAACATTTTTGCGCCTTCTGAGTCCCGCAGTGTCGGTTAATTTAACTTTATGCCCTTCAAAATTCCATCTAATTGAAATTGCATCACGCGTTAAACCCGCTTCTTCACCTGTAATCACTCTTTCTTCATTCAAAAGAGCATTAATCAAAGTTGACTTTCCCGCATTAGGTCTCCCTATGATGGCAATTTCAATTGCTTGCCCTTCCTCATTTTCATCTTTTTCTTGGGGTTCAATTTGTTGAAAAAATGGTAAAATCGCATCATAAAAATCTGCCATTCCGTCACCATGTTCTGCTGACAAATGCACCACATGTTCAAAGCCAAGCTTATAGAAATCATCAACATTTTGAGCTCTTCTCATATTTTCACATTTATTCACCACCAACAAAATTGGCTTATTTTCCTTTCTCACCAATTTTGAAATTTCTCTATCTTCTTCAGTGAGCCCATCAATTGCATCAACCATGAATAAAACCAACTGACATTCAGTCAGAGCAATTTTTGTTTGCTTCACCATTGATTTTTTTAGATTTGTCTCCGTTTGAAGCTCATAGCCCGCAGTATCAACAAGGTTAAACTCCAAATCTGCAATCTGCCCCCTGCTAATTCGCCTGTCTCGCGTTACGCCAGGCAAATCATGTGTGATGGCTTGCTTGCGCCCCACTAAACGGTTAAAAAAAGTTGATTTCCCAACATTGGGCCTACCAATAATTGCAATATTAATCATCTCATCTAACTCTTATGATATTGCCGCGATTATCAAGCAAATATATTTGATTTTTAACAATGATTGGTGCTGTTGAAATGTCTTTTGGCACTGCTAATTTAGAAAGCACAACACCATTTTCAGGGTTAACAAAAATCAATTCCCCATTTGAACTAACTAAAATCAATTTTCCATTTGCCATGATTGGCCCGTTAAGCGCAAGCTTTTCATTTTTTCCGTCAGAAACATAAATTGGGAATTCGCTGATCCACAAAATTGCTCCATCTTTCTTGCTAAGCGCTAATAATCGATTAAGCCCGTCAACCACAAAAAGCGCATTACCAGACTGCCACAAAGATTTAGGCTCTTTAATTTCTTGCTGCCACAAAAATTCACCATTTTCCCTTAAAGCAAACACAGCGCCCATTTGTCCAGCAACATAAACTTCGTGACCATCAATGAGCGGAGCAATGTTAATGTCATTCAATGTGAAGCCAGTAACATCAATTTTCTTTAGAGCAAAATTAAGATTCCACAAAATTTCTCCAGAATGTCCATCAATCAAAACCAGCTCACCATTACTAGTTGGCACAAAAATTTTTCCTTTGGAAGCAGAAACGCCAGAATTAGCCATGACACTCACTTTCTCAGCACCTAATTCTTTTGCCCAGATCAGCTGACCATTTGTTGGATTAAGGCAATAAATTTTATTATCAGCCGTCATGACAAAAAGCATTCCCTCATGGAAAAATGGCGCAGATTTTGTTGTGTTATTAAGCTGCACATTCCACAAAATCTCCCCATTTTCTGCTTTCATTGCAGCCACGTTTCGATGCCCAAAAGTGGCATAAATCACATTTTCATGGTGAGACAGCCCCCCTCCAGAAATCATATTTCTATAAAATTTCCCAGCTTCTTGTTGCCAAACCACTGAATTTAAATCTTTTTCATCAATGCAAAAAACCTTCGCTTTTTCAGCCAGCACAAAAATCTTCCCATTAGCCACAATCGGAGTTGACAAACGTTTATGCCCTGACAAAGAATATGAGCTGATTCGATGTGACTCAACATCTGTTAACTTTCCAGCCACAGCCACGTTCCCTGGCTTGTCATATTGAAATTCATTACTATTTTCCCAAGCATGAACCGGCAATGCTGCAGAAATTTTAATTTTCTCATGATCACGCTTTTTCGCGCTAATTTGCTTGTCAAAATCAAAAATAGAAACTCTATTTCCAACTGCTTTAGTTTTATTTTCACTTCCACCAAGCCAAGTGTCTGAGCAAGCTCCAATTGAGAAAAAACTTGCAATAATAATCAATTTTCTAATCATATTTTTCATCATATTTTAAGATTTATTTTTAATTGAATTAATGATGCCGATTGCCGCCTCACTTTTTTTATGAAACGAAGAGCCAAAACTACTAACCTCAGAGATTTTCCGGAATGTTTTCACAGAATCATCGAACTCACCCAGCTTAAGCAATCTCAAAGCGTCAAGCTCAAGTGCAAAAAGCCTCCAACTTCTATTTTCTTGTGAAATTTCATGCAAAAGACCTGCAACTTCTTTTGAATCAGCAACGTCAAATTTCACATGGGCAATTTTGAGTTTTGCATAATCCCTAAAATGCTGGTCTAAATCAGCATTTTTTGCAATTTCTTCATAAATCTCAAGAGCCTGTTCTTTGGCGCCAGAATTAAGCAAGAAAGCAGCTTTTTTAAATTTTACCAATGCAGCAAAAATGCTTTTCTTGTCAATTCCATTTCCTGCATCAAAAGAAGCTGGATCTTGCAAATTCTCCTTCACAAAAGCAGCATAAAACTTTTCATTTGCATGAGCAAAATTCTCATCATCAGCGGTTTTTCTAGTAACAAAATAAGTTCCCACTAAAATCAGAATAATCACCAAAAAGCCCCATGGCAGATATTTCTTAATGACTTTTTCATTAGCTTCATTGTTCAAATCTTGTTTAACTTCGTCCAGCAAGTCAGCCATAGAATCACATCTTCCTAAATTTGTTTTGCAAAAAGTTTTTTATTGATTATAATTTATTTCTAGCATTTTACAAACATTTTTTCTTAAAATTTCTAAATTAATTTTCCATCAACCGAGGTTTCAACCTGTGATTAAGTTTCGTGACATAAATAAATCTTTAGCTTTACATGCTTTTTTCATATCTTTGCTGGTTTTTGTCAATTTCTCATTTAACAAGCCAGAAGAAATTGTCATCCCAATTGAATTGCTCACCATTTCCTCTTCTGAAGCGAACATTCAAACCTCTGAAACTGTTTCAATAACCCAAAATGCCAGTCTCGAATCAGCTTTCCAAATTGAAGGCGAATCCCCTCATCTTGAGCAATCAATTCCAGACATTGAGCCAAATTTAAAAAGCGAACCAATCCCGCAAAAAACCAAGCTAACCTCTTTCAAAGTTGAGTCAAATCAAAAATCAGAAAAAGCAATTGGTCAAAAAAAAGCCATTCAAAAAGCCCAAAATTTCAAAAGCAAGCTAATCACCAAGAGAGAAAATTTAAGCGAAACAGAAAAATATGAACAAATTCTAGCCATCTGGTTCACAGAACAAAGCAAAAAATTAAACCGCGACACTGAGTTTGAACATGAATATGCCATCATCAGAATCAGAATTAACCACCGTGGCAAAATCTTATTTTCCAAAATTGAAGAACCTCAATTACCTCAAGACTCTTATATTTACACATTTCTCTATAATCTAATCAAAGTTTCAAACCCAGTCCCCCCAGTTCCAGAAACCTATTCTAAAGACAAAGAACTAGAATTTTTAGTTCCGGTGAAATTTTAAATTCCCATTCCAACTGCTTTTTTTTGTTCCCTTTCCAACCTTTGAGCAAATGAGATTGCCTCTAATTCTTCTTTAACATCTTCCCTGCTTTGAATGAAAGAATCATGCTGAGGAGATGTGAGCCTCAACCAAACCCCCTCATCAATTGCACGCACAGCATCCATGTCAGCATCAATCAACATTAACAGCAGATCATCATATGAAAAATCTTCACATTTTTTAGCTAATAATTCATAAATTTTAGGGTTAGAAAATACTTTCCTCCGCGACATTTTAATTTTAGTAAAATTCACATCATCATCATAATTTCTTCTGAGCAAATTCCTCAATAACTTTGAATTATAATTATTTGCGGTTTTTTGTATAATTGACGCAAGAACCAAATGCAATAATGCATTTTCATGATGATTCATATTTCTAACAAGAGTTTCTTTTAAATGCTCAGAAGCGATGATTTTATTCGTAACAAGACTAGCAAAATCACATAAAGCATTAAAATCAACATAATCACCCACATAATTGAGGAAGCCACCCATCTCTAGCATGCCAACTCTTTGACTAAATAGAGATTTCAACCTTGGAAGCCCTTGAGCAAACTCAACTGGCTGCAGTGACCATTCTTCCCAAGCCTTCATGAACTCATCTCTCAATTGCTTCACAATGGCACATCTTGGCAGCTCTTTACCATTAAAATAGAGCAAAGAAGAATTTCCAACCAAATATTGTACATAATCATCATCGTCAAAATTCACTTGCTGATCAGATAATTCAAGAGAAACCAGATTTTTCCCAGCAGTCAACAAATCATGCCAATCTTGCACAACATTAATTTGATTATGCCTCAATTGCAAAAACCTCAAAGTTCCGTTATTTTCCAACAGATCAACAATAGCTTTTACGCCAATAGATGTAATTCTATTATGATTTAAAAAAAGTTTACGCAATGCCCCGTTTGACTTCAACCCCTCGGCCAAATAGACCATTTCTTCATCATCAATCTCATTCCAAGACAAAGAAATCTTCCTCAAACCTTCATTAAATGTCAGCATTTCAGCAATTTTCACAATAGCAGATGTTGCAATTTGATTATAACATAAATTTATTGTCTTAATGGTAGAATTATTTTTCAAAGCCTCAGAGATTTCAGTAATTGCAACATCTGAAACCCCAATTGACCGCAAGCTTAAACTGATCAGATGATGATTTTCTTCCATCATCCCGATAATTTCCCTCACCCCCAAATCTCCAATCTCATTATAATCCAAAACTAATTTTCGCAAACTTTTGTTAGTTTTCAGAACATTTGCAATGGCAGCAGCGCCAATATATGAAATATCATTATTACCCAAATTCAAATTATTTAATTTCAAATTACCTTTGAGAGCATCTGCAATACGCACAGCCCCCGCATCATGAAGCTTAGTTTTCTCAAGGAAAAGTGATTTCAAACTAAAAAATCTCTGAGGAATTGCCGAAACTAAGCGCGGCGTAATGACTTTAGAAATTGTTTTTCTGACAATATTTGAAACTCTCTCATTTTCAAAATGATTCACACCATCATCACATAATTCAGCAGCGAATTTCGCAAGCTGCAGCTCTGTCACCTCTTCCTCGACAAAAAGATCTAATGTTTTCAAAGCATTTTTTTGTAAAGCCCAGATAATTGGAATGAGTTGTTCCTCTCTCATAGATTCCCTCTCGCAAGCAAGTTCGCAAAATAAATTTTATTAAAAATAAAATTACATTGAAAACAGCGACAAAAAATCTCAAACTTTTTCTGTTACTTCAGACGATAAATTCAATTTGTCATTTTTTGCTGCTTCTTTCTTTGCGGCCTCAGGAATTGTAAGATTTCTCGATTCATTAAATTTTGGAAAATAGAATTGCGCTGCTTCTGCAGGATTATATTTCTTATAAATCTCCACCATTTTTTCATATTTTTGCCATTTTTTCATAATGAATAATGCCTGATTAACGTAAACCACTGCAAATGTGCCGGCTAGAATGAAAATTGTGAAAAATATATATGAAAGAAATGTGATTCCAAGCGCCCCATATAGCTCATTTTTAGCATAGAGAGACTCATAGATTCCCACAGAAATTGCACAAACCACAGGCAATCTTTCAATGATTATTGTGGCAATATAGGATTTTTTAATTTGATATTTCACAGAAACAAGTGTGGGGACTTTCTGTCCAGGAGGAATCGGCCTGCCAACCTCTTTCCTATTTTGATCTTTTCCATTTCTAGAAACCATTTTCCACTCTTAACATAAAAAATCCAACATATCTTATATATTAACATGACATTCAACTCATAGTCAATTTTAAATTGAAATTTTACCTAACAGGGTTGCCATATTTTAAAAGCCGCTGTAAGAGCAGAACAACTATCTCATCTTAATCTTTCCAAAAATCGTTTAAACCCACATATCCTCAGAACATAGACACAAATTTCCAAGATCAGGACAGAAAGCCATCCTATAGCTGCAGCCATAGCTATAGCAACAACATAACCATGTGCTTCGAGATAGTCTATAAATTCATCAGAATTCTTAAATTGAGATCAATGACCAGCATGGGATCATAATTTTGCTGATTTTGTTTTGCATATTCAAGTTCACCATTTTTCTCAAGTTCAACGAATTTTTCTAACCTATCATACCCATCTGTTAAAACACTTACACCTGCTGCTGCAACCAATAAGATACAAAACAAAATAACATGATAAACAAAAATAAATAATTTTCTTTTTATAAGGAAAAATCTAAAAATGAAAAGAGCAAAAAATGCAGCTAAGATTAATAATATAAAACCATCGAACATCACTTAATCTCCTTTGATTTATGAGAAACGTCTTTTAGACCCAAGATATACCACAATACTTATTCTTTGCAAAGCAAATTCAAAGATTTGCGTCCTACCTAATAGTCCATTAACGAGTATATAATTAAAAAGTTAACAATCTCTGTCATTGCGAGCCAAAGGCGCGGCAAACCAGGGTTATGTTTAATTCGAAGGTAAAATAACATTAGTTTTACAGCAAATGGATAAATTACAGTCCGATTCTATAAGTCAAACAAATTCCCCCATTCAAAAATCTTGACTTTAAAGCATAATCCCGTTAAAATTGAAAATAAAAAACTTTCCCTGACCAGCATGATTTTCATTAAAACACTAGTAAAAAACCTAAACCCGCTAAATTCTTTGAACAAGCCAATCATCAGCTATTTCAATTTCGCATTAATTTACAGCCTTCTCCTCAATTTTTTCAGAGCTGAGAAAAACCTACTCATCCCCATTTTAATTTTTTGCATGATTCTGTTAGTGAAACTATGTGAGACTTTTTTAGAAATTTGCTTTAATTCAGCATTGAGCAAATATGATGACAAAAAAGAAGCAGTAATCTTTGTAAAAAAAATTAAAAATCCCCTTGATCCAGAAAATTTGAACTACATATTAATCTCACCAGAAGATCTAACCAGCGAAGATCTGGTGCTTGTTGAAAAAGGTGACATCATTCCTGTTGACGGCACAGTTGAAACTGGACAAGCATTAATAGACGAACAACATGCAACTGGCGTGAGCAAGCCTGAAATCAAGAATGACATTAATTCTCGCATCATGGCTGGCAGCAAAATTCTTTCCGACTTCCTAATCATCAGACCTTCCTTAATTGACAACCAAATTGAGCAAATTTTAAAATTAAGAGAAAAAAACCGAAAAGAAATGCACCCTAATGAGGTGGCTTTGAGCATTCTCATCAACGGCATCACTCTGACTTTTTTTGTTGTGGTCATCACATTAAACATTTTCCTCTCCCACTATGAAGAATCTCTTGACCCAATCTTGCTTTGCGCATTTTTTGCAATTCTAATCCCCGGAACAAATTCTGTTTTTTCTGACATCATTTTAAAAAGGCTTGCTTTGAAATTGCTTGACAGCCAAATTTTAGTCAGAAGAATCAATGCGCTCATGACAGCAAGTCAAATTGACACACTTTTCATTGATAAAACCGGCACCTTAACCCACGGAGAGCGAGAACTTGTGCAAGTGCACTCTTTTTCACCAAATGAAGAAGAAATTTTAGCAATGATTTTTAAGGCAAGTTTTTTTGATTCAACCTCAGAAGGCAAGTCCGCCACAAGATTTTGCGCAGAAACACTAGATGACGACAGAATCAGACAAATTTTCTCCGCATGTTCTGCTGCAAAAAAAATTCAATTTTCCAGCGAATCAGGCTTCAGCGGAATTGACGTTAAAAAAGATCAGATCAGGAAAGGCTCTTTTAACGGCATTAAAAATTTCCTAAATTCTTTTGGTGAAAATTACTATGAAGAAAGAATTTCCGAAATCATCAAAGACCAGACTGAAAAAACAATTTCAGAAATTGAGAAAGCAGGCGGAACAGCAATTTTACTAGCAGCAAATAATCAAATTCTTGCAGTTCTAGAATTTAGAGACTCTTTAAAAGAACAAGTTGATAAATATATGAGCAAATTGTCACTTTTTGACATTGAGACCATTCTCCTGACCGGTGACGGAGAAAAAGCCGCCCATTTTTTCAAAGAAGAAACCAAGCTGAATAAATATATAGCAAATCTTTCCCCCAAAGATAAAATGGATTATTTAAGAACCTATAATGACCGCGGAAAAGTCACAGCAATGATGGGAGACAGCATTGGAGATTTGCCTGCAATTTTGGAGGCAGACCTTGGAATTTCAATGAATTCAGCTGGAAAAAAAGTTTTCGAAGCCTCCGACATTGTGTTTCTAAACGACAATCCGAGCAAAATTCTAGAATTAATCACCTCATGCCAACAAACCACTTCAATCAGGGGAAATTTAACATTTTTCAGCCTAGCAAGCGACATCACGAAATTTTACGTCATGACCATCGCTCTTTGTCAATCCATCTTCCCAGAGCTAGACATTTTAAACATTCTGAATTTCTCCTCCCCTAATAATGTAATCATCTCTGGACTCATTTATAACATTTTGTCAATCATCATGTTTCTGCCAAGAATTTTTTATTTTGATAAATTTAAGGCGCAAAATAATGCAAAAACTTTTTCAAAAAATTTGATGATTTACGGCAGCATTGGCATTTTCACACCAGTGCTGATAATTAAAATTTTAGATATATTAATTGGAAACTATGTCAGCTTTTAAAGAAAATTTTATCATCTCCGCCAAAATAATGTTTTTCATGATCATCGTTTGCTCTGTGATTTACCCTGGCTTCATTTGGCTTTTTGGGCAAGTTTTTTTTCATCACGAAGCTAATGGAAGCCTCATAGCTGTGAATGGCAAGATAGTTGGCTCTGAATTGATTGGACAAAATTTTACACAAGAAAAATATTTCCATTCTCGCCCCTCTGCTTCTGGGTATGATTCTCTAAAAGGCTCCAGCTCAAAACTTCACCCAGCCAGTAAAGAATTCCAAAAAAATGTAAAAGAAAGGCTTGCAGGAAATGGGGGCGAACTAATTGCCGACCAGCTGATGAGTTCAGCCAGCGGCCTTGATCCACATATTTCACCAAAAAACGCTTTTTCACAAATTGATCGAATTGCAAAAGCCCGCAACATCAAGCATGCTGATCTATCAATCTTAATTGAAAGCCTTATTGAGCATAAGTTTTTAGGCATTTTAGGAAATGATCGCATCAATGTCCTTCAGCTAAATTTAAAATTAGACGAAAAATTCAATAAATAATGCATTTTTTTGCTTGACAGTTGTTTTCAGAAGGTTTATAAATGAATCTAAAGCGTGAATGCGCTTCTTAAAAACAAGGGGATGTAGCTCAGTTGGTAGAGCACCTGCTTTGCAAGCAGGATGTCAGCGGTTCGATCCCGCTCATCTCCACCACTCTTGTTTTCCCCCCAAACCCCCCCAACTTCCACCACCCGCAAACACAGCAATCCATCATTATTTCCCCCTCAAACACAACGCAACCCAAATAAAAAAAGGTTGTTGATTTACAACAATCACTACACCCCCAAGATATATAAATTAAATATTTTTTATAAAAAACCACCAACAACATCTTGAATATCTATCCCAGAGACCTTATATGATAGAATGTTAGCGTTTAATGAATTATCAGAAGGTAAAAAATGTCAAAAGAAAAAATAACTGACTTCATTGAAATTGAAGAAGAAATGGACAGCGCTGAAAGCGAGCATGAGGCAGAGTTCATCAAGATGAGAGCTAATGAAGGCGTCTCTTTAAGACAAAATCCATTCGGTTTTGCAGGAAAAGATCTAGTGGTGTTGCTTAACTCAGCGCAATCAAATAACTACATTTCTTTCTACAGACCAATCAACAAAAACGCTGGCAGCAAAATAGACCTTGGCACACATGAGGGGAAAGGCATTAACGTTAAAGGAAAATCATCTAATTTCGGCCCAATCGCAGGGGAAGTTCCTCTAGACCCAAGATTAAGCAAGCTTTTTGAAAAAGAAACAGCAACAGAAAAGCCAGATTATAAACATTATTATGATGAAGTAACAGAGCAACTTTGGAAAAGCAGCGAAGAAGAAAAACTGAAAATTTTGGCTGCAGAAGTTGACACTGAGGAGAAAAGTAAAGCATTCTTAGAGAAACATCGTGATTACAAACCTTGTAAAGCAGTTCAAAAAATTGTAAACATTAAAGAGAGTCACATAAAGAGAGGTGATAAAATAATTTTGAGATATGAAATCTCTCATGATGAAAAAGATGTCACACAAGAATATGATTTATTCTATTTTAGACAAGAAAGAGATGAAAATTCCCTTAAACGTAACCGCCGAAATCCTCTCAACCGGAGAAGAGCGTAATAGACCTATTTTTGCAATTAAGATCAAAGGAGAATTTTTCTTTCTAAACTCCAAACATAAAAGCTTTTCAAGAAGCTCAACACTGCAAGAAGCTGCGGAAAAATTGAACGCAACAAAAGTCGAAGTGCTCGCCTATGTTAAATTCCACTTTGAGCTCATAAATGGCAAAACTGTTTTCAGACCTAAGAACCAAATAATCACAGCAGATTATGACGAACTTTCATCGTCAGGGCAAAAATTAATGCCCATTGCTAACACTAGTAAATTCGTGGTTGAAATTGACAGAGAATTATTAACAAGAAACATATCAGTTTCCGAACTCAAAGCAAATATTATTGCGTCCCATGAAATCAAGAAAAATAAAGAATTTTCCACCAGACAATATTTTCTAGATCTTGGCGCCATCACAGACCTTGAAAGAGCTTTAAAAGTCACACAAAAATCTGACACAAATTCTGGAACCAACCATGCAGCAGAAATTGGCAACCCAAACCCTGAACCATTCTTAGATGACGACTCCTACCCCGTGTTAATTCCAAACATAAATATTAAAAATTATGTAGCAAGGAAGCTCATCGCAAAATTCCCCCAAGAAAAAGGCTTTGATTTCAGCGAATTTGACGAAGCTCAAGATTCCAAATTAAGCAGCTCTAAACTTAAAGGTTTTGCACTTAAATTACACGGCGAAACACAAATCATGTTCCTGTTTAATCTACTACGCAAAATCGGCTATCCTTTAAGAGTAAACCCAAAATGGAACTGGATTTTGGCAAAAGAAGAACCATCAAAATTCTTAATAAACCCTTTTGACTATGATGATAATAGTGAATATAATCTACCTTCCAACAATAAACCAACCTTTAGAGCTTTGACAAAAAGAGACAAAGAGATTGATTGGAAAAAAATTACTGATATAATAGAAGGAGGAAAAAAGAGTTATAAAAAATCTAAAGAGGCCTTGATTGAGAGGATAATTAAAAATTTCCCTAAAAATACGGAAAAAGAAGCCAGTGAATTCAATGAACATCTCAATAGACTTTTTAAATTCTTTGAACTCAAGATGATGAATTATGTCGTTAAATTCAGAGACCAAATGACAGATCTTCCAGCTGTGGAATCAGATGATAATGCTGACATAGACTACAGCACAACGCCTGAGAATCTAGCTGCAGAATTTTCAAGATTGGCACCAAAACTTTTCGAGAAAAAAGCTCTCACAAAGCTTTTTAAGGAATTTTACAGTTTCACATTAAATGAAAAAATCCAAAATCAAATGTTGATGATCTCTGAGTTAGAATCCTCTCCTTGCCTAGCCTATGCTTGGGGCACTTTCCTTCACGCAGATGTGTCTGAACGATTTAAAACTGACAAAGAATATGTAAAACTCATTAAGAATTTAGGCTATGAAATGTCAGATAAAGACAAAGAGAACGTTGAAGAAATGTTAGAGCTAAGCATTCAAACAGGAACCATCTTTGAAAATTGGAGAAAAACGCAAATTGAAAAGTTAGGGAAAGGTTTAAATAGTGGTGTCAAGGATTTCAAAAAATTGTTAGATGAAAGTACGCAACTAATAGACTATGCACAATTAATTTCGCCGGATTTAGTTATACCCAAAAAATCAAATGAACAAGACCTTACAGCCAGCTCAAACCAAAAGGCAGCAAGTTCAAGCCAACGAAGATAGCTAATTTGAAGGAGAAAAAATATGAAACTAAAATTTTTAACAAAGCAAGATTTAGATTTCGACCCCGAAGCACAATCATTTTTATTCTCAACAAGAAATACTGTTGTAGATAAAATCGCAGAAAGATTAGCAAAGGAAATTGAGAAAAGAAACTATGAATTTGGGGATGAGGAGAAATATTATTGCCCCCGTGAATGGAGTCGAGATCAAAAGACGAACATGCTAAGAACCCAAATCACAATGTTCTTACCAACTTTGAACGACACACTGGAAGAATATTTCTCAATTAGAAATACATCTCTAGGAACTTCTCTCAACACTCTAAATTTCATGTTTTGCTTCACAAACAACGATCACTATATGCGCCCTTTTGCTAGAAGCTTCATTCAGCTATTGGACAAACATCATGAAAGGCTAGATTTTGCAGAAAAAGACACCGAAAATAGAATCATAACGCAAGATTTAAAGCAATTTGAAGAATTACGCAATAATTTTAATCTAGAGAGTGTGAATAAAGATGACTATACATCACATCCATTTTGGGCTGAAGTCTTAAGAATATATATTACCGATGTAATTCATTTCGTCAAAAACCATGATGTCTTTAAAATCCTAGGAAACATTACCAACACAGAAGTTGCTCTGGGACGAAATGATGCTGAAATGATCGAAGATTGCTTTACATTCTATAAGGGCTACATTAGAGGAGTTTGGAGAATTAAAAAACTCCCAGAGAAAGAACGACTCCCCGGCAAATTCAGCGACTCATACATGGCCGTCAGCAGCAGGAAACACCTGCTCTCCCCAGAGAATCCTAAGCATATTGATGAGATCAACAGAATCATAGAAACATGCAAAATCAGCGAGGAAACTTTAGATAAATTCAGCTTCTTCCGCGACCCAAGCACCATAAGCCTCAGCGACGACGACATGGATTCCACCATCGACCCAGATGATCAAGAAGAAATCTCAGCAGCAGAAAGCACCTACTGGCGCGACGCCCTAACCCCCCGCCCCAGAAGACATCATCTTACCAAAGATTCAAGAGGTGACCTCGACGAAGTAATCTTCAGATCACTAAGCGCAAACGCAAAAATACCCAACGAACCAGACCCAGAAGCCATCCCACCAAAAGTATTATTAGCACTAGACAATGACATCAAAAAAACCATAGAATTAATAAATAAATACACAAAAAACTCAAGCGAAATAACAAGATGAATGGGGAATTTACACTTTCCAACGCTAAATCATCACCCACGAAAACCTTTCGCAATCACATAGGACTCAGAAGAATCTTTTCGGCTTGAATTTGGTTTAAAATGCTTCACTTTAGCAAATGCTTTTTTCATTTTAATGAGCAGCTGATTTTCCGTGCCACCTTGCAAGATTTTTGCCACGAAACAGCCATCTAAATTAAGATTCTGAATTGCAAAATTAAAAGCAGTTTCACATAAATCCATGATCCTAATGTGATCTGTTGGAGGGTGGCCACATGCAGGTGCTGCCATGTCACTCATCACTAAATCAGCCTTTTGACCATTCAAACTTTCTTTAATTTTTGTTTGCGCTTCTTCAGACATGAAATCCATTTGTAGAAAAGTGCAATTAGGAATTTCATCCATTTCATTCAAATCAATGCTTAAAAGCTTGCCTTTTTCATTAATGATGCCCGCCACAACTTGAGACCAGCCGCCAGGAGTGCAACCCAAATCAATCACGACTGATTCCGGATTAATAATCTGAAATTTCTCGTTAATTTCAATGAGTTTATAAGCCGCACGAGAACGGTAACCCTCTTTTTGGGCTAAATGCACATAAGGGTCATTAAATTGCCTTTGCAACCATTGAGTGGAAGAATTTTTTCTGCCTCTTGCCGTTTTCACCTTCACAAAAAGCGCACGACCGGCAGGTTTCTTTTTTTTATCCATTTTCATCATTCTCTTAAATTATTGAAATTGAGTGCAAACCATTCTCAAAACATTCTTTTAAACTATTTTTGATCAATCTATGCTTATTCACCATGGTGAGATCTTTAAATTTCTCACTTTCAATTTCAATCAAAAAATGGCTCCCACGCTCATCATATCCATCATGCCCGTGATGTTGATGGCTCATGTCTTTAATTTCAAGCTTTGAAGGATTGAAATCATTGACCAAAATTCTTCTAATTTGTGGTTCAAAAAATTTTTCTTGCTTTATTGTCATATTTTTGTAACTAAGGATTGAGATTTTTAACTATTAATTGAGTTTTCTCTGTCAAATCAATTTTTGTAATATATAATGGCCTTATTATAACGCTAAAAGCTTCGTATGTAAAGCAATATATGAACCTTAAGGAATGGAGCCAATGGATTCTTTTCTAAAAATTTTTAAAGATGTCAGCTCGACAAAAATCATTCTAAGCGGAAGTGTTTTTCTGGCAATGGTGATTTCTGTCATCATTTTCTATTTTTCAAACGCTCCAGGGGAAATGAGGGTGCTCTATTCCAACCTCGAAATTGAAGATAGTAACCGCATCATTGAGGGTTTGGAAAGCAGGAACATTAGCTATGAACTGCAAATGCAAGGAAAAGAAATTCTTGTGCCTAGTGAAAAAATTCTAAAACTCAGAATGGAATTTGCCCAAGAAGGCATTCCTTCCAAAGGTTCCATCGTTGGCTATGAAATTTTTAACGAGTCCGAAACGTTAGGAACTTCGCAATTCATACAAAATGTCAACATGATTCGTGCACTTGAAGGAGAAATTGCAAGAACAATTTCAACTTTTGTTAACATAAAAAGTGCAAGAGTTCACTTAGTTCTCCCAAAAAGAGAACTTTTTAGCAGCGAAAAAAGAAACCCAACCGCCTCAGTCATCCTTGAAATGAAAGGACAAAAAACTTTAAATAAATCTCAAATTGACGGCATCACCCATTTAGTTGCAACCGCTGTTCCTTCTTTAGAAGTCAAAAACATCACCATTGTCGACACAACTGGACGCTCTTTGAAACTCGGCGCAAGAGATGAAAATGACCCAGGCACAATTGCTTCAACAAGCGAAGAATTCCGAATTTCCTATGAAATGCGTATTAAAGAAATCATCGAATCTTTGCTAGAGAAATCAGTGGGTTATGGAAAAGTCAAAGCCGAAGTCTCTGCAGATTTAAACTTTGACCGAATTGTCACTAATTCTGAAATATATGACCCAGCTGGACAAGTGGTTAGATCAACTCAAACCATTGAAGAAAAAGAACAATCACAGGAAAATGATAATAACAATAATGTTACCGTGCAAAATAATTTACCCAACCCAAATGCCACGGCAGATTCCAGCATAAATTCCAACACAGTTTCCCGGACCGATGAAACCACGAATTATGAGATTACTAAAATTGTAAAAAACCACATTAGCGAGACCGGCACTGTGAAAAGACTGTCAATTGCGGTGTTGGTTGATGGAAATTACGTTGAAGATAAAGCAACTGGAACCTTCTCCTATCAGCCACGTTCACAAGAAGAGCTGCAACAATTAGCAACATTAGTGAAATCAGCTGTCGGATTTGACGCCAAGCGTGATGACAAAATTGAAGTGGTGAACATGCAATTCTCCATTGACATGGACTCCCTCAAAAAAGAAGGAGAATGGGACTGGGTCAAAGCTCAGCTTCCAAGCATCATTCAAACTTTCGTAATTGGCTGCGTGGTGGTTTTGGTGTTAGTTTTGATTGTCAGACCAATTGTGGTCAGAGCTTTCGAAGTCAACCAAGATGACGCGGAAGAAGTTGAGTCCTATGAAATATTCAACAAAGAAGTCAGAACTGATGTTAGTAATTTAGAAGAAATTGTTGAACAAGAGACAATGGCCGAAATTTCGAAAATCGAACAATCTTTCAAGAGCTCTCCACAATATCGCTCAATTAACGAAATCATCAGCCGCTATCCACAAGAATCAGCCACAGCTTTGAGAAATTGGCTTGGCACAAACCATTGATGAGGAATGAAGAATGATTGGAATCATCGAAGAACATGCAAAAAAACTTTCAGGAGCAGAAAAATGTGCAATAATTCTGCTTTCCGTGGAAGAGGAACATGCATCAAAGATTTTTGAGTTACTGTCAGAAGAAGAAATTAAAGAAATTTCTCAAGCAATGTCCAGCCTTGGCGTTGTTAAACAAGAAGTCATTGAATTTGTGATTGATGAATTCACTAAAGAAATGAGCAATGCTTTGTCATTTAATGGAAATATTGACACAACAGAAAAACTGCTTGGCAGAGTCATTGGGAAAGATAAGGTAAATGCAATTCTCGAAGACATAAGAGGCCCTGCAGGTCGTAACACTTGGGATAAATTAGGCAATGTCAGCGAAGATTTGCTGGCAGCCTATTTAAGAAATGAAAACCCCCAAACTGCCGCCATGATCATGTCAAAAATTTCACCTACACATGCAGCAAAAGTTCTTTCCTCACTGCCAGAATCCTTCAGTTTCGAGATCATGACCAGAATGCTCTATTTGGACACTGTAAAAAAAGAAGTCATTGATAATGTTGAGAAAATTCTAAAAAAAGAATTCATCAACAACATCACAAAAACACAAAAAACTGACACAACTGAGATGATTGCTGAGATTTTCAACTCTTTTGACAGACAAAGCGAAGCAAAATTCATGTCAATGTTTGAGGCCAAAGTTCCAGAAAGTGCTGAAAGAATCAAAAGCCTCATGTTCACATTTGATGATTTGCAAAAAGTTGACCAAGCTGGCATTCAGGAAATTCTCAAAGTGGTTGATAAAAACAAACTACCAATTGCTTTGAAAGGAGCCAATGAAACTCTTCGCAACATATTCCTCGATTCAATGTCACAACGTGCTGCTAAAATCTTAAAAGAAGACATGGAAGCAATGGGACCAATCAGAATGAAAGATGTCGACGAAGCGCAAAGCTCAATTGTGAAACAAGCAAAAGAACTGGCAGAAAAAGAAATCATCATCATTTCTTCAGGTGATAATGAAGACGAATTAGTTTATTAGAGACTTAAATGGAAAATAAAATTATTTATTTTGATCAATCCGCAAAAATGAATCAGCCAAAAATCACTGATGAATCTTCAGCAATTGAGAAATTCATTTTCAAATCTTTCATTGCTAAAAACGGTGATGGCCCGAAAGCAAATTTTGAACTTTCAGGAGAAATTGACGCCCCTTCAAAAGAAGCACCTCTTCCACTTGAATCAGATCAAGTTGAATTAGAGAAAAAAATCAAGCAAGTTAACGAAATCATCGAAGAAAAACAACAACAAATTCTAAAATATGAAACAAATCTTCAAGACCTAAAAAAAGAAAATGATGACCTGCAGCAACGCCTGCAAGAACAAATTGAGAATAATCTGCAAACAGAAAATTTAGCAAATCTAGCACAAAATCTAGAAAGTGAAATGTCAAAAATTTTCTCAAAACTTGATAAAATCACAGCTGAAATTTCCAATGAAACAAAAAATTTAATTCTATCAATTGCTGGAAAAATCTCACTTTCAACAGATGAAGAAAAACTGAAACAAATGGAAAATCTAATTTCCGAATCTTTGAAAATGCTGAATTTAGAATCAGAATCTCTGTTAATCAGATTGAATGAAAAAACTTTAAAAGAATTTGAGAAGAGTTTTTCCAAAAATTTAGACCAGCGAATTTCTTTAATAAAATCAAGAGATTTAGGAGAGTTTGATTTTGCAATTGAATTTGACAAAGGCAAAATTGAGCATAGAGCCTCCGACATTTGCAGACAAATTGAGCAAATTCTTGAGAAACAAATTGCGAAATAATTTTTAACTTTAATGGAGAATAAATAATGACTAATAAAGACGAAACCATGACTGAAGAAATGTCTTCTTCCGACATTGATCTAGAAACAGTTTACGACATTCCAGTTGAAATTTCCGTGGTGCTTGGAAGAGCCAAAATGCCAATTAATCAACTTCTGAAACTAGGCAAAGGTGCTGTGGTTGAACTTGATCATTCAGTTGGAGAAGCCATTGACGTTCTGGTTAATGGACGCCTGGTTGCCAAAGGCGAGGTTGTGATTGTGGAAAATAAAATTGGCGTCACATTAACCGAATTAGTTAAAAGCCAAACCTCTAGTAAGTAGGTAGAATCATGTATCAAAAACAGATCGACATTTCAACAATTTTGTCAATTACACTTGTTCTAATGGTGATTTATTTTGCAATTTTCATGGGAGGAAGTTTCACAGCTTTCCTTGATCTCAACTCTTTTTTAATTGTGGTGGTTGGAACTTTTCTCATCACTTCAGCTTGTTTTTCTGTGAGTGACATTTTCAAAATCCACCTAAAAATGTTAGAATTAGTGATTTGGAAAATGGAACCTCCAATGAAAGCTGCACAAAATTCTTTGCGAATGTCTGAATTTGCCCGAAAAGCTTCTTCAAACATTTTAGAACTTGAACAATGGGTAAATCGCCGTCCAAAAACCGATTTTTTACGCAAAGCAACAGAATTGCTGGTGGACGGGGCAACGCCAGAAGAAATTGAAAAAATTCTCACTCAAGATATTAATTCAACCTCAGCCTGGCATTTAAAATTAATTTCCATTTTAAGAAAATCAGGTGAAATTGCACCAGCAATGGGTTTGATTGGAACATTAATTGGCTTGGTGCAAATGCTTTCAAATTTAAGTGACCTAGAAAAAATTGGACCTTCAATGGCTTTAGCACTTCTGACAACTTTCTACGGCGCCATCATGTCCTATGTGGTGTTTTTCCCTCTCTCGACAAAAATTGAGAGAAATTCTCGCGAAATAGCTTTAAGTCACGAGATTTACATGAAATCTGTGATTTCAATTGCCAGAAAAGAAAATCCAAGACATTTACAAACCTTGATTAACAGCTTATTACAGCCTGAGCAAATTAGTTATTTTGATGATTAATTGCTACATAGCTAAGATTATATAAAAAGATCATGAAATTGGATAAAAATTTAACAATCTCCGTCATTGCGAGCGCCAGCGCGGCAAACCAGTGTTATGTTGCATTCCATAGGAAAAACAACACTGAATCACCACAAAATTTTACAGCAAATAGGTGTAAAAATTATAGTCCAATTCTACAACCTTTTTTTGTGATCTTAGCTATAGTTTTTGAGAAAAAATTGTTTTACTGCTTGACTACATCCTAATTTTTCACTATGCTCAATAGTTTAATTTATATATCGCAAGACTAAAAAGAGTGCTGAGAATGAAATGTTACAAAGTTGCCATAACGGCCGGAATCGCCATGTTTTCAATGTTTTTTGGATCTGGTAATTTATTATTTCCAATTCAAGTTGGCGTCCAAACAAATTCTAATTTTGGCTTTGCTTTGCTTGGCCTCATTCTCACAGGAATCATTGTGCCATTTCTCGGCTTAATCAGCATGGCGCTTTATAATGGCAAAAGAGAGCAATTTTTCAATCTTCTTGGAAAAAAAACTTCTTTCATTCTCGTCTTCGCCATGCTTTCACTAATGGGACCATTTGGTGTAAGCGCTCGCTGCATCATGGTTGCTTTTGGCGGCTTTAAAAACATTTTTCCAGATTTGACCTTGGGAGTCTTCAGTTTTTTTTCCTGCATTTTAATTGGCGCTCTTTGCTGGAAGCAAAATAAAATCGTTAAAATCATTGGCACCTACCTCACACCTTGGCTAATTTTCTCACTTTTAGCAATTTTCATTGCCAGCATTTTAAGCCCCGACCAAATCCCAAATTCCAACGAATCGATCAAAGATTCCTTTAATTACGGCCTTTTCACCGGCTATCAAACCATGGATTTACTGGCTTCTTTCTTTTTCTCAACCGCCATCATAAAATTTTTAGAATCTCACATAAAAGAAAATAACAGTGAATCAACTATTGTAAAATATGCCTGTGCTTCAAGCCTAATTGGCGTGTCTTTACTCTGCTTTTTCTATGTCGGCCTCATCTATTCTGGCGCAAAACACTCTCCCATTTTAGAAAATGCAAACCCCGAAGAATTCATTTTATTAATCTCCGGTCACGTTCTTGGCTCTGGCGCGAAATTCATCACCGCCACCACCATCGCCCTTGCCTGCTTGACCACCATCATAATTCTAACCTCACTTTTTGCAGAATTTTTGAGCTATGACATCATGCAAAAAAAATTCAACAAAAAACTACCAAGACACACATCCATCATCATCACATTAATCATAACTTTCTTAGTGTCACTTTCTGGCTTTAAAGCCCTCTCATTCTACATTGCAACAGTGCTTTCAATTTTCTACCCAGCGTTAATCATGTTTGTCATTGCAAGCATTGCAAACAAACTCATTAACATTAACGTCATCAAACCAGTTTTCTGGATGACTTGCATTGCTTGCATTTTGTTCAACAGCGGGCTTTTGGAGACTTTATCCACATGAACATAAAATCGAAATCATTCAAGCTCATTCTCACTGCCGGCATTGCCATGTTTTCAATTTTTTTTGGATCAGGTAATTTAGTTTTCCCAATTAAAATCGGCGCAACAAGCCTAGATTCTTTCCCCATAGCCACTTTAGGGCTTCTCCTAACTGGAATAATCGTCCCCCTACTCGGCCTAGTTGGCATGAATCTATATAGCGGCAGTCGCAGAAAATTTTTTGCAACATTAGGCCCAAAAACCGCCTTCATCGTCACTGCAGCAATGTTGCTTTTGCTTGGCCCATTTGGCGTTGGGCCTCGTTGTGTTTTGGTTGCATTTGGCGGTGTGCAGCTAGTTTTCCCAAATTTCTCCTTTCCAATTTTCAGCATTCTTTTTTGCAGCCTAATTGGCTTTTTCTGCTGGAACAAAGCCAGCATCATTGAAGTCATCAGCAAATATCTCACGCCATGGCTAATCATCTCTCTTTTAACCATCATTCTAGCAGCTTTTTTAAAAGACGGTTCTCCAGCAATTTCAGACAAAACTGACTTCGAGAATTTCCTAATTGGCGTAAATGAAGGCTATCAAACCATGGATTTGCTTGCCTCTTTTTTCTTTTCTTCAGCCATTTTTAAATTCATCAAAAACCATTCCACCACTGACGAAATGAGTAATAGACGCATTTTCAAAATAGCCATTCTTTCAAGCTTCCTTGGCGCTTTTCTACTAGCAATTTTCTATTTTGCCCTGGTTTATTGTGGTGCAAAATTCTCCTATATTCTAACCGAAACAAATCCAGAGCAATATATTTCCGTGATTGCCGGCCATGTTCTTGGAAAACATGCTAAAATCGTCGTAAGCATCACAATCGCCTTTGCCTGCTTAACCACCATCATCATTTTAACTGCACTTTTCGCTGATTTCCTGAGTCACGACATTTGCAAGAAAAAATTGGGCATAACATTTTCCCGAAGAAAATCACTAATCGTAACATTAATCGCCACTTTCCTAGTGTCCCTCTCCGGCTTTAAGGTTCTTTCATTCTACATCGCAAAAGCCCTCTCAATTTTCTACCCAGCCTTAATCATGTTCGTCCTCGCAGCCATCGCACATAAATCCTTAAAAATCAACATAATAAAACCAATCTTCTGGACCACATCTTTAGCTTGCATTTTTTTCAACACGTGATACAATACGCAAATACACAACCATATGTAGGTGCAAATTCATGTCATATTATAAACTACTGTTAATTACCATAGCATTTCTCTGCAGTTCATGCGCAGGAAAAACCATACAAGACTATCATGAGCAAAATCTAGCTGCCGTAATTTCCGGCTGCAAAGTCCGTTTTGGTGATTCCCCAAAACTACACTCATGCACAACCACATGGCAGTCAAATTCCGACCAAATGCTCTTTACAAACAATTTACAGATTAAATTCGTAAACCCAGGAGAATATGAATTTGTGAAATATCAACAATATGAAAATTTTGCTAAATATGTAAAACAGCCCTATGCCTTATCCATCTTTAAAAAAATCACCTTAAAACCTGGTGATGTCATCTATATCGGTGAGATGGATGCTAATTTCATTGAAGGTAACAACATTCTAGATTCTTTAAAATATGTTAATAATTTCCAAATGGCTGAAAAATATATGGAACAAAATTTCCCAGAATTATTAGGAAAAATGACAGAAACACAAATAAAATTCACAAACAAAGCTGAAGCAATGCAAAGATTGTTAAACCCTCAATCAACCAATAAAAAGACACATAAAGGAGGAAAAAATGAAATTTAAAAATAGCGCAGCAGCAATGCTTTTTTCATTCATGACATTATTAACTTCTTGCGGAGGAAGAGGAGTTCCGATGCTTTCTCCAGATGTAAATCTGAAAAATTTTGCCGATGGCAAAGTTGGCGCAGTTGTAAGCGGATGTAAAATTAAATATAATGATGTTGTGTTATTTACATCAAAAATTACTACAGATGATTGCGAAGCTGGTTGGTATCTTATGAATAGTAACACCGATAAAACCGAATATTATATTTTTGACTTTAATCATAACGTGAGATTTTTAAAACCTGGTGTATATAATCTTTATCATTTTCACGCCGAACTAGGGGGTATGCTATCAAATCATCGTAGCACTCTAAGCTCACCAGCATCAACTATACCCTACATATTCACTGACTTCATAGTAGAACCTGGAAAAATCATATATATCGGAGATTTGCATATTGATTACACTAAAGATACAAATTTATTGATCCATATCCTAGACATGAAATATAGAAATTTAAAAAATATAGACCTAGGCGAATATGAAAGCTTAAGGCATCTCTTAAAAGAAGACCACATATCCCTATCTGAAATAGCAAAATTTGGAAAAACACATGTCCCAATGCTCGAGTAAAAGCAGCCCTACACTCCCTTTCATCGCATTATAGCTGAAATCATATAAAAATCGGATAAGATTTAAAGATTTAACAACCCCCACCACCTGCGAGCCAAAGGCGCGGCAATCCAGCGCTATATTACATTCCATAGGAAAAATAACACTAGATCACAACAAAATTTTACAGCAAATGGAATTTAACGTTCCATACAGCCTCTAGAAAAAGCCTCTTTTCGTTTCACTCTTTCCACAAACCCCTCCTCAGTCGCAGAACTACATATTTCCACCCCAGATTTTTCAACCATTTTTTCCAAAAGCCCCTTTTCCGCAGCTTTCTCCTGCTCCAAAAGCGCCACGAAACTAGGACATCTCATCCATTCAACATTACTATAAAATTCAGAATTCTGAACGCTTTGAAGATAATCAAAATTAATAAAATCCAAGGCAAACTGAACATCACTCAAAGAAAGCTCTTCATCACTCAAAATCTCAGAAATCCTCCGGCAAGAATCTTCTATATTACTCAAATTTGCATCTGAGATGGAGGCACTAAAACACGCAATATTAGGGCTAATCTCAAAATATTTCTTTTTAATCTTGCGATATCCAATCTTATTTTCAAACCTCCTGACTTCCAGAGCGCAAAAATGCTCTGTCGCAAACTCATTGGAAATTCTTTTATATGCCCCTTTAAAAGCAGCATTAGTCTCAGGAGCGTCAACATTTCCATTCCTATAATCCAAATCCAGCCATCTCTCAATGCTCTTCTCAGCATGAGCAATCACATGCAACAAAATCCGATTATTCAAAGAAGCCTGAAATTTAATTTCCTGACCTATAAACCAATCTCTCTTTTCCTGCTCCTGAATCAAAGTTTTCTCTTGACTTGTCAATTCCCTTTGCGATCCCAAGGCCACCGTAATTAACCATTTATCCAAAATACTCGCCATAAATTTATTCTCTTCATCATTAAGAGTACCCGCATAAAACATTGTCATTGCATGATTAACATCCGCTCCATTTTCCAACAACATTCTCACAACATCTAAATGACCATTATGAGCAGCACGCACCAATGCACTCAATGCACCATCAGATATAACATTAACATTTGCGCCATTTTGCAGCAAAATTCTCACAATTTTTGCATGTCCTTGATCGGCAGCATGCATCAAAGCAGTCATTCCATTAGAATCCTTAGCATTCACTGTTGCACCGCATGTAATCAACATCCTCGTAACACCCGAACGCCGCCCCATCAGAGCCGCATGCATCAAAGCAGTCCTTCCATGCCTATCCCTAGCACGAATATCCGCCTCATTTTGCATCAACAACATTATAATTTCCTCAGACTCCGCATGCATCAAAGCAGTTTTTTCTTCCAGATCACTAACATTAGCACTTACTCCATTTTCCAGCAAAACTTTAACCTTCGCCACATCATTTTCAAGAATCGCAAAAAATAAATCTTCTTTTTTCATTTTATATACCTTCTAAATAAATTGTTTCCCAGAAGTTTAATATAAAAAAAAACGAAAATCAAGCATTAATATTTAAATTTTGGACCATATATCATTTTTCACTTGACAAACAAACTCTACAATGTTATAATGAACTTCTAAACAAATATTATCAATCATATAGGAGAAGTTAAAAATGGAACAAGAATCTTCACTCATCAAAAGCGTAATCAGCTATTTCGCCGACCCAAGCAGCGAAATGCTATATCAAATAAATAATGCATCAATTGCTTTATTTAAAGAGAAATTTGAAAACAAAAGCAAACTTGACCCACAAGACCCATGGTTTGCAATTGTCAATGACCCTTTAAAATGCATGAAATTTTTGAAAGAATTAATTAAAAATCAAAAAGATATCGAATCAAATGTCAAGCAAAATCTAAAAAATAAAAAAGAACTACAAAATCTAGTAAAAGCAGAAATAGACCTTCTGCCAAATGCACAAAATTCTGAAAAAAATGAGCAAAACCCTTCCTCGGAGAAAGAATTCGTTAAAAAAATTGAGGAAAAACCTTCGGAAAAAGAACTATTTAAAAAAATCGAAGCAGAACTCACAAATTTAGAAAACTCACTAAAATCAGAGACGGATCCTATAAAAAAACAAAAAATCCAAAAAATAATCAATGCCTTCAATGAAAATAAAAAAAACAATCCTTGACAAAAATAAACAATGTTTATATGCAGTTAAAAATTTAACCATTCGTCATTGCGAGCCAAAGGCGTGGCAAACCAGTGTTATGTTGCCTTCCATAGGAAAAATAACTCTGGATCACCACAAAATTTTACAGCAAATACGGATTGTATAAATTGGAGAATTTAATAAAATGCTCTGGAAAAAGAAACACAATCTACCTTGCAAGCAAAGAAGTACACAAAGAAATTGTAGAATTTCTAATTCAGAAAGGAGCAGATATTCCTACTAATGCTGATTATATAAATGCTGCATCAAAAGAACTTGTAACAAAAATGTTATTTGAAGACTGGTACACACGCCAAGATGATGACACTGACCTTGATTTCCTAGCCGGATGTTTACAAGAAAAATTCACAGTTTGTTTAGGAGAAGAAGCAGGTTATTCAGAAATTTAAACCCTAGAACAATGGTATAGACTTCTTAACAAGCATGTTAGGCTTATTCACGGCAGCATTAAATTTGATATACAAATTTAACGTGTCAAAATTTTACAACAGAATTTATCTTCAAGAAGTCTATACCAAAGAGATTATACAGAATAAAACAGACCTGTCAACAACAAAATTTCACATAGTAGCATTAATTTCTGTCGCTATTAGTAGGTTAATGCCCAGTCTCTTTTAAATTTATTACTTTGCCTTAAGTTTTATATAAAAAATATATTATTGACTTTCGTTTTTTTTCATATATAGTTAAGGAAATTTCGTTTTTTACAATATTTAATTAATCTCTGGAGTAAAAAAAATGTCTACATCTGAACCACCAAAAGAATATGAAGCCGGATTACTTGCCGCAGTTGCAGCAGATAACACCGAATTTATAGATAAGATATTACAAAAAGGAGTTGATATTAATGCTAAATTAGGAGGAGGTACTGCATTGGTGCTTGCGGTTAAGATGGGTAATTTTAATAGTGTACAACATTTATTATCCAAAGGGGCGAATGCTGATGTTGAAGATGATTGGGGTATGCCTATATTAAAAGTTGCAGTTCAGCGAGGAAACACACCCATAGCAAAAGTTTTATTGGATAATGGAGCTAATCCCAATTCTAATTTTATGGGGATTCCTATGATAACCACTGCAATTATGAATAAGGATTTAGAAATGGTAAAATTGCTGCTGAATAACGGAGCTAATCCCAATTCTAATTTTATGGGGATTCCTATGATAACCACTGCAATTATGAATAAGGATTTAGAAATGGTAAAATTGCTGCTGAATAGCGGCGCTGATGCTAACGCTCAACTAATGGGAATTAACACATTGATGTTAGCAATCATGGAAGACAGCAACATTAAGATGATAAAAGAACTGCTAAATCATGGAGCGGATTATAATTTCAAAAAAGATGGCTTCACTGTTCTAGACCAAGCATTCTCCAATGCACTCTCCAGTGGTAATTACGACATTGCAGAACTCATCTGGAACAAAGGAGGAAGCGAAAATAAATTTTGGCTAGCATCTGCCTATATATTCGTAAAAGGAATCACAAAGAGCCTCTCCTCTCTATTCAACCAAAATTCAGATGCTGCTTTGTCACCAGAAGATTGCACCATGGATGATTTTGATTGCTTGGGAAAAGCAGCTGAAAACACCGACGCTGACATTGCAGGTTAAATTTATATTTTTTAACTCTCAAGAATCCTCAGAAAATTCATACTATAGAATTGGATGAGGATTTACTACAGTTTGAGGTTTTTTCGCTATTTTTTGTAGTGTACACAAAACAACCCCAAAACCTGCAAAGCCTTGCTATTGCTCAAATCTTGGGACCGGAACTGTCAAACTCGGGAAAGTGTGGTTTTTATGTTGTCTTTGAACTCTTCCCAGGTTGGTAGGGTGAAATTATGCTCCCTGTGATTAATTCGGATTTCTTCAAATTCTAGGCCGGTGATTTTTTCCGCTGTTGAGGCGTCGCGGTGTATTTCTCCGAACACCTCTTTCGCCTCGAATGTGGCTGCTATTGTGGGACAAATCCTCTGTTTTAAGTTGCGGTAGGCTATGCTCCCATCCCAATCTCCCGTAGATTTAGCATCAGTGCCCCTCAAGTTCAGATTCATTCCCACAGCCGCAAAATCGTCATAACCAAATATTTTCTTGGCTATAATTTTGTTCGCTTGAATGCTCGCTTCTTTCTCTTCCTCAATTTCTCTCGATAAATCTGGATCGCCTTGAGAAATGATCGCACCGGTGATTTCTAAAATGTCGCTGATGATGATTTTGACCTTGTCATGGCCCACAATACTAGCTATTTCCTCCACCCAGTTTTTCGAACCTCGAGCATAATTCCCACCAACAGATTTTACCATGTCGGATAGTTCTTGGAACTCTCCTAGCGAAATTGAAGCACCTTTTGCGTTATTATCTACCATCGAATGGAGCGATTCCAGAATCAGGTTCGTCGCTTCAATCTCAATGTTGTTAGCTTCCAAATTAGCGCCACTTAATCTTATGTCACCATTAATTTGCATGAAAATCGAATCGCCCATCTCAATTCTGGCATTGATGATTTCTAAGGCGCCATATCTCGATTTCCCAAAACCTAAACTCGCCGAGGAGCTGATCATGTTTCCCAAGGGGAAAATGATTTTGCCATTTGCATGCTTGCTATTTGCCGCTAAAGCATGTGCTGCTGCTGACATGGTGAATTTATTGGCTCTGAATTCGGCTTTTTCTCCGTGAATTTGAGTTCCTTCAAAATCTGCTTCATTTGCGGAATAGTTGATTTTCTCTCCTTCGAACCTGCTTACAATTGATTGACTACTGCCTGAATCGCTGTCAGTTTGCGAAAAACTTGCTTCAAGCCATGGACCGGCTTGAATTGGGGCTCTGAAGAAACTCATCCATGACGCAATGGCGCGATTCATGCCAAAAACATTATTGATCATTGCTACGCCACTATTTTGGCTTTCTGTGTCAATGGCGCTTTTTGTGTCTCTGATTGCGTTACCAAATTGGGTTCTGATGCCAAATTTTGCATATAGGCTGGCTTCGGTGAATTTGCGTTGGCTTGAATTTTCTAGTTTTAATGGCTTGTCAATATGTGTGTCAAATTCGAATATGCCATTGACATATTTAAACATCACCCCTTCAGTTTTAACAACACCACCCATGTTGACAACAATTTCGTCAGCTGTGATCATTGCTTGGTTGGGGTCTTGAATTAATTTCTCCAACTCTTCTTTGGTGAAACTTACGCCCGCAACAGCTGCAATCTCATCAAGTGATGTTGACAGCCCAAACTCAAGCGCCCCAACAATTTTGCGCGCAGCTTCTTCTTTGTCCGATTTTATTTATCCCCATATTTCTCACCAAGACCTTTCTCCAGCTCAACTATCATCCATTCGATCCATTCATGAAGAGTGGGCGAGTAATATGGTAAGCCTTTTTCTCTCTTCTCAATATCCTCCTCGCTCAAAAACGGACCTCGCATTGCTGTATTTATTATCCAATGCTCTGGAAATGGATCTTCTTTGAGAAGAACTCTGGCTTCTTGAATGGTTGTTTCAATTAAATCTTCTGTTGCCTCACCGACATACAATTTTATTACCTCTTCATCCTCAATTGGATCATCACCATCAACTGTGTAATACATGAAATACGTTAATAAGCTTTGAATGCATTCGTAGTTTTTTTCGTTCATTAAATCACCTTTTTATAAAATTGGATATGCGGTTAATATATCAAATTTAATACCGTCTTTTTCAAACCTTCCATTGATAGCTCTTTTGAATACAACATTACCTTTATTAAAATCTCTAATTTTATGAATATTACTTAAATAATCTGCTTTTGTAACACCTTCACCAATCTTAAAACCAAAATCTAACGAAAATGGTTTTGTTAGAGATGTCCCATACTTCAACCAATCATTTATCTCATCCATATTCTCAACCATAATCCGACTCACAACGTAGTCAGCCGTCACCTCATCAGTAAACCCTGTATAAGCGTCTGGATGATAGACTCCCGACTTTTTAGCAGCAGCATTATGTCTTGCTACATAATCATCCACCCCCTTCCCGACGTGTCTAGACATCACATGCGTACCGATGGCTTTGTCCTCAAGTTCTCTCACACTAAGCATTTTATTGATAAATCCGCTCTCGTCAATCTGTTTTTTTAGCAAATCGATTTTGAAATGGTCGACTTCTCTGATGATTTTTGCTCCGTCGAAACTCGAGGTAACCCCAGTAGTTGGAACTTTCCACGCGTCATCACTCGCGCCTAGGAGTTTGGTTTGTAGGTCGTTGCTTTCGCTGTAGATTTTGCCGACGATTTCGCTTACTGGTTGTGTTGGGTTAAATTTCACGTCATCGATGATTTTAGTGATTGCTCTTGTGTAATATAAATTCTGCAGTTTGCTTGGGGCGATGGTTTTTGCTAAGTTTTGTGCAACCGTGTTTTTAAACACTGCTTTTCCTGTGTTTACGACTAAATTCTTCACAAGACCTCCGACAATTACAGCATCAAGCCCAGTACCTAAAGCCTCCATCCCATATTGCTGGGTTGGGGTGGGGGTGAATTCTGTGAATTTCACTGCTTCTTTTAGATTATTAACCGCAAGAGTAGTAATTTCGTCTATTTGCTGTGAGCCGGCGTCAATTCCAGCTCCTTCAAAGTTTTCGTAAACCGAATTCCTAATCAAAGTATCAAGATCAGGCGTAAATGTATCTGCTACATTCAATATTCCCGTAACAATTTCATTACCGACTTTGGCCAGGGGTCTCACAGCCCACGTGACTATAATATTGTCCTCAGGCACATCTTGCATAAATTCGGAAAATCTTTGGAATGCGTAGCCATAGCTAGAAGCGCCGTCATCGGGAGAAGTCTCATAAACCTCTCTCATGTATCGGTCGAACGCTTCTTTATTTGCTGCCTTATTGAGCAACTTTAGGTCGATTCTTTTCTGTAATTGTTTTTTCACAAATTCTTTATATTTCGCCTCGTCTCTAGATTTGGCAAGCAGCTCGTCAACAAATTCGCGATTTATCAGACACATTTTTAGCTCAGCTTCGCTGGTAGGCGCTTCTTCTTCGACAACCTCTTCTTTGGCAGCTTCTTCCTCAACCACTTCAATTTTGGGTATATTCACAAGCCATGGTAATCCTTCAACTGGTAGTTCTATGGGGTGCTCAACTTTGAGTAGACCTAGCGCTTCTTCCCAGCCTTTCGAAAGTGTGGTTTTTATGTTGTCTTTGAATTCTTCCCAGGTTGGGAGGGTGAAATTGTGTTCTCTGTGGTTGATTCGGATTTCTTCGAATTCTAGGCCGGTGATTTTTTCCGCTGTTGAGGCGTCGCGGTTTATTTCTCCGAACACCTCTTTTGCCTCGAATGTGGCTTCTATTGTGGGGCAAATCCTCTGTTTTAAGTTGCGATAGGCTATGCTTCCGTCCCAGTCGCCGGTGGATTTTGCGTCGGTGCCTCTTAGGTTTAGGTTCATTCCTACATACAAATTAAGCTCATCAACTAATTGGCACCCCCAACAAACTCATTAAAGTTTTGATACAGTTATAAAAATAACCCTAATTTATTCGATAAATATTTGATTAAGTATTTCATTTCTTCAATTGCACTTCTTTCGCCAATTCTATAAATGCTACAATACTCCATAATACCAGGATAATTCAAACTCGCATACAATTCTTGAAGCTTATTTAATTTTGTTTCTTCATCTTGATAAGTACGATCTAGAGCAATTAATGATACTAAAACTAGCTTCTCTTCTTCATTATCACAAACTTTATATTCCTTTGCTAGCTTATCTAATAAATCCAGGATAGAATCCCTTTCCATAAATTTTGCACTACATAAAGAAATAATATCAGAGTTCTCTAATTTTAGTTTGTCTACGACAAATACTGAATATTCTTCTATCTCTTCTTCATTAATCCAACATGTTTTATAGGCATATGATGCTATATAAAAAGAAAGGATTTTGTATTTGATCAAAATATCAACTAGGTTTAGCTTCACTTAATCTTTCCTCTTCTACTAAATTGATTAGGGTAACCGGTAATTTTCCCATCTTTTACAAATAATCTATGTGTAATTTTTCCTTGATCAACAATCCATTCAAAAATTCCAGATTTTCCATTCAAAGAACCTTTAATTTGAATTAATTCTGAGTATCGCACAATTTGCCCGCCTGACCCTTCTGTTGGAATGGTAAATCTATTCCCAACACTAGCATAATTATCTACAATCTCACTAAAATCGTGATATTGATCAATTTTTCTAGCACTACCAACTCTAGATTTATCAAATAGCGGATTATTGTAAAAATTATCAATATATTGATCAATCCCAGCATCATTGCCAAATTTCATAAACTTTGTATTATCAGACTTTACCACACCCTTACCAGCAGATTCAACTAAATTATCAACCCCACTAGCAACAGCTTTCACCGTAGATTTTGCAACATCTTTCACCACAGATGCCTGCGACACACCTCCAGCAAAATCAAAAAACGTCTTCTGACCATCTGTAAAACTATCATAATACCCAGACCATGCCTGGCCAAGGAACTCAGTCACTGGCGACGCAAACTCTTTCGCATCATCTATCGTCTTCCCAACAGACACCCAAACCATAGCAGCATTTTCCTCACCAACCAGGATTTCCAACGTTTCAGCAATTTCCTTCATTTGAAGATCAACCAGATAAGAAACCCCGTCAACAAGCCATCCTTGAGCCTTTTTAAAACCGCCAGAAATCACCTTGCCAGTAGCCTGATCCACATAGCCCAACACATTACCAACTTTATCCGTAACAATACCGAACGCCTTAGACGTTGCCTCAAATTCAGCCATCTGCTCCCTAAAATAGGCCGCTTGATATGAATTTTCATCCTTACTAACTTCCCCTTTTTTCTGCTTATTATGCTGCTCAAAGAAATTCCCAGGGATCAAACTCTGCTTCGTCACATGATCAACTTCCACCGCCACAATCTTGTCTCCGTCTTGGATGTAGACGAAACGACCCTCGTCACTAGCCGATTTCTGGGTTTCGGTTTCGCTGATGGGCTCTTCCTCTTTGGCAACTTCTTCCTCAATCACTTCGATTTTTGGTACATTCACAAGCCATGGCAGGCCTTCAACTGGTAGTTCTATGGGGTGCTCAACTTTGAGTAGACCTAGCGCTTCTTCCCAGCCTTTCGAAAGTGTGGTTTTTATGTTGTCTTTGAATTCTTCCCAGGTTGGGAGGGTGAAATTGTGTTCTCTGTGGTTGATTCGGATTTCTTCGAATTCTAGGCCGGTGATTTTTTCCGCTGTTGAGGCGTCGCGGTTTATTTCTCCGAACACCTCTTTTGCCTCGAATGTGGCTTCTATTGTGGGGCAAATCCTCTGTTTTAAGTTGCGGTAGGCGATGCTTCCGTCCCAGTCGCCGGTGGATTTTGCGTCTGTGCCTCTTAGGTTTAGGTTCATTCCTACGGCTGCGAAATCGTCGTAGCCGAATATTTTTTTGGCTATGATTTTGTTCGCTTGGATGCTTGCTTCTTTTTCTTGTTCGATTTCTTTCGATAGATCTGGGTCAC
>CAYLHV010000014.1:0-51286 GCA_964383745.1 uncultured Rickettsiales bacterium | reverse complement strand
GCTAATGAGCGCGTGGTGCGCCTGTGATTTTGGACATGCCCCGCCCCCGCCCCCCAGGCTTGATAAAAGAGACGAACCGGCACGGGCATACCGTCTGGTTCTACCGCGTTGGCCACGGGCCGCGTACCCGGATTAGGGGCGAGTTCGGCACCAAGGAATTTAACGACGCCTACGAGGCCGCCGTTCGGGGCGATGGTCCTGTCCGGGCTGGCCGTCCGAATCCGAAGTCGCTGGCGTGGCTGATAACCCGGTACATGGAAAGCTCGGCATGGGCTTCCCTCTCCCCGGCCACCCGGAGCCAGCGCGGGAACATCCTGAAGCACGCGGCCAAGGACGCGGGGCACGAGCCGTATTCGATCATCGATAAGCGGGCCATCGCTGGCGGCGTTGACCGGCGGCGGGGGAAGCCGGACGCGGCGCGGCATTTCCTGCTTACAATGCGCGGGCTGTTCCGCTGGGCTCTTGCCGCCGATCATGTCGAGGCCGATCCGACCGAAGGCATCAAGACGCCCCGGCCAAAGACAGACGGCTATGCGCCGTGGTCTGAGGAATGGTGCGCCGCCTTTGAAGCCCGATGGAAGCTCGGGACGAAAGAGCGGGTCTGGTATGAGGTTCTGTATTGCACCGGCCTGAGACGGTCGGACGCCGTGCGCGTCGGACGCCCGCACGTCAAGGATGGGCGGGGCATGATCCGGGCGCAAAAGAACGGCGAGACGGCCTATTTTGTGGTGAGCGACCGGCTGCAAAAAGCCTTGGACGCAGGGCCCACAGGCGACCTCACATGGATTGTCGGGCTGGCCGGAAAGCCTTTGAAAGCCGAGACGTTCGGCAACTACTTCCGGGAGGCTTGCGGGGAAGCCGAGGTGCCAGGATCGGCGCACGGGCTGCGCAAGACACGGGCCACCATAGAGGCTGAAGGCGGGGCCAGCGGGGCTAAGCTGGACGCCCTATTCGGCTGGCGCACCGGCAGCAACACGTCCGCGATCTACATTAAGAAGGCCAACCGGGCGAAGCTTGCGTTCGGCAGTTGATTGTAACAATTCGTGATACAGTGCATATTGCACTACCGCGCGATTTGCACTAAGTTGGCTTTATGAAAACAGACACCACCAAGGCCCAGGAATACGAAGCCCGCGCATCAAAGTGGCTCTCGGATGCCAATGAGCAGGCCGAACGTGGCAATAAAGAGAAGGCGGAACGGCTGTACGAAAAGGCACAGCATTGGCTGGATAAGGCCAACACCGCCCGAGGCTGGAATTAGCAAGGGCAATGATGCCCGGCGATGGAGAGACAGACAATGGAACGGTCTGCCGCACTTAAAAAGCTAGGAAAAATTCTTGGCAAGAAGCTCGGGTATCGCATCGATCCCAAGGCTCCCACGCCAGATGAACGGGAGTTAGCCAAGTCGGAACTCTCGCCAGCGTGCGAGGAACGAAACAAACTTAAAGAGCAGCGTGATGCTCGCCATAAGGCGATCTTGGCGGCTGATACAGAGTACCAAAGCCTCCATGCCGCCTACCGCGCGGCGAGCGAACGAGCGGATAAGCTGTCATCGATAACGCGCCGCCGAAAGATCACTGTCGGCACATCGGAGGGGATGTTCTTCGTTGTCAAAGCCGAGGGCGACTCGTGGGAAGAAATTATCGAAAAACTGACCGAGAGAAAGGCTGCTGCGTGACCGCTAACCAGTACCGCGCCGCGTTGGCTCGCCTCGACCTTACACAGGTCGGGGCGGCTAGGCTGTTTGGGGTTAATGAGGCCACGTCGCGCCGCTGGGCGGCTGGCGGGGTTCACGGGACAGTCGAGATTTTGCTTCGCCTAATGCTGGCCGGGAAGGTCACGCGGGATGACGTAGCCAAGGCCAGAAAGTGATGAAGCCTAAGCTCAAATTTATCCACATTGAACAAACCCGCCACGGCAAGACGGCCGTGTATTTCCGGCGCGGGAGAGAGGCCCGCGTTCGGCTCCCTGCCTTTTCAGATAAGGGGTTCCGCGCTGCCTATGACGCGGCACTGGCGGGCCGCCCACTTCCGCATGTCCGGGATATCCCGCCCCCGCGCAGGGAGGTTGTCAGACAGCGAGCGGAAGCGTCCGTTGCGGCGGGGCTACGCCGGGCCAGGGGGCGCGCCAAAAAGCGCGGGCTCCCGTTTGACCTCACGTTGGATTGGGCGATTGCTCGGCTGAATGAACAAAACTTCCGGTGCGCCCTGACCGGCCTGCCCTTCTACCTTGAAGATCGGGAAGGCAGGAACCCTTACGCGCCGTCTTTTGACCGTATCGATTCCAAGGGCGGCTATACGCTGGGCAATGTCCGCATAGTGGTCTTTGCCATCAACGCCATGTTCAACGATTGGGGCGCGTCCGTATTCGAGCGCGTAGCCAATTCGTACCGATATTGGGGAAAAAACGGGAACGTCTATTCCCGCACTCGTTATTCAGAATCCCGCACCTAGAAAAATGATGTGAGAAATCAAATGGTTGAGAATGGAAATTTGTCGAATGGTGGGCGCACTAGTTGTGACACAGGCGAGCAAAATCAAGCACTTGTAGAAAAGTGCGGGATCAAAAGCCCCATTGAAGGGCAACGCGAAATTCGCGGGGCTCCCGCACCCAAAAAGCGGGCCAAGGGCATCCTGATCGGGGACGAAGAAATCCGGTCACGTTACGGCGACCGTGCCGACGCGATCCTTGCTGAGCTGGACGCTGACCGTCACACCCGCCGGGAGCAATTCTACAAGGGCTTCCGGGTACGGGACACGGTTGAAAAGAAGCTGGCGCTAATCGACGCGCGCTGATCTGCCATTAACGCTGAAACAGGAGAGAACAATGGACGGCCGACACTACAGGAACCCACCCCCAAACATACCCCAAGCGCCACGGACGCGCGTCTTGTGGGTTGAGCGCGGAGTGTCGCGGGAGGAACGATTCAACACAGAGGATGAGGCAACGGCTTTTGTTGCCAGACTCCGAAGCGAGGAACGATGCTTCGATCAAAAGCCGCTGCAATGCTCTTTCTAAAACGATTGCTCTGCCTCGTGGTGGGGCACAACCACATTAGCGACGGTTCGTGGGGCGGCTACGGCGGCACCTGTCGGTGCGGCCAGAACAAGCCGTTCATCCACGATATGTAGCGCGTCATCGCATAGCGCGTGAATGCTCTTAGGAGACGACAATGGAACCGACATGGGCTGAGAAGATGGTTTTGCAAAGTGTCGGGATAAGGCCCGAAGAAGCGACCGAGAGACAGATCACGCTGGCGGGCAATGCGCTAGAGCGTTGCTACTATATAGACCGCGCCGCCAATGAGTTGTGCGCGATGCTTGGCGGCAGGGCCTATTGGGGCAAGCCGCGTTGACCATCGGAATGCGCTGAGCGGATACCGCATAGGAAAAGCGACATGGACAGATCGAACGCGGAAAACATAATTGCGGACTATGACAAACTGCTCGCTAGGGCGCTGAAAATTCTGGACGGGAGTGGCCCGCCGTGGGGGTTCGTATGGACACCAGAATGGGCGCGCATTCAGTTTGATGGAGATGAGGTCGTAATAAGTTGTCCAAAGGCTGAGAGTTATTACGACAGTACGACAATCGAGTGTGAAGAAACGAGGTTTCCATCCGCGCTCTTGTTCATGAGCGAAGCGGAGCTTTTGGAATGGAAACGACAGGCAAGAACTGAGTATGAGGCTGCACAAAAGAGGATAGAAGCCGAGCGCCGCCTGCAATCAGAAAGGGCTGAGCGCGCCGAGTTTGACCGCCTAAAGGCCAAGTTTGGCCGCGCCTGATGGATAGTTAGTAATTGCCAATAAGAAAAGGAGCGAGGTAGCCGATGGCGAGCCTGACATCTACGGATGACAGTAGTACCCACTCGGCAAGGTGCCGGGACCAAGCCCGGACGCGGCTACTGGCGAAATAGTGGCAGAGGGAAGTTGCAAATTCCCGCGGTGGGTGGAAACCCCACACTGATTTGATGTGGAGCGTTCGTTGTTCATGCAAATGCGGAGGGGATGATGGATTTCGAACAGTGGAAAGCCGAACTAGCCGTTGAACTCGGCAAGACGTTCGGCGGCGGATTGGCCGGGGGCCAAGACTACATCAAAGGCACTGGCGATGAGTGCTGGCGGGAAATGTTCGATGACGGCCTATCGCCAAAGCAAGCCGCGTCCGAAGAAGCATACGCTGCGGCGGCAGACGCCGAAGATGATCTGTGAGCGCAAAGGGGTGGAAAGCAATGACGAAGAAATATCTGCTGGTCAGCGAGCCGACCGGAGTTTCCGCCGAAGAACTCGGCAGGCGGGTCGGGATGCGCGCGTTCGATACGCCTCTCGGCACCATGCTTGAGGAACCGGAGCCGTTCGATATGTACCGCGCGATGGCGCATCTCGACCGTGCAATGAACCCGAACCGCTGCCGCTGCCCTGGATTCTTGCACAGGCCGGACTGCCCGGCTGGCGGCGGCATGACGTGATCGCTTATCGATAGTCAGGGAGCACGGAAATGACCTTTCTGCCCACTCCACGCAATGAGCCTTCGTTCACAGCCGAAGAATTGGAAGCGGCATGTGACGCGGCGACGTTAGCAGAGCGAGAGCGATGCGCGAGGATCGTCGAGGACAAAGACGTGCGTGGGTATGTCCCTGACATTGGGTGCATGTCTTGCTTTGCGCGAATCGCCGCAGCAATCCGGCTACAGAGCAAATAACCAGCAAGCAAAGGAAGCGACCATGGTTTTGCCGAACAAGGAAGGCTTTTGGTGGGGTAAGTGGCGCATAAAGGCCGAAGGAAGCGCCGACATGGACGAGTCTCCCGGTAGTGAATGGGAGGTGATGCACGTCGTGGAAAACTGCAACGACGAAACCGATCCCGAGTATCTGATGGTTATGGTGCCGGGTGAAAGAAAGTGGCAGCCGCTTGAGAACTTCTTTTGGGGCGATGGCCCTTTGCCGCAGCCACGCTGATTATATCGGAGAGGAAAGCGATGAAGCAATATCTTCTGGTCACGGACGCCACGGCGGCTGAGGTTGAGGAAAAGACCGGGCTGAGCGGGCGCAACACCCCGTTTGGGGTATTTGTTGAGTACCGCGACCCCGCCGAGGAAATGAAGAAGTTTTGGTCTGACCTCGCGGAGATCAACAGAGCCTTCAATCCGCCGAAGCCACAGGGCTGCCCGCACTGCCACGGAGTCATCATGCACCGTGCGGATTGTTCGGTGATGATGACCTAGTGCGCCCTGATGCGCCCTAAGCAATGACAGGAGACGATGATGGCTGACCGCGAAGGTGACCCGAGCAAGCGCCCGCCATACTGCAAAACGGCTGACATGCCGACTGCTTGCCGGAACCTGATCGACAAGTCGCCCCTCTCGATGGATCGGGAGACGTATGAATGCGAGGTCTGCGGCCTACGATTTACACTCCACTATGAGGACATGGCGTAAGCGCATTCCGCCGCTTAATGCTGTTTGCAGGAGAAACAAATGGTTGAACCGAAGCGCCGTGAGACAATGACGGCAACAATGCAGCCGGACATGTACGATGGACCGGAATGCGATCAGATGCGCCCGCGCTGGTGGTGTTATGCCGATGGCGATAAGGAGGGCGATCACCAAGGTGATCCGCTGACGCTGGACGCCAATTTTTACCCGCCTGGGACAAAGGTTCTAGTGTTGGAACCGACGTGCCCGCAATGCGAGGAAACTCGCGAGCCCAATTACAAAGACGGCAAATATCTGCCGGGCTTCGTGCCGAAGTGCCGTTGCGGCTTCAATTGGGAAGAATGGGTCGCCAACGAGTTTTCTTAATGGCTAGTGTGCGGACATGAACGAAATCACGCTTGCAATTCTAACCGGCACAATTCTTGTTTTGGCAGTGCTGGCTGCCATCTTGGTTAGCGCGGCGCGCCAGCGCTGACGTGTCGTATGCGTTCAACCCACCTGTATAATGAAGGTGCCTTGATGACTGAAAAGACAGAAGTGGAATTGTTCGGCTCCGATGTGACCGCGCTGGCGATGCTGTTGCATCTCGCCCAGTGCACCAAAGGGTTTAATGAAGGCCCGTTTAGAGCCGGGTGGGAATCCGCAATCGAAGAAGCGGGAGCCTATATCGACAGTGAGAACAAAGACGGTCGCAACACAATGCAGACACTTATGGAGCAGGTCGTCGGCCTGATGAATGGCTCATACGTCCTGATGGAAGCCCCGCGTGGCCCCTTGGGCGTCGTTCAACCGCGCTGAGGTAGCCAGCAACTACACCTCGGAACCGGCTCTGAGAGCGCAACCGGCCTTGGTCAGTGCACCACCCCGTCGCCCGCTCGCGAATTGAGCGACGGATTATTGTTCGGAAGACAACGCGGAGGAAGCGATGCGCGAGACAATGATTGTCTATGCTCACCCCAATACGTTTCAGCTTCTTGCTGAAAATCCACGACGATTTTCTGGAACTAGGAAGGGGATTTTGGAGCGGGCTTATGCTGCGTGGCTTGTCTTTTGTGGCCGCGCCGATGCCCTGTGCTGGGAAGAATGGGAACGCCAGCAGATGCGCCTTAATCAGCAGAAAGCGGAGCCAAAGGAATGATTGAAACGGACGCGCCCCCGACAGACCGATCCTCGATTGAGTTCTTCCAACGAGAGCGGTTCTTGAGCATCGCGGCGGCACTGTTTCGCGAGGTGGCCGTTGCTAAGCTCATCCGCGAAGCACAGGATGGTTCTATTCCGTGCGCCCAGATTGCCATTCTTGCAGACCAGCACGAGGGCGCGTTTAGGCGGATGCTATCTCGAAGGCTGGATGATCAGAGCTAACATCACAGGAACGATGATAGCAAATGAAACAATCTCGGTTAGATTGGCTTAAGGCGCACGCTGGCTTTGCCGGGGCAGACTGCCTCTTATGGCCGTTCTCTAAGATTTGGAACGGCTACGGCAACCTTAGCCTTGCCCCCGGCAAGATCGGGTACGCACACCGCACGATGTGCGAGATCGTGAACGGGCCTGCTCCGTCGCGCGGTCATGTTGCTGCGCATTCGTGCGGGAACGGCCAAAACGGCTGCGTCCACCCCCAGCACCTTTCGTGGAAAACGCCGCGAGAAAACCAACTTGACCGGCGAAAGCACGGAACGTCAAAGCGTAGAGGCGTCTGGAGTCCGATTAAAAGGAAGTTGACCCCCGAGCAGGAGGCTCAAGTGTGCTCTCTAAAGGGGTTCAAAAATCAGCGGGAGATCGCCGCAATGTTTGGGATATCTTATCAGCAAGTCAGCCTCATTCAGCGTGGGCTAGACCGACAGCCAAAGCGGCAGAGCATACGCTGAGAATGCGGAGGTGAATTTAGCGGAGCGGCGGTGAAAGCCCACTCCCCTCGTCAGGGGGTGTCTCGCCTGGGTAGCGACAGTCTGGTAGAGCGCTCGCCTAGCATGACGTGCGAGAGGTCGTAGGTTCAAATCCTACCCCTTGCGAGGGCCGCTCTGCTAAATTCATTGCTTGCAAGAGAGCAGCGGATCACCCGTCCGAGCCGCCGGGAAAGAAGCATGTCGGCTTCCCGCCAACCGCGAACAAGATCGGCTCTCCGGTCGGGGTTCGCTCTCCCCAATGAATGATATCGGCTGGCACGCGCTGCCAAGTTTCGCCTTCAAGCCACCACCATTCGTCTCCGGCCGCTGAGACGCGGAATCTGGTTTTCACCACGTCGCTATGATCGCAGCATGACCAGAAGCCGAACCTCTTGTTGGCTTCCGGTGTCAGCCTCCGGGTGCGATACCACTCCCGAACATGGTCCGGGGAGTTAGCCCATTGCGATTTGTCCTTTGCCCCCGCTGGCTTCACCAACAGAAAAACCGAAGCAAAGAAGGCCGCGATTATCAGCAGCACAACGGTTGTGAGGGTGATGTAAAACCAATCCATGAACCCGATGGGCGCGGGAGCCGGATAGCGCATGTCAGGGTGGCGTCTCATAGCCCGGCCACCTGAGACGCATGGGGATTGACGACAATCCACCCGGCTATCGAGCGGGTGTGGACCCTGGTTCGCCCTCCCCCGCTGTTCGGATCGTACAGGACCGCCATTCCGGCCCCGAGATATTCCTTGATGTAGGCGACGTGGCCCCCGCCCTTTCGGGATCGGAAGGCAACCATGCCAGCGGCGGGAGAGGTCCGGGGAAAGCGCAGCCAATTGCGCGCCAGGTACAGGCTGCGGACGGGCTTGCCGAACACCTTAACGGCGGTTGCGCAGCCGCAGAACAGCCGCCTTGGGCACCCCGCCGGATGAGCCACTACACGGCCAGAAATGGAGCCCCTAGGAGCCCCGCCCGTGGGCTGTACGGAGCCGGAGCATGTCTGCCTATAGGTCTGGTCAGCAGCGCAATAGGTAAGCGCCTTAGACTCGCCAGGCGTCATTATAACGACCACCGCGCACGCAAAAGCAGCCGCTGTAATGCGGGTCATGCAGCCTCCAGATTTTGAGGGATCGGCTAGAAAGCCATCGGGTCGAAGCCGTGAACGCGGCAAACCTGAGCGGCTAGTTTCTTGTAAGCCGCGCCATGTGACACCGCCATGCCGGAACGGTGCTGGTGGAGATGCACCATCTCATGAGCCATCGCAGCCATAAGGCTATCTGTGTGCCCGATAACTGCCCCCGAGATTGTCAGTACTGGCCGCTTTCGTCGCTTCGTTGTCAGCCACGCAAAAGTGGCCTTGTCCTGAGAAACCTGAAATACAATTTCCTCGCTGTCCGGCATGTTCCATCTGTCGAACGGCGGCGTCTCGGCAAGGAACTCATAGGCGCGCTGTAAGCGGAGCGGCGTGAGGGGCAGCGTCATCCGCCCGGCTCCATGTCCCGCAACGCCTCAAAGCCGGATGACACCAAACCCATTACAAGCCGCCGGGTGAGGTTGAATCGGTAGTCCTTGCCCCCGACATTGATAGAGAGGGTGCTTTCCGCAGATTGGCCCTTATGCAGTATCCGAGCGAAGGTTGGCGTCTGGTGCGGGTCCTCGATTGAGGGATGGCGGCATGATTGGGTGGTCATCCAAGGTCCATTCCATAACTACTGAATATTCGCCGTGGTGCGTACCGTCGAGAATTTCTGGTCTAGATTCCCACCCAAGCTCCAGAAATTCGTGCGCTCTAGGCTTAGGCGCGTAAAACAATATCTGTGCTGTCATCCACGAATTACCCTATCGACCTCGATAACGTTCTTTTCAGCGCGGCTGAACCACTTTCCGCAGTCCTGACAATGGAAGCGTGGTGACTTTCGAACCTGTGCGATATTCCACCCGCGCCGTTGCACATTCATGGAATTGCAGACCGGGCATCCGCCATGATCGGTATAGGCATTAAGGTTCGGGTGCGCGCCCCACGCCCTGAGCTTGTGATAAACGGATTCCAATAGCTCAACGTCACGCGCATTATATTTGCGCATCTTCTTCCAGGCGCGGAGATCGCCGTTAAGGCATGATTTCCACAAATCCCATCCCGTGTGCGGGAGCTTCCGCCCAAGGCCCAAATGCGCGCCAAGGTCATTGAGTCGGTTAGACGTGAACGCAAATTTATTGCGCGCTATTTTAAGGGTATCGACCGATTTGAATGGGGTTGGCGGCGGCATGCCATGCTTGATAAAGCGGGCGTTCGCCTTTTTGATATCGAATTTGTCCCCGTTGTGAGCAACGAGAACATCCGCTTGATCGAACAGCGCCCAAAGCTCTTTGACTAGAGAACTATCATCTTCGCGGTTTTTTTGATATGATGGGTAATCTGGCAGCGCATGGGTTCTTATTTTCTTCTGCCCATGCCACTTCCACGCAAACGACAGAATGTACCAGGATGACTTTATATCCAGAACATTCTGTTCGTACATTCCCCAAGTCCAGCCGAGAACGGGTGCCGTTTCGATATCAAAGAAAGCAATCTTGGCTTCCTTGAGCGGCGGACCCTTGTGGGCGATGGCCATGCGGCTACGGCGCGATCTTGTTGCGGATCAGCGACTTGATTTCGTCAATGCCGGATTGCATAGTTTCCAGCTTGACCTCCACGCGAACGAGCCGGTCTCCTTGAGGTGCCGCCGCGTCTAACCGCTTTTCCAGCGTCGTGACGCGCGCATCTGTCGAAGATGCCCACCATCCGACCACGAAAGTCTGCCCGAGAAGCATCACGATAAGGGCTATGGGAACGCGCTTATCGAGATGCCAGTGGCGGCTTTGGGTGTCAGAGTCCATAGAGAACCCCCCATAGCGGACTTATCCCCGGCGTGGTTTCATCCGTTCCAGCCATAGCGATCCCTTCCATGATCGTTGTGGTCAGGGGTCGGCCAAACGTGCTACCGCTTGGTCGGCCCCGCTGCTTACTCACTCTCAAGAACGCCCCAGCAATCGGCAAATGGCGGACATTGGGACAATGTAGCTAATGGGAAGAATCGACGTTCCGAAGCCGACTTGCGCAGCGGCCATAGCAACCGCAATCCCCGCTAATCGTCCGCTGGAATCGTAAACAGGCCCGCCGCTATTGCCCGGTCCAATGGTCAGGTCTGCGATAAACCGGCCAGGGTAAGGCTCTCCTGTCGCGCGTGAAATCCTGCCCCAAGTGTGAATGTCCCGGAGGGCGAGCGGATTGCCGACCGCTTCGATGCTTTCGCCAACGCTCAGTTCTGGCGCGCCGCAATTGAATACCGCTGTCGGCATGTCTGCCGCATTCGGTGCGAATACGAGCGCCACGTCATAGGCTTCGTTTGCCCACAATACCTCACCGCTGGAGCCGTTGATGCGAAGATGCCCGTTGGCTGCACCGGCAGTGACGTGAGCAGCGGTCAGGAACAGCCCTTTTCCGATGTGGACGCCCGATCCGTGCCCTTTATCGACTTGCACAAGAACGGAAGTGCGTTCCATCGGCGCAGTCGTGGCGCTGGTAAAGAGAACAACGCAACCGGCAAGGAATGCTGCCACTACTAGCGCAGACACCACTCTCATGGTGCGTCCCTTCATCGCTTCAACTTGCCAAGCAGTGTGCCGAGCAGAGTGCCCGCCTCAGTCCCCGCCGCCGCTGCCGTTGTCCGGCGCGTGGTGTCCATCGCGACGTAGCCGTTCAACGCGCACAGCGCCAAGAACACGCCAGTGACGACGCCCATCAATAGTACGTAGTCGGCAGTCGAGGGTTTGCCTGCCCACATGGCCGTGCAAAATCCGACCAGAATGGCTAGGGCGTAAAGTTGGACAGTAAACCCGTTCAAATGCCGCCAGTGATACCAACTGACGCCGCCCGCTAACTCAGCGCGCATCGTCTCGTTAATCCCTGCGCTTTGATCGGTAGCCGACTGAGCAAAGGCCGCGACGGTCTTAGCCCACTCGATTTCGGCCTCTGCCATTTTTTGCTGCGCAACGGGGTCAGATACGATAGCCTTGCTGACTGCCTCCGGCGTTGCGCTTGTGCCGAGTGCATCGGCCAGCATCTTGCCAGCCGCGCCGCCAAGAGGGCCACCCAATGCGGTCCCAAGCGTCGGCAGCCCAAGCCCGATCAACGTCTTTCCGAGATCGCCCCAATTCATGATTTGGCCTTTTTGAAAAGCGCCAGTAGCGCGTTGATAAGAACGGCCAGCCAGTGAGCGTCATTCGGCGTTGGCGTCTTTGGAGGCTCGATATCCGGCGGAGCCGCGCCATGCCCAAGCATCGCGGCAAGCTGACTGTCAGACGCAGTGGGCGGCGTGATCTTCTCGGAAGCCGGACGCTTGGCGTAAGCCGCCGCCAGCTTTTCGTCGTACCTGTTGGCCTTGTAGCCCGCGCCGTTGTAGCCCCGCGCGAAGGCTGCCCAATTATGGGTTCGCAGGTGAACCTGCAATTTGTTGGACACGATGAAACGCGCCATCGCGTAGAGTTGCGCGCCCTCCGAATAGGTCATCGCATCCACGAAGGCTTGCACGGTCGCGAAGCCGCAAAGCTTGTGATTGAAGCCCATGCACTGCCCGAGTCCGTATGAACAGGACCGGAGCGCCGCCGTCTCATCTATGCCCATTGCCTGCTCTAGCCACGCATAGCGGGCAGCCTGCGTCTTGGGGTACGGCTTGGTTTTCCACGCGGCATAGGCCAGCCCGTTCGCAACTGCCCTGTCCCGCTTGGCCCCGGCCTTTAGCTCCCGGTAGAAGATGTGGGGTTCGTTCAGGATAAGTGGGCGGCCATCGGGTCCAAACCCCGCCCCTGCCGATTCCACGGCCAGCACAGCCCGTACAGCGGCCACGTGGCAGCCCAGGTATCCGGCAATGGTCGTTACGTCGCCATCGGATAGCTGTCGCGCCTGCCCGCGAAAGTTCACGGCCATAGGGGCTTCCCTTGGGGTTGCGGGGGATTGAGGGGGTGGGGTATGGTTGGCCGGGGCGCGCGGTATAGTTGCCGCACATAATCATTCTATTGGGGGCAAGAACCGATTGACCCAGCCGACACCGCCGCCGGATACATGGGCGTCTCTCGGATTTGTTCGCTTTGGACTGGCGATGATTGTCGCTGGGTCTCACACAACTAATTTTGCGCCGGGGCTAGTGGCAAATACTCTTGCTGAATTCTCAGGCTTCGTCGCCGTGATTGGTTTTTTGGTGCTTTCTGGTTACTCAATCGCCCACTCTTTACAAATCTCGCCGTCTAAATTTTATCAGCGCCGCGCAATTAGAATCATGCCTCTTTATGTCCTATCCATTGGAATAGCATGGGTTGTTGGGGCAGCATTCGAATTGCCGCAGACGTACTCCCCTGCTCCTTCTGCATTAACGGCAATTAGCAACCTTGCGTTTCTGCAGATTTTCACAGGCAATTCAGTTCTGACAAACGCCGTGGTCTGGACCCTGGCAGTTGAAGCTGTGTTCTATATGGCCGCGCCATGGCTCAAGACATGGCGGAGTTATTCAGTTTTGATTGCCGCTGGACTTTCAGCAATTGCCTTCATCGTCAACACCAAATTTGGTCAACTCCCGCCGTATTCAAAGATGCCTTGGGGAGCCAATATCGTATTTTTTGCTTGGCCATGGCTGCTCGGGTTTTGGTTCTATTGTTTGCGTTCGGTGGACTTAGCCCGCTGGATTGTCGTATGCGCTCCGATTGCGGTTTGCACAGCGTATAAAAGCCAATCCTTTTGGCCGCTAACGGTTCTCGCCAGCATGCTTACTCTTGCATTTGCACCTAATATTATTCTACCGAGATTCGTCTCCAAGATATTTAGCCGACTTGGTGACATATCTTATCCGCTCTATTTATTTCATCTCCCCATTTTGATTGTAGCGTCATATTTCGGGCTGGCTAATGGACTTGCCCTATTGTTATTGTGTACCGCCGCCGCTTGGTTTTTAGACGTTTTTTACGACAAACCAACAGCCAGTATTTTTCGCAGCATACTGCTAATGCGGAAAAAGTTTCCGGCGGCTTCCGCCGCGCGCCCGTAATGACGAAGGATTTTCATCCAGCAGCATTGCATGCGGTTTTGTCTCCAGCTTTCATTTTCTACGGCTCTCTCGGCACGGTGCAATTCCTCATCTGCGTTGCGCGCAGAGCCGAGGGTCGTCAATTCATAACAATGCAGCGCCACGACCGGTTCGCCGGGTCAATTGGAGAGCCGGTAAGATTGAACATGCGAACGGTCACTGTGTTGGCGGCGGACACCCATGCAGACCAGATCAGGCCCGCCTCGATTCCCGCAGGGGACGCGAAAGCATTATTTCCAGAAGTTGCGCCGGTCGCCGTCATCGTCAGATCGGCCGAAGCCCCGGCTGCGATTGACCCAAAATCTAGATTTGCCTGAGCGGTTATGAATTTTGTTAGGTTTGAGCCACTGGCAACGTTGAATGCGGTTAGCGCAGAAATTGTGCCGGGCTTGTTGGCACCAGCTCCGATGTCCGTATTGTTCGGAAAATCGAGACGGTCCAGCACGCGCACCTGACCATTCCCGCCAGCGCCAAGGTTAAGACCCGTCCCAATAGTGCCGACCCAATATAATTTATTGCCCCCGGGCTTGGAGTAGCCGGACGATGCATTCCAGCTACCTGTAGCTGTCGGGTCCCACGCAAAGATGTTCTCAAAGAACCATGTGCATCCACTTGCGGTCTCATGCTTCATTGTCCCCTGTAGGTACCCGATGTCGCGAACGATAATCAGCCCCGTTCCAGAACCAGTGTTGTCGATCAGAATGGGCGTGAGACTGGCATAGACGTTGTTGACGGTGACGACCCCGCCATTCAGGTCAAACAACATGTGAGCGTTTGTCGGGGAATTTTCGAAGTGGATATTCGTTATTTCAAGGTTCTTGACGACCGTCGATGTGGTGACAATGAACTCAATATTGTTGACGGGGTTTGCGCCTTCCGCGATGCAATCCCGAATAGCGCAATCGCTTGCGTGTTCGATGGTGTACGCAGCCAGTGCCCCCGCTTTGTGGTAGACTCGGCAATCGGACATGACTGTGCAGTTCGATTGAGCGTTTGAAAGACTAGCCCCGCTCCATTGCCCACTACGAGCCCAGAACGGGCGCGTCTTGCAGTTGGTCGCCATGCAATTTTTAATGTGAGCCTTCAAACAGAATTGCAGATCAATGCCATAGTCGAGGTTCTGAATGGCTATGCTCTGAAACTCGGACATGTACGTCGCTCCGATCTGGAGCCCGTATTGACCGCTGGTCGGCTGATAGCCATAAAACAGCCCGCCGTACCACCGAACCGCGTATGCAATGGCGGGGCCGGTCGCCGCCTGATTGGCTGGCATACGTGAAAACATAACGATGGCTTGATCCGTAACAAACGTAGCGCCGTGCGCGTGCACGGTTACGTCGCGATCAAGCGGCAGGTCTATCTGCGCATCGATGTAATAAATAGCGCCCGGTTCAAACCGTAGACTACAGACCGTCCGGGTCGCGCAATAGTCAACATAATCCTGGATGGCTGCCGAAGCGCCTGTTCCTGAAGCCGTTGAAACACTGCCGTCAGCAACGGCCCCGAACATTTTTGGGGTCGGCTCAACCTCAACTATCTCCCAATAACCACCATTGGTGTCATCGGTTGAGCCGTCCGGCATGAAACGGTCGGTAGACCGGATATAGCCTGCGTGCGACGGCAACGCCGCTACACGCTTGTAAGTCGCCCCACCGCCATCGCCTGCTGTCGTATACCCGGCAATCCGCAGCAGGTACGGCCATGCTGCAGGAATCTGCGCGGCCTCTGCAATTGCTTTTGTGGCGTAATCGGCATAGCCGGTGAACGCTACGCCCTGCGAAAATGTAATTGAACTTGTGCCCGGCAGAACCGTATCATCGGTCGATACGAACCAAACTGTTCGGGTGTTTACTGTTCCTTCGTTGACATAGACCCGCGTGCCCTTGACGATATCGCGCGCGCCATTGAAGTCGATTGCGCGGGTCCAGTTCCCCGTTGAGGCAACCCAAATTCCATTATTAACGGCGCTGGTCTGGTCCTTGACCAACACGCGGTCGTCGGCTTCCACCGTCACGCCATCAATCGTTTGCAGGCCAGAGAGCGTGATGTTGGCCGTGGTGGCTACCCGCACGGGAGCCTTTACGGCCAAGCCCTCTGAAACGCCATTTCGGCGGTCGGTTAGGGTCGTTGTCATCTATTTGAAGTCCCAATGAAAAAAGCCGCCCCAGAAGGACGGCCTTTGCAGACGCGGTGAATTTCAGTAACCTATCCGGCTATGCGAACCCGAACCGGCGTATTGCTGTTGATACTAAACCTGCTCGCCCCGTTTCTTGTCGTGGGCGCTATATGGCTATCGGGCGGCACCGTTCATAAGCAGTTCGACCCCACCTCTGGCCGCGACTGCGGCTGGGGCCGGTACACATTCGATTGCTAGTTCTGATCGTTGACGATGTACCGCATCATCTGACGAATACCGAGATAGGAATTGAACGGTAGGAGCCTTTCGGCTGCGTTCTTCTGCCCCTTCTTGATATCTTCGCCAGTCGCGACCGTTTTCGGAATGCCGCCGACAGTAATCATATCGGACACCATGCCGAATGACGGCCCCAGCAAAGAGCCGAGTTCGTTCCGGTTTTGCATCCGCTGCGAGAGCGCAGAGTTTTTATCGAATGCCTTGAACGGCGACTTGATCGGATTGACCCCAGAAACCTTTTCAAAGGCGTTGGCAAATTCCATCGGGACCGAAAGAACGCCAGTCCGGTCCAATCCCTCCATGGCCCACCATCCGGGATTGTCTGTGATTTCTTGCAGGCGCTCAGTTCTGTTGCCGGAGATGGACTTGGCCCAGGTAATGAACATTCCTAGCGTCGTCATCGCAATCATGCCTGACAAAAACCGTGCGTGATCTTCCTGCAACCCGCGCAAAAGAACCTTTTGATGCGAGGCTAGCGCGAAAGATTTGAACTGCAAGAGCATCCGGCCTGTCGGCGTGCTAGCAAACAGCGGAACATCGGCAACGGACCGCTGCACGATGATGGAATCCACGTCCTTATTGATCGCAGCGCGATATGTGCGGACCTCTACACGCGCGCGGTCAAGATCGGCACCAGTCAGACCGCGCACCCATTCATCCGTATTCGCAACCCGAACGCCGTCAATCGTCTCTCCGTGCTTTGCAAATTGCTTTGCAATTCGGCTCGCCATGCTTTCGTCAATGCCGAGGTAGGCAAGATATGCCTTCTCCCCGGCCTTGATCTTGGCGAAGTCCGACACGTTCGACAAAATACGATTCTGCGTCATAACCGACGCAATCGACTTCATCGCATCGGTCCAAATTCTAATGCCGTTCCACTTGGAACCGAAGTTAGTCATGTTCTCTAGGAACGCTTCGATAGGGCCGCGAGCGGCGTAAGGATCGATTATCTCTGAGATCGTCGCCATTCGATGACCGAGAACGGTCTCCGCGACGTTGCCCGCCAGTTGCGCCTCCTTGACCGACAACTTAATGCCGCGAAGGTTAGTCGCGAGTTGCGACATGTCGGCAAGGTACTGTCTCATGCCGTGAACCATCGCAGGGCGGATGGCATCAGGGAGAGAGGCAATCGTTACCTCACCCATCGACCGGATGTAATTCAAGTGGTTGGCGATACGCGAAATCCTGCTATAGCTGCGTTCAACTGGGCTTTCATTTCGGGTGCCGCGCAACAGATCGCGCAACGCTTCGAGATCGCGGATATCGGCCTTTTCACGGACGGCTAGATTAGAGAGTTCCTTTTCGCTTTTTACGCCGCTGCGGAGTTTGTCGTAATCAGCGCGAATTTTCGCAATCTGGTCCTTTAGATCGACGGAACCGAATTTCCCGGCGAGTTCAACATCGGCACCCATGATCCGCGCATATCGGCGGCCCACAAGCTCAACGTCGCTTTCGAGGAACATCTCTACCAATTCATCGGGTATATGGAATGTACGCTCCTTCATCGGCCCGCGAGACTGTATGGTGATAAATTCAGGCCGCATTCCAGATTCGACGCGCCCCGTTAGTGCGTCAAAGACTTCGTTGGAAATCTGGCGCGATACCTCGTCAAACTTCGCAGCCTTGGTCTTGGGATCAACGTCAAAAGCCCCCCGCCCGGCTTCCCATCGTTCAATGAACTTAGCATCGGCCTCTAGGCGCATTTTCTCAAGCGACTTAACCCGGTTAACAACCCGTTCCGGGCTTACGGCTTGTAGTCGCTCGCCAATCTTGGCGGCTCTCTCCCCGCGCGCCATTGTCCCGGCGGAAGTTTCGCGCATCGCCCTTGCGACACCTGAGCGAATTTCCTCCATAAGGCCATCGTGGTCGAACTCACGCGCCGCCCGTAACCGCTCGGCAAGATCGTCCATCCGTTTTGCAAGTGCCCGCTGGCGTTCCGCCTCTTTCCCGAGACGCAGGCTGATAGCCTCGTCGGCATCCGCACGCTTCTTGATATTCTTGTCAGCCGCCTCTTTGGCCGCAGCCAGCTTACCGGCGGCTTCCTCAGGCGGTCCGATTTTAGCCTCTGTAAAGGCGCGCTGCGCTTCAACCGCATTCCGCTCTGTGCCGCGTTCCGCTGCCTTTCGGATATTCTCAATCGTCCGTTCCGCGCGTTCGGCGGAGGACTCAGCCTGACGGGCTATCTTGCCGTAGGATTCGGCTAGCTGCGAAACCCTTTCTTCAATGGCGTCGGCGTCGAGGCGGTCAAGGTCACGCTCTAGCTTTTGGCCCTTTTTAATAAGCCGTTCCATTGCTCGAAAATTGGCCTCTTCAACATCAGCCAGCTTTTCCAGCAACTTTTGGGACCGCTCCTCCATTCCGGCAATGCCGTATTCAATGCTCCGGCGGCGCGCCCTGAGGGCAGACCGTTCATCTATGAACTTTTTAAGTTCCCCCTCATTTTCTAATTCCATTGCCTTAATTTGCTTGCGAATATCTGAGGCGGTTTTCTTATCGCCAGCCTTGACCGCATCGCTTACGTTCTGGCGCAACTCAGCAAGCCTATCGACCTTTTCCATTAGATCGACGCGGGCCTCAAGATTTGAGATAGCGCCTTCGACGTTCATGCCCTCAATCACGCGGTTTTCCGCCGATAGTTGAAGGTCTGAAATCTCCTGTTCAATTCTCGCCGTTCTGCGAGCATGGGCTTCGGCGGACCCGGCAAACTCTTTCTCCATGGCTTTTGCGTAATAGTCCGAAACGATCTGCTTAAACTCACCCTCTTTCGCAATCAGCTTGTTCCGGTTCCACATGCGAGAGAAATACGAAGTCGCAGTTTCGACACTCACATCCTCCGGCAACAGTTTGGCCTTTATCGCGGCTTCCTTGAGCGGGTCGAACACCTCGGCTCGCCAAGCCTTGGCTACAGCGGCAACCTCTGGAATCTCGCTTACATCGCCGCGCCGCATGGCCGCGCCGACTGCATTGCGAAACTCCTGTTCGCTCATCAGCCCGAGTTCTGCGCGCCTGCCGGGCGTGTATTGCCCTAACTTGGTTCCGCCGCCTGACTTCCAATAAGCCCCATAAGCTTCATTGGTAGAACGGACAGCCTTGGCAAGCCCGGCGTTCCACTCCTTCATCAGGGTTTCGACGGCAGGCTCAGAGGCGACGCCTGCATAGTTCTTCTTGAGGTACAGGCTGTTTTCAAACAGCTTCGGCGCAATCTCTCGCACAGCAGCGGATGGGCTTTGAATGAGCCGCAGCGCAGGATTTATCCTTGCAGTTGACGCCGCCAGTGCCCCGGCAGCCTTTCCAGCAATGGCGTTATCATCGATGTTTGACGGCACAACCGCAGCGGCACCAGCCGACTGCGGAGAACCAGTGGAAGTATCAAACCCCGCCTCTCTCAACTCACGCATCAATTCGTCATCGCTGACAGACGGAGGCGCGGGCTTCCTGCCTGCGAACTCTGGCGCATAGTCCTTGGCGTCGATGACGTACATTTCCATATCGGAGCGGCCATCGGATATGGCCTTTGCCGCTCGATGGTGCCCGTCAAATATCAGGAACTCGCCATCCTCACGTCTTACTGCAACCGGCCTGTCCGCGTAGCCTTCGATTAGAACGGGCGGATGATCGCCAGAATTAAATTTCTCCCAATCCATTTTGGACTGAGTACCGCGCGCAGACGACAACTGCACCGGCTCGATACGGGAGGCCCTTGCCATATCATCGATCGATGGCGCGGGAGGAGTAGCAAGCGACGAACTAGACGGGAGCGCCCTTGGGTTCCCTGCCAATTCCGCGTCAATCGCCTTGACCGCGCTTGACCATTCAGCACCGCTCAGTAGCTTAGCCCCGCCCGCCCCGAGCAACCCGCCCAGCAGCACAGACGCGCCGATGTTGATGGCCGTCTCGGATGCCGGTCTCGTTTCCTGAATGCCCTGCAAGGCTGCCTCTTGCACCGTCATCGACGCACCGGCAGCCAACCCAACATTCAGCGCCGACCTGCTGACCGAGAACCCGCCCTTAACCCCGCGAACGAACGCCCCGCCCGGAAGCAACGTAGGCCAATCGAGAGCGCCGCCGATCATTTGAGCCGGGAAGCTCTGATACCAGGGCGCGGCTGACAGAATGCGGCGGGTTTCCTCTTCGTTATCAATCTGCCGCTTCTTTGCCTCGACCATGCGGCTGTTTCTGGCGTCAACAAAATTCTCCCACAACGGCTCGTACTTAGTGCCCTTGATGGAGTCCCAAGCGTTCGTGCCATCCGGCGTATTGTTGATGCCGCGCGTCTCGGACAGAGCCCACGACACAACCGTATTGTCTTGCTTGAACCCGGCCCCCAGAACATCCACAAAGTCCGGAGCATCCGACCCATTGTCTATATCGGGCTGCCCCGGCGTGACCGCAAAGCCCTTCGGCGTGTCAACCGGATCGACCAGTGACGGCGCTGCGAGATCGACAATGGGCATTACTGGAAGCCGTACAATTGCAGAGGATACGGAGACTCAGTTTCGCGCCTAGCATCTACCGCCTCAGCGGCCTTGCCGAATTTATCCCCGCGCTTCTGGGTCTGCGATTCCCTCACCGCCACTGGATCAAACACAAAAGCCCGTCCGGGATTGAGCGTATGCACAAGTTCGTTCTTGTCCTGCCATGAAATTATATAAGGGACTGGCTGGCCGGACTTATAAGCGGCAGCCGTTGCACCCGGGACCGGAGTGAACCGGAGTGACCGGCGGTCTATCTCCCCCGCAGGACCGCCCCACTCGGCTTTGATTGCATCGATAGCCTGCATTGCGATGGCCTCGGAAGCGTTCTCAATCCCGGCGTAGGCAGGCGCACGCTCAGGCGGATATGGCATGACCACCGCACTGCCATTGACGCGCGTCACGCCCCATGTGCGCTTGAGCGTGTCGGCGGCCTGTTTCTTGGCAACGTCCCAGTCGCCGGTTTCGAGGTATCGCTCTTTCACCTGTTCGGCATACTGCGCGAACATGACTTGCCGAGTGTTCGGATCAAAGCCAACGCTTGGGTCAGTAAACGGAATCCACGGCACCTGATCGAACGCACCGGCAAGATCATTAATGCTTAGGTCTTTCCTGACCTTCGCATCAATGTCCTCGTTCTTAAGCTTGGCCTTCACGCTGGCCTGATACTCGGGGGATTGCTCGCGAATGATCTTCTTCGCAGCATCATCACCGGTCATGCCGAGATCATCGACGTAATGACGGAAGGCAATGGCGTTGTTTTCCAGATCGGCCTTGCCTTCAACGCCAGCAAAGATGTTCGGGTTGGTCGCTATAAGATTGGCGGACAGGTTAAGTGAAAGTTGCACCCTTGCAGGATCGTTCGATATCAGGTCGCCGCGCATCGCGACCGCCGCCGACTTCGGCAGAATGCCCGTGCGAGAGACAACCGCCTGCAAAACCTTCGGCCCGCCGCCCAAGCCCTGATAAAGGGTATCGACGGCCTTGCGCTCGTCGGCATCAAGCGGGTTAAACGGCCCGCCCTCTGGATTGGAGAACTTCGTCCACACTTGCTGGTATGCAGCCAATTCCTTCGTGGCCGTGTCGTACTGCCTCAGCAGCGTATTGCGCGCCGGTTCAGTCAGCAGCGGATCGTTCTCAATCGATGACCGGGGAACCAGGTCGGCCTTCCCTGCCGCCGCATCGATAAGATTTCGCTCGAATTGTTCTCCGCGCGCAACGCCATTGGTCGTGCGCTGTTGCAGCACCTCACCCTCGGCCTGCCGATAAAGCGCAACGCGCTTGTCATACGGGATAAAGTCAACCGGCGTGCCGGTCCTGCCGCCCATTTTGTCGGACGCCCACGCGACGACAGACCCCGCCGTTTTTCCCCCAAGAACAGAGAGGTTTGCCTTGACCGCTTCCTCCCCCACAAGATCGGCAACCGGGGTGCCGGGAGCCGCTTTGAGAACCTTGGCCGCGCCGTCAGGCCCGAGAAAGTGCGCCAGATAGACATTGCCCGGAGACGCATCGACACCCTGAGAACGCAGGTACGCGCTATTCTTGGCCGCGTAGGCCGTGACCATTTCCCGCGATAGTCCGGCATCCCCGCGCAACGCCAGCAAAGCATCGTCGCTGCGACCATTGGCTATATCGGGGCGGGTTTCCTTGATGAGCGAGAGCCAGGTTTCCTTGATGAATTGCCCGGCACCGTAGGCCGTTGAGTTCGGATTCTTGGCGGTAGCCTTCCCGCCCGACTCCACGCCGATGATTCGGTCAACTACATCGCCCGGAGGGCGCAGTAGAGTGGTGCGTTCCTCAGCCGGGAGAACCGAAATCTTCGCTATGGCGTAGTTCTCGGTCCAATCCCTTTTGTGCTTTGCAGCCGTCCGCTCATCAATGTAGCCGCGCGCTTTCAGCCCATCGATCAGGTCGTTTCCGGTCTGAATAAGTTTGCCTGCCTCAGCCTTGTCCGTACTGCGAAGCGCGGCCTCACGAACGCCGGTCAACCGCTCGGTAACATCCGCAATATCGGCGTCCGCGTATTTCTGGCGGGCAACCGCATTGATCCGGGCATTACCGCGCGCCACATCATCGGCAACGGTTAGGCTAAACAGTTCCCGCTTGCGCGGGTCTGATATCATCCCAGCCGCTTCTTTTTCCAGCGTGCCGACGCCTTGCTGATACCGGGTCGAATAAGTCGTATAATCTGGATCGGCGTCGAATGAACTGTCGAGTTCAACCTTCTTGGTCAGGAAGTGCGACCGTGCGCGAGCAACTTCCAACGAATCACGCTCGGTCGCGTCCTGCCTCGCAACTCTGGCAACAACATCACCAGCCCCGACCAGGGCCTTGCCGAAGTCAGAGGCAGCGGCCCCCTGAGCCGCAGCGCCGCGCGCATACCCCGTCGCATCAAATGTCGCAATCGGGCGGCCTGAATTAGCCGAGCCCAGCCCGCCGAAAGCGGTATCGTCCGGAAGTTTTGCCACGGTCAGCCGTAGGCCACGCGCGACGGAAGCTTGTTATACTGCCCGTACATGCTGGTAGCCCCGCCGATCAATGTCCCGAAAGCCGACAGCCTGGACGCGCGCTTCTTGGCTTCACCCTCAGCCCGCAAAGCTTCTCCGGTCATGCGGCTGCCAACGGCGGAATCCTCTAGGCCACGCGCCCTGTTCTCGCCGCGATACATTTCAGTCAAAGCTTCATATTCCCCGCGCTCGGCAATGCCGCCGCCAAGATCGAGCACGGTCGGGTCATCAGCCCCGCCACCGGAGGCCGCCGCCCTTGCCTGCAAACGTGACAGAAGCAACTGACCTTCACGGCGCTTATCAATGGCCTGCCGCTGTGCCGCAGCACGGCTTTCCTGTGCAGCCTGCTCTTGCTGTAGAGCCTCAAATTCTCTGGCTTGCTGTGCCTGCCGTCCGGCCTGTTCGGCAGCCTTGCCACTGGCAATCGTGCCCATGGCAGAAACGCCAGTTCCGATGGCCGTCAGCGCCATAAAGCCTAATGTGATTGGGTCTGCCATACGTAAACCTTCTCCCCGTCCACCATCACGGCTTCAAAACCAAGCCGTTCAAGCCATCGGGTTGCGGGCTCAAGGCCCGGCTCAGCCATTGCCACCACCCGACGAAGGCCAAGGCGCTTTGCCTCAGCCATTATCATCAGGCCCGCCTTGTGCATCGTTACCTTGTGACGCCGCGCGCCTTCCTTGACGTGCAGGAAAGCCGCGACAGTGCCATCAGGCATGAACGCCAAACCACCCAACCCTATTCGCTCGCCGTCCAACTCACCGACGAAAGCCCGCACCCGATACGGAAGCGGCTCGTCAAACATCGCTTCACAGTCCGCTTTATTGGCGGGCCTGATGACAACGCGGCTCATTCATTCGTCGTAATATCAATGACCGCCGACATAACCATGCATGGGCGGGGAGACGCGGCTTGCAGGCACAGGCGCGAATCCGTGTCCCAATTTCCGGGGAGCGTAGTCATCGGCCCGTCGAAATCCTCATGCACAGTATCGGCAGCCGTCGCCACGCCATCTTTGACTTGTGGCAAATGATCCATGCGGGTGAAATTCTGGCCGAACTGCAAGCCCTGATAATGGGTGTCCGCCAAAACAAGGCCGATCCGGTTCAATTTCTTCTTCTGGTTTACCGCCGTGCCCATCTGAGCAGCATAAGCGAGCTTTGCCGACTTGAATTGCGCCGTATAGGCCAAGCCTACGCAGGCATTTTGAACGGCCTCCGACAGCGTGATTGCCCCGGAGGCAACCGTATAAGTCCCTAAATCCTTGCCTGCGGTGTCAGCGTCATCCCAGCCCCATGCGACAACCGTCTCACCTTCGAGGTGATCCAGTCCGGTTATCGCGGTCGTTGATGTGCCATCGTAAATGATATGCGAGTCGGCACAGCGCGCCCCGGGCAAGCCCCGGCATTGGTCGCGGCGGGCCAGCTTTTCGAGATACCGAACGGTCCCACCGTCAATGGTCCGCTTGACGCAGTAATAGACGCGGTTCTCTACGGTGCCGGGCAGCACGGCAACCGCCTCAATCTCTCCGTTCGCGCCAGACGAATGAATTCGCCACCACGCCTCTACGCCGTCATCCCTATCATTAAGCAGGACCGCGCACTGACCATCGTCGCGCGGAAGGTGGAGTTGCGTATCGGGCTGGCGCTGCACGCAGAGGCCGACAAAGCTTTCGTCCGGTTCGCCCGCAATGTCAGGATGCAGTCTGGTCAGGTCGCGCGCCTGATAGTCTTGTACCTCCGGGCTAAACACCAGATCATAGACCTTGCGCCCGGACTGTTGAACGAACACGCCGCGCGTATCGATCTTGACCCCGGATATTCCAGCCGAGCCTTGGGTCGAGCAATCCTTAAGGGTGAAATTCGTCGGCGTCAGCGGGTCGTCAAAGCTACCAGACCGAACCGATGTTTCCGCTCCTTCGCGCCCGACCACAAGACGGCTCAGGTCAAGCAGCCAGTTAATCCGGTCAACGGGACCAAACCCGACCGAGCGATTGATCGGTCCGGAATCCCCTTCGGTTTCGATATCGTGGCTATTGTAGGAGTCAGAAACAGAGCCCCAGATTTTGTCACGTCCGGCCCACCACAGGCGGCCATCGTAGAAGCGAACCGCGCTAGGCCAGCCTACCCGATCAGACCAGTCGCCTTCGTTCCAGTCCGTTGTGGCTGCGGTGCTGGATAGCTCACTCAGAACCTCCATATTGACAACGGTCGTGCTGGTCCAACCAGTTACCCGGACAATGCCGGAATCGCCGCCGCCGACATAGGTCAGCGAACATGTCGCTGATGTAGTCGGGTTTACCTTGACGACATCAACCGATCCAACGAAATCCGCATCAGCGCGGAGTGCGAAATCAGTCGAGGCCCCACACACAATCGTTTCTGTGAACGTGCCGTCAGCGGAGCGTGCCGTCCCCGCTGTAGTTCCGACAACCGGGGTGATCGTCCCTGCCGAGTAGCCTGAAACAGTGAACGTCACCACATAACTGGCGAGATTCGTCAGAGACGCAATGACCTGCTCTAGGTCGCTATCCCCGGCCTGTGATCCGTCGCACGACGCCACCCCGGCAGCAATCGTCCACCCTGTTCCCTTCGTCCAAGACGAGTCGAGATCGAATGTGCCATTCGTGACAAGCTGCGGGTAATCTCCGGTCTTATAACCGAGGCGATACCACGCAACCGTATTGCTTAGACCGTCAGCAAGCGTGCTGCTGGTGTTGGACGTAAACGACGAGACATCAATAAAGCCCGCCGACTCTGAATCAATAGACCGTTGAAGCGTGATCGTCCCGGACCATGTCCCGGTGATCGAGTAGCTGAAGCGCCGATCCTCACCGACGCCAGCCACCCGAATAGCCGAGGTGAACGTGTTCTCAGCAGCAATCGAGCTTTGGGGATTCTGGCCGGAACTAAACAGCCGGAACAAGCACCCGACATGTGTGGTTTCAAAGAATGCCCGGCTTGCCGTCAGCGTGCCATTGCCCTTTTGAACGGACGGCGTGAGGGTGATATCCGTCCCGTTGCTCGCTGCGAACGGGCCGTCATTAGCCTTGTAATCAACGACAGACCATGACCGAACGGCGCGGCGCTCTATGCGCTGTTGCTTCTGCCCATTACACGCGACGAAGATAACATCGCCGGACTGGTGATAGGTGACCTTCGATAGGTCTGCCTCAACCCAGTTCGTCGGCAATTCCATATTGCCGGTTGCCTCTATCGTTATAGCGTCAACGATCTTTTCCTGTGCGGTCGTCGTCTCTATTTGAATAAACACATTACCGCCGGTCGGCGTGAACGCGAGCGAGTGGGACCCCGTCTCAAGCGTTGCGTCAGCGATATAATCCTTCGCCCCATCCGTAGAACCCGCTCGAAAGACAACAGGTCCACGATCAACCGTAATGCGGAACGCATGTTCAACGTTCTGATCGCCAACCGATACCGTAACCGTTCGTTTGGCCTGCGCCAGCCCCCCGGCAGTCGGGGAGTCCATTGTCAGCTTGCCGCCGGATATGGCAGCACTGGCCCCCGTTCCGTTGGTCGTCAGCGTCCAACCAGTAGATGACGAAAAATCACCGTTTGTGACGACCGTATCGACATCCGCGCGGGCCACTAGAGTTTCGGTGTCATTGCTGACAACCCAGACCCGCATCTTGGAGGCGGTCAGCTCAATCAGCGCCAGGTCTGTATTCGAGAACACGAACGGGATAAACCGGCAGGCCAGGTTATTCCGTATCCCGCCAACATATTGCAGGCCGGGCCGCAGCATCATCGGGCCGAGAACCCACGGCATCCAGTTGACTTGTGTCTCTGCCGACAGCCTCAGTCGCTCAACGTCAACGCGCGCAAGGGCCTTCTTCGACACCTCACCGCGATTGAACGAGAATAGAGGCGGATGAGCGCGCGCCATTAGTTGGACTGCCCGTTCCAACGGCTACGATTGAGCGGACTATTGCCGCGTGAGCGAACCCATGTGCCGGAAGGCGGAAAGCCCGGCGGGTCATTCATGGCGTCCTTGGCTCTTGCACTAGCCAGAGAGCGCATTTCGTCGCGCTTTAGATCGTCGGAAGGGGCTGACCCCGTAACCCGCTTGCAAATCCTTGCCGCCAGACGGTTGGCAAAATAGTCGGCAAACGACTCCGGCCACAGTGAAAGATCGCCACCCCATGAGGTGTCATTCGACACATAGCGGACGTAAATCGGGTCTGAATTGCAGTACCAAAGATTGTTCTCGTCGTTGTATTCCAGAAGCGGCCAGCTAAGGGTTTCGTCAGCAGAGATCGCAAACGTCCGCACCCAATCGTCCGGCTTCTCTACCGCGTAACTAAACCCAAATGCCGGATCGATGCTGGCAGTCGATGATAGTTCGACCGTCCGCATGGCGAAGTTCCAGAAGCCTTGTTCAAGGCAGTATTTCAGCGCCTTGTCGTATGCATCATCCAAGGCATAGCGGGCGGTCGTCGCCTCAGACAGCGAGGCAATGCGTTCCGAGCCGAGGGCAAGAAGCGCGTCGTTATAGACTTCGAGCTTCGTTGCCATTTTCGATTAGCCCGCGAGCGTGCGTGCGTTGAGCGAAAGCCACTGCAAGGCAGATTCTTTCGTCTCAAAGCCGGTTTGAATGGGTTGGTTATCCTTCATGCGGACAACCGCGTGCTTGTGGTGCGGTCCGCGCCAGCGCACCTCATGGCCGACAGCAGGCGAAGCCTGGTCAGCCGGGTCCAGATCGACCTTCCGCAACAGCGCAACCTGCGCCGTAAGGCGACCGCTGGTTCGTACAATCAACTCTGCGAAGTACGCGCCGTCCTCAGCGTAAACCTCAATTCGGTCGGTCGGACGCAGTTTTCCGGAGATATGCGCCCAATAGGACGGGTCCAGAATGTCCTCAAAGCGGGTGCCTTCTTCCGGCACGATCACCCACACATTGCGAGCGCCATCCGCCACCTTGAACCGGGACGGGTGAATCTTGCGCTGCCCTTTAATGATGACATTCGAGGGCGCAATAATCGTCGTCTGCTCGCTTGTCGCGGCGTCAGCCATAATTCACCTTTTCATTGGAGAAAGAGCGGACGGAGCCGAAGCCCCGCCCGCCCGTTTGCGTTAGTCGCCGGTCGTAGCCGAGCCGACAGTCGTGCCAACCGCAAGGTCGGCAGCGCCGCCAGCAGTCGCGCTTTCGACGCGGTGCATCGTGGTCAACGGGGTCGCCGTATCCACGACAAGCACGGTGTCATCTTCGCGCATGCCAAGAGCATATCCGTTGTCGATATAGTCGTTGGCGTCCACGGTGCCCGCAGCCTCAGCGGTTTCCCAGACGAAAATGCGGCCACCGCCGCCGATCTTCTGAGCAACCAAGGCAGGAGGGTTAGAAGTTTCGTAAGCCATCGTTCAATCCTCCTTTAGGACAGCGCAAAAGCTGAGCCGTCGTGCTTAACCTGCACGATGCCAGTGTTCTGCAAGAGCTTGGAGCCCATATAGACCGAGCAGCGAGCCCACGAGTAATCCTGTTCCTCGTCGTATCCGACAGGAGACTGGATACCCTTGGTATCGACAGCGTGGCCGATGGCGTTCCGGTGGAAGATGTAGCACTTCTCGGTGCTGGTCCCGACGCCGGTCAGGTTGGGGTGCATGATCCAGTTCACACCGAACCAACGCCACATCTTCTTGATGGCACCCGAGAACAGTTTGACATCGACGTATTCGCCGCTGGCAAACTCTTTCGTCTGCATCAAGTAGGCCCAGAAGCCGGGAGTGATGACACCGAACATGTTGTCCATGTCCTGAATCGGCACTTCGGCGTTACCGAGATAGCCAAGCGATTTCGCCACGAGAGCAACCGAGCCGGTCGCGGACGTGCCGGTGTCGATGGACGCCGTGTCAAGCTGGGCGATGATGTCGGCGTCAATCTTGCGATTGACAACTCCCATCGTCGTTTCCTGCATGATGCGGCGCTGGTCGCCCTGCGAGCCGAAGACGTTGAAGCCCGTCTTCTGCACAAGGTCGTGCCATTCAGCGAGAGTTGCGCTCTCCTGAGAGTTGTTGTCCGAACGCGACGGGATAAGACCGTTCACGCCACGGGTGACGGCAGTCGCGCCGCCGGAATCCGCTACCAGAAAGGTCGCGGTATTGCCCTTGATGACCGCCTCAGTAACCACTGCGGAGCGGAGAAGGCTCTGCTTCTCCTCGAAGCCCGCAATGAACTCCTGGCGGTATTGGGTCTGAAAGGCTGTTGCAGCCATGCCAATATCCTCAGTTTCATTGGGTGAAAGCCTCTTCTCCGGTTGTCCTCACGTTCCGAATCAGGGTTGCCCGCATAAGCGGGGCCTTCGTCGGAAGGTCGGGGCGTCGAGTTGGCGGGTGAGTTGCGCTAGTCGTTCCGGGCCGTTGCCGGGTTGCCGGGGATGTCGCGCGGTAGATCAACCAGACTAAGCAGCCCGGTCTTTCATCTTGTCGCGAGCCGTAATCAGGTCGCGGTATTCTGCCTGCATGGCTTCGGCCTTCGGGCCGCGCCAATAATCCGATGAGCGGTCGCCCATCATCTTTTCCATGTCAGCAATACGGTCGCTGATGTTCTTGCCTGCATCGCTCGTGCCAGCGGGAACCAGCGTGGCGGCGGGATTGATCTCGCGTGAAAGCTGCGACAGCCAGCGCACGATGGCCGGGTCATCACCGATCTTCTTGCCGTCAGCGGTGCGGCCAGCCAGCAGTCGGTCGGCCAAGCCCTCAGGAGCAGTTGAAAGCAGATTGCCGACCGCGTTCACATGGCGGCGATAGTCCGGCCCCCATTCTGAACGAAGATCATCCTCTGCCGTCTGCTTGTGCTGAGCGTCGGCATCCTCTTGGGCTGCCCTCTGAGCATCGAGGTTTTCGTAATACCAAGACACCGCTTCGTTATATTGATTGGGCGACCAGTTCTTTTCCATCGCCCGCTTGGCAAAGTCGTTCAGGATTGGCTTGTCGGCTTCACCGGGGACAATGCCATTCGGGAGCGCCAGCTTTTCGATATAGCCGTCCGGCTTATCCGGGATGCCGTTCTCTTTGCGCCACGTTGCCTTTTCTTCGTCGGACGCATTCTCAGGCAGGGCCTTTTTCAACTCGCCAGATGAGACGCGCTGCTCAAGAGCGCGATACGACCTCATGATATCGAGTGGAGAGCCGAAGCGTTCCAGCCGCTTTAGTTCCTTGGCATCCTCACCAGCGAGGCGCTGCCGCCAGTCGGTCGGCCAATCGCCAGCAACCACATCCTTTGCGGCTTTGGCGGTATCGGTCTTTGCAATCTCTACGTCACCGCCGCCCGCGATGGTCGCGACAGTCTTGGTTTCGGTCGTTTCCGTTGCCGCTTCCGTCTGCGCAACAGTGGTGTCATTCCCCGGCTGGGCCGTGGTTTCTTCCGTCATGCAATCCTCTTTGGGTTATTTCGTCGTCAGCTTGGTTTGTTTGACAATCTGCGAGCCAACAAACCGCTTGCCCTCAGCGAATACCGTGTCCCGCTCGCTATCGGATCGATAGGACAGGTCATAAGTCCCGCACAGGGTATTGATGATCCACGCCAGCGCACGCTGTTGCTGGGCTGCATTGGCATTGCCAGCCATCAAAGCCTTGATCGCGCCGGTATCTGCCTCGTCATAGTCCGCCGGATGCCAGGGGCGCGGCGTAGGCTTCTTGCTCACGCCATCCCCGCCTGTTGCATGGCCTGTGCAGCGTTACCCGCCGCCTGACCAGCATTCGCAACCCGCGTTGCCACGTCAGCGCCGGAAGCCATGGCTTGCGCCGCAGCCTCGACTTGCTGGACCTGCGCTGCGCTCTCGCGGGCAGCCTGTGCTTCTTCCTCGGGAACAACCCACTTGGCCGGGGCAATCGCGCCCAGTGCATCGCGGAAGGCCCTATCGAGATTGAAGTCGAACCGCACGGACGGATCAATCTGCGCAGCCTCAGCCAACAAGGCGGACGACTGCTGAAACGCCAGAGCCTTCGCCCTGTCATTGGCGGCCTGTAGCGGGCTTTCAAACTGCCAGCTCAGTTCACGCCCTTTCAGGATTTCCGGCATGTCCTCGAACGAGCCGAACGCGCCCATATCCATGGCGAGATTCCAAGTCTGTTCGCAAAGGCCGCCGTTGTATTCAACCTCCATCGGCTCAAACAACGGGAGCGCACGCCGGACGTATTCCTCGACCCGCTTCTGGGTTTCATAGGCAGTCATTTTGTCGCCGCCCTTAGCAGCAGGCAGGGCGATCACATTGAGATAAAACGCCTCCGATATCAGTTCCTCGATCTTTTCTTCGCGGCGCTCGCCCCAGCCAAGACCGGGTGAAGGCTCAAGCAACGGCTCCAAAGCCGCGCCCAAGCGTTCGTCGTATTCGTTATCGACCCACGTCACCCCGCCAGCGAACCAGTTGACCCCGCCCTGAATGGCCTCTCGGGTAGCCTTCAACGGCGGATCGACGGCCTTCTGCCCTGCCTCAAGCATGGTCAGCGTGATTTGCTGCAACATGCGCGCATCGGGCAGAGCAACAACCGTGGCCGGGGAATAGGCGTAGGCTGAGCCCGCGACCGTCACCCAACGCGGGATGACATACGGCACTCGCTTGGCCGGGATTTCCTCAAGAACTGTGTCGTTCTCGATATCAATATAGATCGACGTGAACGGCAGCCGGTTTGAGCGGCCCTTCTTCTCCGTCGAGAGGTCGTATTCGTCCTCGGGAATGATGATATGGCGGCATTTGATTTCTTTGTACGGCTCTTTCTGGGCCAGTTCCTTGACCTTGGCCGATGCCGTTTTGGGAAACAGTTTTACCAGCGACCGCGCTTCAAGCTTCCAGTTGCGGTGCACGGTATCAATGGCCAGTTCCGCATTCTCGCACCACGCCACGTCGCGAAGGTGCCAAGAGCGATACAGCACGCCATCGAGATATCGATTAGGGTCAACAGAGATAACCGCCTGCCCGAAGGCTACAAAGTCATTGTCGCCCTGCTTCGTCGCCCGCAGGAATTGCGCCCGCTGGTCGTACATGATCCGGCGCAGAACATCAGACTTGGAATCCAGCCACTGCCGGGCCTTGGCGTCCGCGTTGATGTCCTCGTCCATGGTGCGAGCATGGAACCAAGCCTGTCCTCTCGGGCGAAGCATGGCCGACAAGGCATTGCCCAGATCGCGATGAGCCAATACGGGCCGACCGCTCATCAGGTGCGATGCGAACTCATCCCCCTCATTGCGGGTCGTCGTGAAGTCAGCGCGGATAGGATAGAAGTTCTCAGCCATCGTCTGCCATAGCGACATCAATTGGCTGCGCTTCCCGAACAGGCGGTCGCCCTGCTCGGCTAAATCCTTGACGCGCTGAGAAGTAGCCATTTAGCTGGCTGTGCCCAGGCGGGTCGAAGAATAGGACGGGGCAACCGCACCACGGTTTTCAGGCGCGGTCAGGATCGTGGATGAGCGTCCACCCCGCTGCATCGCAGCCACATTCTGCTTGCGGCGGGCCTCTTGAACCGGAGCCGCATTAGTGTCCGGCATGACCGGCGGGGGGGCAGGAGCCGGGGCCTGAACCACAGGCGGCAGCTTAGGAGAGAATAAGCTTCCCATTATCGGTGCCTCTTGAGTTTTGAATAACCTAAATTCGCGACCGTTTGCAGCGATGACGTACGGGTGAGATTCCGTCGCACCGCCGCGTTGCCCTCGGACAGACACATGACAACCGCATCCCCCTTGCCGGGTGAGCGGCCTAGACGTGAACGAAGATCGTCCTTGCTTTCGATCAGCAGCCCGCGCGCTGCGACCTCATAGGTCGGCGCGGAAAGATCGGCCCGCAATTCAGGATCGGGCGGCAGACAAACAGCCGACCCGCCCTCTTGATCCGGGTCTAAGGCTTCCCGGAATTTCCACCAGGCTTCGGCGCGCTTGTTAGCAAACTTGAGTTGCCCGTCTCTGGTGTGGGCGGTTGAACTGTTCGCACCGTTAAACCCGGCATGTGCGATGCCATTATCCTTGAGACGGAGCGTAACGGCCCCGCCATAACCACCGCCGACATCCACAACCACCGGGGCATTGTCCCGGCGCTTCGATATGATCGTTGCGGCGGATGCCGAGCCATCGGCTGTCTGTTCGCCATTTGCCGTAACCAGCGGCGCATACCAGCCGCCATGCCGCCAGCACAGTTCGGCTGCGTCTTTACCGCCACCCGCCGGGTCGAAGCCCATTGCGGTCATTGAGAAGTCTTTGAAGCCGTCCGGCTTCCATCTGTCCTGCGCCGCAATGATCCACGCGGTCGGGATGACCTGAAAATCCGCGTCCTGACGAGCGGCCATAAAGTTGCCGTCGCGAACCGCAGACCTTAAAGGCTCCGGCAGTCCGTCAAGCTTGGCCTGATAGTCCGTCTTTATCAGGAATGGGTTGTCTCTCAGGGCCGCAGGGATGAACGTCCGCGACATCGGAATGAATGTCTTATCGCCCATCACAACGGGCTCGGGACCGCCAACCTCTAGGTCCGACCCGTCAGGAGCGGTCACGAACCAGCGCAGTTCCCCATGCTTCGCAGGCTTGGGATGCGTGATGTCCAGCCAAGGCCGGAACATCCCAATGATCCAGTCGCCATCGGAATCCACCGGAGGGTTGGTTGCGAGTAGCGCCCTGACCCTTTGCCCTTCCGCAGTCGAGCGCAGCCAGCCGATATGAAAGCGGACCTGGCTTTCGAGGAATTGAACCGCCTCATCGAACACCTTGAGGTCGAAGGGCTGACCCTGCCAGCCTTGTTCGTCTCCTAAATGCTGGTTGGCTCCAAACTCGATATGCCGCCCGTCTGTCGTCTTAAGCTTGGGAGGTGGCGAACCGTTGAAGCCGTCCCGTGACCCGTTGATTTCTAGCGCCCGGTCGGTCAATGCACCGAGGTTAGTGTAGCGCCTACGCAGAATTAGCGTGCGTCGATGCGCTGTAAAAGCAAGCCCCAGACCTAGATCGGATTTACCACCCCCGCCCTGCCCGCCATAGAGCAGGATATCGGCAGGGCAAAAGTAAGCGTCGGTCTGGGGCCCAGGGTTTGGAACCCATTTGAGATTAGCCGTTGCCCTTATGGCCTCGGCTTCAACCGCCTTGCGATCCTCGGGGGCCAGCACCGCCAGCCGCCCGAGGATGTCGTCAAGTGTCATGGCTTAGCGGAGTTGCAGCACCTTGACGTAATCCATCTGCAACGTCTCGGCAGCGCCACCGGGGCCAGCCTTGACGCCAAACACCAGATGCATTTCCTCAAGGCCGGAGAGCGTGATGTTCTGTTGCGTGCCAGCAACCCAGCCCGCGCCAACATCGACATACGGCTTGATGACCGAGGTCGTCGCCGCGCCGTCGAAGTAGAACCCGACCTTCGTCCACGTGTCGGTGACGAACGTCGCGATGTTCGAGGTGGTGTTCTGGGTTGCTGCGTTGCTCGTCTCGAAGTTGATAAGCATTGCATCCTCATTCTTCCAGAACAAGGCACCGTCATAAGACGCCAGAGGTCCAGCAGCGTCGGCCTGGAACCCGCCAGTGGTCAGGGTGTCAGAGAAGCCCATCCACCATGCCGAGTCGTTCGTGGTCGCCTCAGCCAGCTTGAACCGGGCCTCGAACCACATTTCCTTGCCAGCCGCGAACTTCCAGTTCTCAGCGACCGAGGTCATGGCGTGATAGTCGTTATCCGCAGCCGCAGTCACCACGTTGTAAACGCCGCCAGCTGCGTCCGCATAGGCGTTCGTGCCGGTGCCGGAGTCATCAACGCTCGTGTAGGTATGAGCGTCGGCGCTGAAAAAGTCATCGAAATACGAGAACGCAACCGAAGGATCGGTGCTGTTCAGTGAGGGCGCGCCAGCCCATAGAGCCGAAGCGGTCGCGCCGGTCACGCGGGCTCCATTGAGAACCAGCGAGCCGTCCTGCGCGATGCCGAAGCGGCGGCCGTGCAAAGAGATCAGAATTTCAGGCGTAGCCATGGGAATCTCCTATTCGTGCTGTTGCTTGTTGCTAGGTGGAGAAATGAAAAAACCGCCCGAAGGCGGCTGGTGAAACGCACGGCTACTGTTGGAAATTACTGCCCGAGGTGCCGCCACCCCTTGCCGTTGAACGGCGGCGGGACGGGAACAGGATGCATAGCCCTGCTGATGTACGCAGTTACTGCCGCATGGCAGCGAAATGCAGCCTCAGCCAAATCAGCAAGGAGACCGAGACGACTCAGCACCACATCATCCCGCGCATACTTATTCCGCAGATTCTCTTGCCGCAGAAGCGGCACCATATCCATCAGCGGCGAACGGCTATAGCGATGCGCTGCCGCCTGCTCCCTCTGTGCTGCATACATACGACGGGCCGTAGCGGCGGCTTCATCGGTGCGTTTGATCGCTTCCCAAGCGCCCACTGCTCTCGATATGCTGCTCATTCAACCTGCCTAGGTTACGCCGGGAAAGCCACGATTGATTTAATAATCGGCCGGTCCAAATTGGTCGGCACCGCATAGTTGCCTTCGCTCACGGCAACCGCCTGCGTGCTGCCATCGTCAAACGTGAATGTCAGTTCATCAATCCCAGCCGGGATATCGAACTCCAAAGCATCCGCCGCTCTCGTGACGGTAGAGCCCGCTGTGGGGATGTGCGACCGGACGCTTGATGCCTGCTCAGCCTGCGCGCCCCATATATAGAAAGCTGGCGACGACCCATCGCCGGTCACTGACGCATGAACACCATCGCCAGATACAGCAACGACTGCAATCGTCGCGCTGGTGGTCCCCATCGTCGCGGTTAGGTCAATTCGATACCAACCGTTTCCGGCTGCCGTTATGTTGTAAGACGTTGGGCTTCCAAAGCTTGAGCCCTTGGCTCCGGTCGCAGGATTAAACCAGCCGCGCCATGCTCCGGTGCTGATAACTTGCAATTCAAGCCAATTATTTCCGAGCGTTCCGTTCTTGACGTAGTATGAGAAAGTCGCGGCGGTAGCCGTTACAGTGACGGAATGGGCAATGTTGGCTTGGCCCGTCGCCGCAGCAGGAATTACCCCGTCCGCCGTGGTCGTGCCATCAGGCGCAACCACTGCGTTCGCGCCAATCGTTACGTTCGCTTTGCTCCAGCTTGCATTGTCAATTTCCTGCGACCGCAGCGCTAAATTCGTCCGCGCCCCTTCCAGCAATATCCCCAGCGGATTGCCGGACACGTCATGCTGAAACCGCAGAACATCGGCCGCCACCAAAGCAACCAACCCGGATGAATTTATTTCGGTCGCGCACGTCGATGCGTCGGCGCGTGTGTGCGAACCACCCAGAGCGCCATACCACGCCGCTGCGTTGGCGCGCGGTGCACCGTCAGCGTAATAGTGGTTTCCGGCACCCTCTGTGGAAAAATCAGCAAACAGCGCCGCGCTAACCCCGCCGCTGCTGGGCAACCAAAAGCCCCCAACCCCGGCCATTCGTTGCCGCGCGACGAATAAACGCCGGTCCACGGTTACTGTCCGACCTGCTCAAATACCAGCGTGCCATTCATGGTCACGGCGTCGGCCGGTGCCGTAATCCGCACCACAAGCCTGCCGCTGACCGGCACCACAATCCGTTCCTCAGGGGCCGGAATGTAAATCCACCCGCTCTGGACGTTGAAGGCGTCAGCCACCATCACCACAGCAGTTCCATCAGCCGCAATGGTCGTGTTGTTTCGCTCAACCGTCGCAGTCGAGGTCAAAGCCCCAGTATGCCCCTGCACCGGCGCTGCCGTGACCGAAGCACCACCCGAACCCGAGGTCGTGTATCCCTTGATAATCAGAACCGACAGCATTTCCGCCGCAGCATCGCCAGCGTCCGAATACTGGCCCAGCCGGACCTCGCGAATAGCAATCTTGCTGTCCGCAGGCGCAACGATCTCAAATACGTCCTGCGCCGCGCTCACCGCTATCGCGGAGAACGTCGCTGTGAAGATAGCCATGGCTGTATCCCTAGTGCTGGGTTGCTTGTGCGGCGCGGGCCAACGTGAAAGCTATGCGGCGCGCGGCTTCCGTTTCCGATAGATCGACGGTTTCGATTGGGCCGCCGTCTTTGCCGGTATGTTCGACGCGATCTGCCAGGAGCCCAGCCACCTTGGCTTTGCCCATAGATGCCGCCACCATTGAGGCGGGCTGTTCAATCCCTCGGGCGACTGACCGGGCTTCCTCTAATTCAGCCACGACAGAGGCAATACTGACTTCCGCGCGACGGGCGGCATTTCCTGTAATTTCCCTTACCCGTGCCTGTACTTCGTCTAGGTTAGCGAGCTTCGCGGCGTTGCCATCGTTTGGCTGATAACCCGCTGCTTCATAAGCTTCTACTTGAGTAGAGCCCTTAGCTAGTTCCTGTGCGAACCGCTCTCGCTTGGGGCTGGAAAGTACAGACATCTTTTGGACCACGACCCGCTTTGATTACTGCCGGGCCTTATTGGGCTTATCACCCGGCTCTGCTCTGTGCTGGCCAAGAGCAGGCAAGCCCATGCACCAGACATAAGAGGTCAGGCGGCTCGGGGCCTTCCTAGGTGCCCGCATGGACTAACGATAGATAAGCCCACCGGGGGCCATCGCGGCCAAGTCCGATGGGCAGCTAATTCATACCTGCGCCATTGTCCCGTCTTTTGCGGCCTAGGAACCCGCATAGGGTCGGTTTTGTTCGCAGGTCTAAGGTCACGGCGTACCGTGCCTGTGCCGGTAGCATGAAGGGAGCGACCCGACAGAGGCGTTCCGACGAAGCTAATTCCGACAAGTCCGGCGCGCCTTGTATCGCTTGAGCCAGCGCCCGATGGACGGCGACAGGTGCTTAAGTTTCCGGCGCAGTCGTTTCAGCATATTTACAGCATTCTCGCCAAGCTAAGCGGCGATAGCAAAATCAACCTTGGTCTTTTTGATCTTCTTTTTTGGGGGCCAAAGAACCGGCACAGCGTCATTAAACAGACCGTGGCGCGCTAGGTCGGCGTGGTGACTCGTATTGGTGGAAGCGTCGAGAATTTTCAGAACTCTGGCAACCTCTGCAAGTCCACGCCAATATCCGCCCTCGTCACCGCCCTTCAAAGCACAGATCATGCTTTTATGCGCCCTGCGGGCGATAAGGACGTGCTGCGCGATATAGTAGTCGGACTGCGACATGCGGCCTGCTCCATTGTGGGGTTGCAGATTGATTTTACGGCCTTCCCGCATTCAAGCGGTTATCTCCGTCGAGGCCAGCGTTCCGGGGAGCGGGTTAGCTGGACGGCCTTCGCGGCGCGAAATGAAAAACCCGGCGCGGATTTCTCCTGCCGGGCGCGAAAATCACTAGCGTAGTCATCATGCACATCCGAGCGGTACCGTCAAGTCCGCCCCGCGAATCCCCACAACACAGCAAGCGTCTCAAGGCACTCCCTGAAACGACGCCCGATGTATTTGATTTCCAGGTCGCCATGACAGCCACGCGCCTCCGCTGCCAATCGAATGGACATGCGCGCCCCGAGAATGTCCCTGACAAGGCCATCACCCTCCCGGCCAAGCGCCATCTTTGCCTCGTGAAGCTGGTAGAATGCGCCGATCTGCTTTTGCGTAATCGGATCGGGCAGCCTTCCCCCATCAACGGCCTCTTTCGTCGGGTCTATCGCTCGAATTGAACCGACTTCCGAGTTTTCGTGGTGCCTTTGCCACTCCCGGCCTGCCGCCAGTTGCGCCGCGTCGATTTGGTTTCTTGCAGCCATACCCGCGAGAGGATCGTCCCGCGTTGACCGCAAAACCGTGATTTGCTCGCCAATGGTCGAATATGGGTCAGGCACGATAGCAACAGCCACCCGAGAATTAATCGGGAGGTCTATTGATCGCCGGTCGTGAACCTTATTTGGCTTCATGACAATTTTCGTCCTTGGCTCGCCGGATTAAATTGAACATCCACTCCGACTCACGCCTGCGAAAATCGGCCTGCTGCCTCAAAAATTCCTTCGAGTGCCGCCATTCTCGCCACAACGCCACGCCAACAAACAAAGTCCCTACTGCCAAAAGGCCGAAATAAGCCAGTGCAAATGCCTGCTCAAAGATCATTGCCGCGCTCGGCTCGAATTGGCGGGCAACCAACGCACAGGTACTCGGCCTTTTGGTTTATTCTCCATAATCTCGTTAAACACAGCCTGCGCCCATTCGTGCGGGCCTGCGTCCTCTGGCAACGTGCTTCCAACCTTCTCCAGCAAGTCGTGATATTTTCGCCCGGCGTGCAAAACGGTGGTGTGATCCCGTCCGCCAAACAGCCGCCCAACTTCCGGCAAGCTTTTCAACGTGAGCCGCCGACAAAGCGCCATGCCGATCTGGCGCGGTTCGACAATCTCCTTCGGACGGCGCGCCGAACAAAGATCGGTAAGAGTTACCTGCCAAACGTGGCAAACTGCCTTTTGTATGCCCCTTATGGACGGGTATTTTTTAACTTCGACCAATTCCAGCCACGACGCCCAAATAGTCGGAAGCGACAGTTCCAGCGGCGTCTTGTGGGAAATCGAGTGCTTCGCAAGGATCGGCCCCAACTTGAGCGCCGAATCCTGCACGCAAGCCGGTTCAACCTCAAAATGCCTGGATATCGAGTCGATCTGAAATTGAGCCCGCTTGACGCATAGCGCCATAGCGAGATTTCGAGCCTGTGTGACCTCTTTCAACGGAGGCCCCGATATAATTTCGTTCACCGGCAATCCAGCGACGTTGCCGACCGCAGCCACGATGAAATCCATCACCTCCTTTTCCGGGTCCACGGTCGGCGGCACCAGCACCACGATATTCCCTCCAGCGGAAATCCGTGGCGGTGTTTTCAGCGTCTCAGGCGCTTGCAAGCGCGCTCTGGCCTCTTTCCATCGTTCATGCTGCGATTGAAGCTCTGTCGTCATGCCACTTTCCCCCTGCTTCGTCCGATTTCGATAGCTTTTTCAAACGTAAGGTCATCCAGCCCGCCGGGCGTTCCGAAGGATTTCATGAACCCAGCCCAAGCGAATTTTCCGCGCTCAAGGTCATCCGAGTGATCGACATACGGTCGCGCGATCAAAAGCTTATCCAGCGAAGCGATTTCACCTTTGACCTGCCAAACCTTCCCGCGCGCCAACTTCCTTAAAACTTGAGGCGACGGCGGCCAGTTGTAGTCATAGGGCCTGTTCTGATCGTCTTTGCCGCATTCCCCGCGATACCAAGACCGTGCAGCGGCTTTAACAGCCCACCACGGCACATCCTCAAGAGAGTCGTTGTACGCCTCACCCTTGGCCTCCGCTGCGAGTTCATTCCGCTTTTCGCCGCCCAAGGTCATAAGCAGTTTGCTCACCACCTCTGCCGTTTTCATCGCCCACTGGTCGCCGTTCTCCGGCGTTTCCTTCAACGACAAGTTCAAGCGTTGGACGTGAGTTTGGATTTCCTGCCGCTGCGGATCGGTTGGGATCAAGCCCGGCGGCACTGTCGCCACCTCCAGAAAAACCCCGTTCACAATTTGCAGGTTCATGGCCACGGCCCCGCGCGAACGCTCGGCCCACACCGGCAAGGATTGCATTTGGCTTTTGGTCAGGTCCGGCGGCGCTATTGCCTCGACCAGCACCATTTCTTTGCCCATTTCCGCCTCCGTTTGGAGAGGCCGCGCGTCTCAAAAAGCCATGGAAAGTCGCGTCCCAATTGGCTTTTCGGATATCGTTGGATTGCGCCCAGAGGCGCATATCCTCGGCCTTGCTCTCGATAATTCCTGGGTGAAGATTCAAGCGATTAGCCGCCGCGACGTGCATCGCGGTTGGCTTCCAGTCGTCCGGTAAAGGGGCCAGCGAGCGGCGTTTTGAGGGCTTCTGCCCTTCCACAACTACCGTTCTTACTTTCTTCTCGGTTTCCTCTTTACCCAAATCCAAGGAAGCAGAAGAAGAAAGTATAAGAGCGCCGTCACGCTCCAAACGTGACGTTTCGCGTGACGCTGGCGGCGATGTTTCTCGTGCAACATTCTCGGCCATCCCGAGATTTTCTCGCTGGCGGGCTCTATATTTACGCGCCCTTTCGGCTGCCATAGCTTTGCCGTCACGCCCATCACGTGATGCATCACGCTCGAAAATCGTGACGACTTCGAGCAGTGTCTCGCCTTGAATACCCAAGGCCATAAGATCGCGAAGCTGGTCCGCGCGAAGGGTCATGCCCCCTCCGCAAATACTGCCTCGACTTCAATCCGAAGCCGGGGGTTGGCGCTGTACCGCTTGATGACCGTCGCAGTCACAATCTGAGAGTCGTCAAGCCAGACGATTTGATTGAGTGCATCCCCCGCCAGTTTTGCCACGTTGTCATAGTCGGGCTTGCCGGTCGGGCGGATGGTCTGCGCCAAGGCCCGCGCCTGTTTCATCTTCGACCAGCTTTGCGGGATCGGGAACGCGGCAAGGATTTCCACCTTCAACGCGCCCTCGATTGGCGGACGACCGTGCATCGCCAGCTTGGCCGCCCATTGCAGGTCAGTTTCGTGATTGCGGGTTTTCTGTGGGGTGTAGGCGTGTCCCCTGCCGAACCTGGGACGGCCTTTCGCCACAGGTTCGCCAAGCAATTCCACCACCACGGATCGCGTGGCAGGAAGCGCGAATGGTCGATCATTGGATTCGGCCAGCGACAATTTATCGCTCGTAAGTCAAGTCTGGCCGGGTACCCCCCGGCAGAGACGCGCGATCACTCGCCGCTATGCTGCGGCGTTACAAATTGAGTTCGGTTTGCTCCCGAAGCATTTCGTGGACGACCGCCAGGACGACCGAGAGCGGCGGTTCATGCTCTCCGCGCAACCAGCGTTTAGCCGTGCGCTCGTCTGTCTTTGCAATGGTTGCCAAACAGGCGGCCGTTTTGACCGGCCATAAGTATTTGGCGACACCACCGAATTTACGGGGGACAATTTTGTCCCGGTCGGGAAATTCCTGTCCCTCGGATTTGGTGGCGCGGAACGCCACGACCTTCGATGATGTACCCACAACACGTCACCCCCAACGCTACTGACAACACTGGATTCACAAATGCCGACGCTCCCCGACCTTCCGATGATCTTGTTCGTCGCCGTCACAGGCGCAGGCGCGGCGGTCATTGCCGCTGCCGTCAAGATCGGCGTGGTGAGCTGATATGGTTCGCAGCGTGACCCCCTCACGCGTGCGAAAAGGCGTCGGCGGCACGAAGCAGCGTAACTGTGCGCTACGTGCCGCCGACAGTTTCGGCGTCCACAGTCGGGAGGGAACGGGACGCCAAGGAGGGAACAAGACGCACGCGACAAAGTGGTGCGCACCACCGACAAAGGTGGTAAAATCTTACAAAATTTTAAATGATGGCAGGCTCTTAGCACAAAATCTGGAACGGCTCCAGACACGAACGCGAGAAGCCCACGATTCACACAGGGCGCATAAAAATTCTGTATCGGGTGAGCAAAATAGAACAGACAGTTCCCGGCAGTTGAAATGCCGGGGGAATGGAAATGCACCGTCACGAACTGCGCCAAACTGGCTCGGAACCGGAATTTTTTGCGTGCTGCGTCGCCTTCCACGAACCAGTCGGAGGCGATATCGTCAGGCTCTATGTTGCTTCCCGACGCAATGGCGTCTTGCGTCTCGAATATACCCTGCTCGCCACCAAATCCGGGCTGATCCACATGGCAAAGCAGGCGCTCCGCATTGCCGACGATCCAGCCTTCATTCCCGCGCCGGAAGGATTGGCGATGCACTGAGGTCATTGCACGGCCTCGTGCTGCTTGTCCTCCAATACCAACGCCTCAATGGGCACCACTCCACGGGTTGCCTCGCTGATGCGTTTTGCCAAGCCAAGGGAAACTCCACGTTCGCCCTTGATAACCAAGCTCAGGTGAGAATCTGAACAGCCGACATCGCGCGCAAACTGCGCTTGACTCGTATTCGCCGCGATGAAGTCGCTTAAAAGCTGCCTGCCGTCCATGGCCCGCACTTTGCCACTGGCAAAGTTGCGATGTCAAGCATTTCTTTGCTATCGGCAAATGGACAGGCGCATGTCACAGATCGAAATTATCGGGATGGTCAAGAAGCCTCCCGAACGGTTTGACACCCTCTACATTGGACAGTGGATAACCAAGCTCGGGCGCAAGCAGGGCGAGGTCGCCAAAAAGTCCGGGGTGGACGAGGGCTATATGTCCCAGCTTATTTCTGGGGAAAAAACCAACCCTGGCGGCCCCTATTTGATGGCAATTTCAGAGGAATTAGGTATAACTGTCAATCAGTTATACGAAGAACCGCCTGAAATTGACGTTACCGATCACATAAAAAAGCTGACGGTCGAGCAGATAGACGGCCTCAAGGCCCTTCTGGACGCCGTAAAGCCCGCCAAGGGCCGGAAGTAGCCCCTCCCCGCCTAAATCGCGCCAGCGGCCACGCCAGCCCCGCCTAGGGGCATCCCAGAGAACAAGTCGCGAACGATTCCGGCCCTCCTGTAGGCTGGCAAATTTTCTTTGCTACTGGCAAAGTTTTTCGTTGACAGCCAACTTTGCTAGTGGCAAAGTCTCTCCCATCAGAACGGGAGGCAGGTAGTGACGAGCCCCGCAGAGCGTTTCGCCAAATACTACCAAGCAGCGCCGAGTGGTTGCTGGATTTGGACCGGCTACTCGCGAAAACCGCATGAGGAATACGGCCTCTTTTGGTTCGAGGGCTCGCGCCAATCCGCCCACCGCGTTGCGTGGCAGTTGAGGTACGGACGCATACCGAAGGGCAAACTAGTTTGCCACCACTGCGATACGCCAGCGTGCGTCAACCCCGAACATCTGTTTCTCGGGTCGCCTGCCGATAACGCGCGGGACAGAGCGCGAAAGGGACGCAGCAACCGCGTTGTCCCCGCCCCTTTCGTCCGAAAGTTGTCAGACGCCCAGCTTGAAGTGATCCAGACGGATAGCCGTTCTGGTGCGGCGTTGGCCGCTGAATTTGGCGTCTCACACAAGACTGTCTCGAAAGTCCGCTGTGCCAACAAAGCAGGAGCCGCGTGATGACAAACCAGCACCAAGAAAACCGCAGTGCCGTGCGCAGCGACCTCAGCGGCACGCAAGAGGCCGTGAAGAACACGCCCGGCCCATGGGCAATCCACCCAGACAGCCCATTCGAAATTATGATGGACGATGGCGACGTTTGCCCGCTCATCGCGACGGTTTGCGACAACACTCTCGATGAAAGGCAGGCCATTGCGGATGCCCGCCTGATCTCTGCCGCGCCCGATCTGTTGGCCGCGTGTCAGGACTACATGGAAAATCGGGGCGATTGGGGCGCACGTATTGCGGAAGCAATCGCCAAGGCGACCGGAGCCGCGTCATGACTGCCTATTTCATCATGGCTGACCTCGGCAAGCTCGGGCGCGAAACAATCATCGATTGGGGCGACTGCTCACGCGAGAGCGTCATCCTCGATCTTCTTCGCGGCGAGCATGACCGCCCCTTGGAAGTCCACTGCATCGACTTTGACGACAAGACATGCCTGCCGGTGTCGGAAGATATCGCCCGCGAAGTGCTGTCCCGTCTCGATCATTACCCGACCGGCGGATTGCTTGACTACCTCGAACAGCATTTGGGCTGCGAAGCGATGGCGAACGTCGCGCGCGAAATGGAAGCCGCATAGCAGAACTCAGATAACCGATGAATACAGGTGAAACCAATGGCTGATTTACAACAAGCTGCCGACGATGTGGGCGTGATCGCTGAGACGATAGACAGCCTTCACACCCTGCTCGACAGGTTTCATGCGCGGCATGGTGAGCAGCTTTACGAGCGCCTTGAAGCGGCATGGCCGGATGCACCGCGCATCCACAGCGCCCGCGCCCTCTACAAGCTCCATCGCGATTTGGCACCGGATTTCGACTAATGACCATTGAGTGGAAACCAGTTTCAGAGCGGCCAGGCCTTGACCACCAGCCTTGTCGGCAATTCGTACTGGTTGACGGCGCGAAGCACCACAGCGGCGTGACATGGAGCCGCAAGCATTGGGGTCTGGCCTACACGCGCAAGCCGGGCTCCGACGATGAGATGCAGCAATATCGTCGCTCCGACATCGAGCAGATTTTGAAGGAAGGCGACATGGACTACGGCGAGGTCACGCACTGGATGCCAGCGACCGTCCCGCCGTTTCCTGATGCGCCTTGAACACGCAAATGCGGAGCAGGCCCATGAACCAAGAGCCGGACATCGACGAAAAGGGGGTCGCGCTTGTCGAGGCCCAGATCGCCGCCGTTCGTGCGGCGGGCTTAGCCGACGCGGCCAAGATGTTTGAAACCATCTATTGGGGTTGGCTCCGGTTCGCTCACGCTTACGTGCTTGGACTTCCATACGTTGAAAAGCCCGAAGGCACGATGACGCCGTACTCGGCGCTGCACGTCGCGACCTTCACGTTCAAGCATTGGGCTCCGCAAATACCCGGCACCCCAAAGATCGACAATGACGCTGTCCGCAAGGCTGCTGCGGATGATGAGGAATGGCACAGGCAAGAGGACCGGGCCATGCGCCGAGCGGCCGGAGAGCCTGTCTGATTACGAAACGCAGGATGAGCCGATGAAGCGGGACATTTCATTCGATCTGCCGGGCGGCATGGTCACGTTCAAGGACGTTGAACTGCCTGACGGCAACACGCCTCTGCCGCCGACGAACGCAACGCTGCACGTTCTTTCATTCGAGAAGGGATACGGCACCCCCGACCGGGAGTTCGTTGCCCATTGCGGAACCCGCTGGAAGTCGGCGGGCTCGACCGGCGAGCACAAGTATTTTTTCGAGGGCGACACGCAATGGTTCAAGCACGTCAACTGCGAGCGTTGCCGTGAAATTCTTGGCATCGGGTCAGCGTTAACAGGGGTAATGGGGAGCGAACAATGACCGAAATCGAGTGGGGTTCTCCGGCTTCGCTCCGTGCCTGCGCAGAGTGGAGCGAGGCAGAGTCAAAGCGGGCATGGCACGCGGCTCATGCCAAGTCGGTTCAGACCGAAGATCGCGACTACTACCTTCGGCGCGCCAACCGACTTGACTTGCAGGCCGCGTCACTCTGGACCCGCGCCGAAGCGCAGGAATACGCGGCCTCAGATATCGGAACCGCCGCATGACCGCACGGACCCAGGGTGAAATCTACGCGCTCCGCGCATTGGTTGGGCTCACGCTTGCTCTCTGCGGGCTGGTTGTGTGGGCGCAGATAACGGCGGCTTAGGGAGGGGATGATGGAAAAGATCAAGGTCACGCTCAGTCAGATGAACCTGCTGCTTGCTGCCGTCGAACACGGGTTCCGGGAGAATGAGCGCGGCAAAAATTTGCAAGGCGCGCTCGCAAGCGTGTTCGACATGTACGAAGTCACGAAGCCGACGCCTGAGCATTCTGCGGATAAGCAAACATGAAGCCAGAAAAATGCGATAGCTGCGAGCGCGCAGTGGAGTCCGGCTACAAGGGGCACGCCAACGATGCTGCCCCGCTTCACGAATGCCCGTATCAGTCTGAGATCAACGACAAGACCGTTATGTGCAACTGCTGCCGCGACTGCACTCAAGAATGCATGGACGACATTTGATGACCCTCACCCGCCGCCTTGTCCTTGCGCACCTGTCCGAGAAGCGCCGCCAGCAACTCGCAAAGCTGGCCGATGAGCGCGCCAGACACAAGCCGAGCAAGGCAACGGTCAAAGCTGCGGTGCGGGAGACGTGCAAGATTTTGCAGTTCGAGACGAAGGAAGCGCCATGAACGACGCCGCCGAGGAAATGGACAGTGCAACCCTTGTGTATGAGGACCATCCGATGAATGCGCCGAAACAGCAATTGCAGACCGTCGCCAGCGCCCCGATCACGCCGTCCGAAATGCTGGATCGAGCGGTTTCAAGCGGGGCCAGTATCGAGATAGTCGAAAAGCTGATGAACCTTGCGGAGCGATGGGACGCCGCACAGGCCCGCAAGGCGTTCGATGAGGCGATTGCCAACGCAAAGGCCGAACTGCCCCCGGTTCTCCGGAATAAGACCGGCCACAATCAAAAGCGGTATGCCGACTTTGCGGCCATCGCGAAGGCTGCCGATGCGGTGCTGCCCAAGCACGGCCTCTCCTACCGCTTCCGATCAAGCCAGGATGACCGAATCCACGTCACCTGCATTGTGTCGCACCGAGCCGGTCACAGTGAGGAGAATACCCTTGCCGGTCCCGCCGATACCAGCGGCAGCAAAAATGCCATTCAGGCCATCGGCTCCACCCTGACCTACTTGCAGCGATACTCGCTCATGCAGGCGCTTGGCATGGCCGCGACCGACGATGACGACGCGCGGCTCCAGGGCAACTCCACGGTCACGCCGGAGCAGGCGGCGCAACTGGCGACAATCATCCAAGAGGCAGGGGCCGACATCAACAAGGTTTTGACGGCCTTCCAGATCGAGAGCCTGTCTGACCTTCCCGCCAGCCGCTTCGATGAAGCAGCAACCCGTATCCGCAATGCTGCGAGGCGCAAATGATCCTTATCCACGAATGCGAGCAAGGATCACCGGAATGGTTTGCGCGCCGCATGGGCATCCCCACGGCTTCCGAGTTCTCTACCCTCATGGCGTCCGGCAAGGGTGGCGGCGAGAGCAAGACGCGCGCCACCTACATGCGGAAGCTGGCCGGTGAAGTGCTGACCGGGGAGTTAGCCGAAAGCTACAGCAACGGCCACATGGAACGCGGCAAGGCGATGGAAGATGAAGCCCGCGCCATGTACGCGCTCGAATATAACGCCGACCCGATCCGCGTTGGGTTCGTGACAAATTTCAATGCTGGGTGCAGCCCGGATTCCTTCATCGGGGATCGCGGCGGGTTGGAAATAAAGACGGCCCTCCCGCATATCCAGATCGAACGGCTGGAGCGGAACGACTTGCCCCCCGAGCATCGCGCCCAGGTTCAAGGTTCAATCTGGATTTGCGAGCGCGACTATTGGGACTTCGTGAGCTACTGGCCGAAGCTTCCTTTGCTTCGCGTCCGTGTTCAACGCGACAACGGCTATATCGCGACCATCAAGGGCGCGGTGGACAAATTCAACGATGAACTGGCCGAACTTGTCGAGCGTATCCGCCGGTACGGCATCGAACAGGAGGCCGCATAATGGCTGGCAGCGTCAACAAGGTTATTCTGGTCGGCAACTTGGGGAAAGACCCGGAAATTCGCCGCACCCAAGACGGCCGCCCGATTGCGAACCTGTCAATCGCGACCAGCGAAAGCTGGCGGGACAAGGCGACGGGCGAGCGCAAAGAGAAAACCGAGTGGCACCGCGTCGTCATCTTCAGTGAGGGGCTTTGCAAAATAGCAGAGCAATACCTGAAGAAAGGATCGAAGGTTTACCTGGAGGGCTCGCTTCAGACCCGCAAGTGGACCGACAAGGACGGCGCAGACAAATACAGCACTGAAGTTGTGCTTCAGGCGTTTGGCGGAACCCTGACGATGCTTGACGGCCCGCCGTCTAAAGATGCTCCGGCCGATGACTTTGGTGGAGAGGCCGCCAGTACCCCGATGAAGTACGGAGCGCACCGTAGCGGCGCAGATTTGGACGATGAGATTCCCTTCTAATGAGCCATGCACTTATCGAACTGCGAGGCGCTGCGGACCGCGCTCGGGCCGCAGCGTTGGTGGCGAAAGCGCCGTCTGGAACGCGCGTTGAGTTTAAAGCTTCCAGGCGGTCGCTGCCTCAGAACTCCCGAATGTGGGCGATGCTCACGGACGTAGCCCGGCAACTCCCTTGGCACGGGCAAAAGCTGACACCCAATGATTGGAAGCTGGTTTTTCTGGATGGGCTCAAGGGGGAAATCCGAACGGTCCCAAACCTAGACGGCAATGGGTTTGTGAGCCTGCGCCGGTCGTCCGACTTATCTAAGGATGAGATGGGCAACCTGATCGAGCTTATCGCAGCGTTCGGTGCCGAGCATGGCGTTGAGTTTGGAGACGACCGCGAGAAGGCGGCATGAAATTCAGGGACCCGCGCAAACATGATGAAAAGCATCTTCGGTTTATTCGAGAGCTTCCTTGCCTTGTTTGCCAAGACAACACGGCAACAGAGGCGTGCCACATCCGTTTTAGCGACAGCCGCGCGGCGAAGGTCAACCCAGGTGTCGGGCAAAAGCCGCACGATCATTGGACGGTTCCCCTCTGCGGCAAGCATCACCGGGAACAGCACGAACAGAACGAGCAGGAATTTTGGGATACCGCGATGATCGATCCGCTGTTTGTTGCAATGGCGCTGTTTTTGAATAGCGGCGACGTGGAAGCCGGGGAAACGATCATTCGAGCGCAGCACTGACGACTGAAATGCTTTGACAGGGGGCCATCATGGAATTTGCAAAATTAGCTTTGAAGAATATCGCACTCGTGGTGGTCGGGACTGTCGCCACCGGCGCATTGATAGGCGGGTGCTTTGTGGCCGGGGCGGGCATCGCCATCGCCTTTGGGCTTTCTACTGACTGGCAAATTGCGATTGGCGCTATTGGTCTGCTTGTGGGCCTCGGGATCATGAAAACTACCGCAGAATACTTTTGATGATGTGCTCTGAGCTAACGCCCGAACAACACTGACAGGAGAGAACGATGGCTAAAGTTACATGGATAGTTCTCGGGATGGACGGCTTCCCGCTTGCGGACGCCGTAGGCAACACCATTGAGGTCGGGACGGAGAAGGCGGCGATCAAGCACGCCAAGAACCACGTCCGAACCCATGAAGATTGCGAGGCTTGGATTTATCGGCTCTCGCATGTCGTGTCGCGACCGGACGCGGAACCTGACGTTGAAAAGATCAAGTAGCGCGCATTCCGCCAGAATGCGGAGGAAGCAATGAATTTCAGAATCGGGCAGAAAGTTGTGTGTATAGACGATTCCCCGGCAACTATGTCCGGGGAGCGGCACCTTGTTAAAGGTCGAGTGTACGAAATCGAGGGGTTCACAGCTATAGGCGGACTCCACCTTGCTGGTGTCCCGCGAACAGACCGCCACAGTTGGGGCGAACATCGAGGATGGTCACCCCGCCGTTTCCGCCCAATCGCTGAACGCAAGACAGACATATCAACCTTCACCGAAATTCTCGACCGCGCGAACAAGCGCGAGCGCGTCAGCATTGATGATTGAACAACGAGGAAGCCATGGCGAAGGGCGACAGGTTTTTCAACAATCTAAAACGGCGTCGCAACCAGAAAGCAGCCGAGGCTGATGGCCTCGTAGCAGACAGCATGGAGGTCCGGCTGGCCATCATGAAGCGTGTGCATGACGGAGAGATCACTTTGGAGGCCGCGCAAGCTGAGTTGGCTGCGATCAAGAGGGGCGCAAAGAAGCGTGGGTTAGTAACACGCTCTCAGGCGTTCCGCCTGTAGCGCGCTGACGAGACGTAAGCAATGACAGACGAGCAGCACACAGAAATTGCGAAAAGCTGGGAGACGCTGGAAAGCTTCGGTTATCCGCCAGAGGCGGTTGGCTGGCCGCACCGCGATCTAAAGGGGCTTCTCCCGGAAGCAATTGAGTGCGCCTTGGACTGCCTAATTCGCCAGCGAGAAGACCTCTTAAAAGAGGTCGTCGGCCTGCGAAAACTTAAACAGCAGTGTTCCTAAATCAACGATGAAACCGAACGAAACTAAATGAGCCGCATCGAAACCATAGCCGAAGGCGTCACCCTCTACTTGGGGGATTGCCGGGAGATATTGCCGACGCTCGGGAAGGTCGATGCTGTGGTGACTGATCCGCCGTATGGAATTGCTTACGACCCCAAGACGTATAGTGGGAGTAATTTTTCGGATGGCGTCACTGGCGACAATGCGCCGTTCGACCCTAGCCATGTCATCGGAATCTCCGGTCGGAAAATCCTATGGGGCGCGAATAATTACACTGAAAAGCTTCCACGAGGCGGATGGTTCGTGTGGGACAAGAGATGTTCTGAGGCCGCAGACCGCGTGCTTGGCTCCCCCTTTGAGCTTGCGTGGACCGACAATCCGAAGTCCTACCGGATTGCAAGAATTTTGCACGCCGGGAAATTGAACGCTGACGGTCAGTGGGACCAGATGTCTCGCGTTCACCCAACACAGAAGCCAATTCGGCTTATGGCTTGGTGCATCGAACAACTGCCTGCCGACGCTGATACCATCCTCGACCCGTTCATGGGCAGCGGAACTACCGGAGTGGCCGCAATACAGCTTGGCCGCAAGTTTACGGGTATCGAAATCGAGCCAAAGTATTTCGACATCGCGTGCCATCGGATTTCGGAAGCTTTGAAGCAGCCCGATATGTTTATCAAAAAACCGAAACCTATAAAGCAGCAGGCCATGCTGTGAGCGCCTCCGTATATCCCTCAACAGCAATGACGTGAAATGAGCCCACGCCCCGCCCTTATAACCCAAGCCGAAGTCTCCCGCGTCATCCGGGCGGCGAAGAAAGAGGGCGTGGCTGCCATAGAGGTCCGACCGGACGGAAGCATTTTCATCCAACTTGTCCCGGAATCCACAGAGCGACCGAACAAGAAGGTTGCTAATGAGCGCGTGGTGCGCCTGTGATTTTGGACATGCCCCGCCCCCGCCCCCC
>CAYLHV010000013.1:0-57985 GCA_964383745.1 uncultured Rickettsiales bacterium | reverse complement strand
TGAGTGTGGTCATGAAGAGATTGTAAGATTGTTGCTCGAAAGGGGGGCAAAAATTGATGCTGTAAAGGGGTATGGATGGACTGCATTAATGAGGGCTGCTAGGGATGGTCATGAAGAGATTGTGAGATTGTTGCTCGAAAGGGGGGTAGAAATTGATGCTGTAAAGGAGGATGGATGGACTGCATTAATGCTTGCTGTTAGGGATGGGCATGAAAAGGTTGTGAGATTGTTGCTCGAAAGGGGGGTAGAAATTGATGCTGTAGATAGGTATGGATGGACTGCATTGATGCTTGCTGCTAAGTATGGTCATGAAGAGATTGTGAGATTGTTGCTCGAAAGGGGGGTAGAAATTGATGCTGTAGATGGGGATGGATGGACTGCATTAATATATGCTGCTATGGGTGGGCATGAAAAGATTGTAAGATTGTTGCTCGAAAGGGGGGCAAAAATTGATGCTGTAAAGGGGGATGGATGGACTGCATTAATATATGCTGCTATGGGTGGGCATGAAAAGGTTGTGAGATTGTTGCTCGAAAGGGGGGCAAAAATTGATGCTGTAGATAGGGATGGAAGGACTGCATTAATGTATGCTGTTATTTATGGTCGTTTGGATATTGTGCAATCATTGCTTGAAAATGAGGCTGATGTTCATGCTGAAGATCGAAATGGAAAAACTGCGTTAGATTTTGCAAGGAGTAAAAAGGGAATCAAGGAAATGCTTGAAAAAGTAGCTATTATGAATTGGATGAAATTTAAGGTTTTTGGAGGGGAGCCTCGGTCAGTGGGTGATGATTTGATTGAGAAATATGATGAATTTATTAGGCAAGAAGTGAAATGTTTTTCTCAGTTTAACACTCAGTTGTTGTTGCATGTTTTAGAGCATACTCCCGGATTAGGGGAAGCTTTGCGGGAAGAAAAATTTGCTGTTTATGGAGCGATTAGAGATTTTTTTGCTGATATGGGTCAGATTTGTACTGTAAAGGCCCGGAAATTTGAGCGAGAGTCTCGTTATAAAGAAATTGTAGGTGATTTTTTTGATAACACTATATTACAAATGTCTCCAGAAGATATTTTTCAGAGAGTTAATGCAATTTTGGCCCAAAAAGAGGTGTCTCTTGAAGATGCTTTGTTCGCCATGCATTTCATAGATCATAATCATATTATGATACAAGACAAGGAATTGCCTGAGATTGTGCAAAAAGCTGGATCTCAAGAGATGGGAAAGGAATTGGACATTTTGGCAAGATTGGGGCTTGGTGTGGAAAATGCCGCTAGTAAAAAACCTGGATCAATGTTGCAAAGAATTATTCAAGAAAGGCAGGCATCTGCTCAAAATGATAAAGGGCAAGCGGTGCAGGAAGAAAGGGCTGTGAGCACAACGAATTTTACTGCGAAGCTGAATAATTCTCCTTCTTCTCCTTCTAAGGGGAGAGGTTAGGTTTTATAGCCTCCGTCTTTGCTGTGAATTTTTGTGGTAATCCAGAGTTGTTTTGCCCTCATAATGTAACATAACGCTGGATTGCCGCGCCTTTGGCTCGCAATGACGATGTTTTGCTTTGGCCTCGGGTAGGTGACGATGCTCTATTGCTTCGGCTCGCGGGTGACGAGGGTTAAATCTGCAGCATGGATGATTCTTGAGGGATTTGCAATTTTTTAACAAAGCTTTGCCCTGCTGAATTTTTCATTGCGGTTTTTAGAATGTTGTATGTCTCTTCATCACCAGGACGAACGAGATCTAGTGCGATTTTGCCACCATTATTTGCCATATGTGCATCTGCGCCATTTTCGAGTAATGTTTTCAAAATTTCCACATGCCCTTCTTGGCTAGCGGCCATTAATGCAGTCCATCCGTCTTTATCTCGCGCATTAACATCCACTTTTTCCTTAATCAACATGCTCACAATTTTTGCATGACCATTAAAACTGGCAGCCATTAACGCAGTCCAGCCTTCTCTGTCTTTATGATTAGCGTCTGTGCCATTTTTAATTAAGATTTCTGCAATTTCCTCGTGCCCTTCCTGACATGCGGATGTTAACGCAGTCCATCCATCCTGGTCTCGATCATTAATATTTGCCCCATTTTCAAGTAATATTTCTACAATTTCTTTCCGCCCTTCCTGACAGGCAGCCATTAACGCAGTCCAGCCATTCTGATTTTTGGCATTAATCTCCATTTTTTTCTTAATTAACATCAGGACAATCTCTAAATGCCCTTCTTGACTGGCGGCCATTAGTATGTTCCATCCATCTTGATCTTGGGTGTTAAGGATAGCTCCATTTTCAATCAACATTTTCACAATTTTTGTGTGACCATTAAAGCTGGCAGCCATTAACGCGCTCCATCCTTTTTGATTTTTGGCATTAACATCCGCCCCATTTTTAATCAATATTTCCACAATTTCTTCATTACCCTTATAGCTAGCGGCCATTAGCGCATTCCAGCCATCTTGGTTTCTGGCATTAATCTCCACTTTTTTCTCAATCAACATTCTCACAATTGTCGCATGCCCCTCCTGGCTAGCGGACATTAATGCGTTCCATCCATCTTGATCTCTAACATTAATGTCTGCCTCAATTTCAAGCAATATTCTTGCAATATTTGCATGACCAAAATAGCAGGCAATCATTAAAGGAGTCCATCCTTTCTTGTTTTTAGCATTAACATTTGCCCCATTTTCAAGCAATATTTCTACAATTTCTTCACGACCATCTTTAATTGCAAATGTTAAAATATTCTCAGCATCAAAAGCTGTTCCTTGCTTGAGAAGTAATTTTACGGATTCTGGGTTGTCTTCTTTTACTGCAGCTAATAATAGTTGGTTGATATTCATTTTGCATGCTCCTTTATGTTACATTTGTTTTGTTTGATTTTGTCTTGGAATTTTCCGTTATATATGATGTTAGTGGATTTGAGATGTTCTTCTATTGGTGACATTAGGCGATTAATTTCTCGCAGCTCAATTTTCTCACTTTTTGCAACGGAAGTGGCCATGGCGACTCCGGCGGTGAGAATTGATAATATGACAAACAGGCTTTTATATTCATTGTCACTGCTTCTGCTTAGCATTTTGTTTGCAATTGTGTAGGATGCAATTAAGGGAAAGGTGAAAGCGGCAAAAAGCACGCTATAAAGCGGAGTTTTAAGACTGGTTGTGATGTTTAGAGTTTTTAAATGATTTGCTTCTTGTGACCGAAGATAGCCGAATAATAGGCTGGTTTGTGATGTGGTTTTGTTGATGAATATGTCTAGATTTTCAATTTTATTTTCTTTTGCACGATTCAGAATCATTTGCAGCTGATCATCTGTTAGGCTTTTTTCAATTTTGACAGATTTTATGTTTTCTGTGAAATCATTCATGAAATCTGAAAATTCTCGATCTGTCATTTTATTAAAAAAATCAAGCGTTCTTACGGTTTTTATCATGATTTCTCCTTGATTGAAATTGTTGATATATTTCATGTTAATCAACTTTTAGTTATATTGCAACATCAAAAAATAAACCCTAGTTGAATCTAGCTGTTTCTTCATTTTTCGGAGAGTTTAGAGTCTTTGTTGGAAGATGGGGAGTTGAATGTTAATGTAACCTGGAATAACGAAACTGTTTTGACGCAGGCTGTTAAGGTTGGTAATTTGCACATTATGGAGAGATTACTGGCAGAAGAAAAGATTGATTTTAATGCTCGGGATCGAAATGGTTCCCTTGAAGATGTTCAATTTGCTTTAGATTTTATTAATCATGGGTTTATGGAGCAGGTGAGAGTTTTACATGATTCGCCAGGTTTTATTAATTCTAGCGCAAGCGCTACTAGATTCGAGAAACTTGCTGAGCAAGAGGAAAAATTAGAGGATAAACTTTTGGGATAAATCTGGTGAAAAAAGAAAAGAAAACCCCGAGTCACAGGTTGCTCAAGATGGTAAAAGGCGAGTGGTTGGAGAAGAAGGGCAGCAAAGGGCTGTGAACACGACGGATTTTGTTGCGAGATCTCAAAGGGGGAATTCTCCTTCTCGGGGGGGGGCTGGGCTTAATTAAGAGAATTTAGTCTAAGATTTTGGAAAAAACTTTCCAGCATTTTTCTTGATTTTTCAGAATCTTGCGAGCCAAAATTGGGGCTATATATTTCTGGTTTATGATGACAGGAAGAATGTTTAAAAAAATCTAAGCCGCCTGATTTTTCATCAAAATTTGCGAAATGGACATTTTTGATTCTGGCGAAAGAAATGGCGGCAGCGCACATGAAGCAAGGTTCGAGAGTGATAAAAATTGAACATTCTGACAGGTTTTTGCTGTCTAATTTTTGACAAGCTTCGCTAATTGCAATGATTTCCGCATGGTTGAGCGCATTTTTCCCTGCTTCGCTTAAATTAAAACCTCTGCCAATGATGCCTTTTTTTGGGCAAGTCACAACCGCTCCAACTGGCACTTCGTTGATTTTTAAGGCTTTTTCTGCTTCCGCGAAAGCGGCTTCCATGAAAACTCGACTGAAATTCAAGATGGGGTCCTCACATTAATTTTAAGATATTTTCATATTGTTTATCAAGAATTTCACAACTTTTTTGCATTTTCTCTTTTTCTTGCAATGTCATTGATTTATGTATCACAATTTTTTTAACATAGCCATTTTCGAATTCCACTAATTGTCCAATGGCTCTTTCGCCGTCCCAAACTGAACATGGCACAATTATTGTTGGATTTTCAGTGATTTGGCAAATCATGCCGACTGCTGCAAAAGCTGGTCCAATCACAGAAGAAGCGCCCGTGAGTTTAATGATGTCATTACCTCTGAGAATTGTTTGAGTGGAAATTCGGTTAATTTGCTCTTCATCAGCAAAATTAGCAAGATTTTGTCCATTAATTGTCACAGAATTCATTAAAGGCACCATTGAAGGCCCGTGTTCGCCAATGGCAAAAGCTTGAATTTGTGGGTTTTTCAATTCTGGATGATGTTGTTTCATGAAATCGCGCACTAAATTAATGAGGCGCATTGTGTCAACAAGTGAAACTCCGACAATTCTTTCAGCGATCTCTGCAATTGGCTCTTTTGAAATTTCAGCTGTTTTTTCAATGAGATGTCTTGTTAAAAAATCAACAGGATTTGAAATGATCAAAGCTCTGGTTTTTTTATTTGCAGCCATGAATTCTGCATATGATTCAACAATTTTAGCGTTTTTGCAAGCAAGTTCTTCCCTGGTTTCATCAATTCTGCTTCTTTTTGCGCCGGCAGTGATGATGACTGAATGCGCATCATTTAGGTCTGAAAGCTCGTGTGTGAGGGAGACCTGGCCACATTCTGGCAGCTGGGTTGAGTCGTTAATATCCATGACTTTTCCCATTTTTCCAAGCCAGTAAGGGCTTGCTTTGCCATCAACTTCGTGAAAACGGTTATATATTTGAATGTCAAAACCTTTTAATGCTAAAGTGCTTGCAATGCAAAATCCAATGTCCCCTGCGCCAATGATTCCGATTTTTCTATGATTCATTATTAATGCTCCCAAAAAGTTTCTCATGACTAATTATAGCACATAAATTATCCTTTGTCAAAAAGATCTAATTGATGGTTAAAAAATTTACACATTTTCTCAAAATTCATCAGAATTTGCTAAAATCTTAACTTATTTCATGCTATAATTAAATCATGGACACTAGTTAAACATCTAGTGCCACTCCAGTGAAATAGTTTTTATGAGGTTTTTTCACTAGAGTGAGACAATGATTGAGAATGATCAGTCATTCAATGTTGTAACACTTTAAAAAGAGGAAATAAAATGGCTGCTAAGAAACATAATATTTTTACAAGTATCAAAACTCATTTTAATGAAATGGATTTTAAAGCTGCAATCACAAAAGCGATATATTCAGCCGTCAAAGCGGTGTTGCAGAAATTCACTGGTCGCGACAAGCCTTTTGAAAATGCTGAAGAAGCAAAAGAAGCATTCCTGGAAAAAACAACAAATATAAAAGTTGGTGTTGATGAATTTCTTGATGGTGCTGTGCAAGGCGCCGTGGATGCTGTGGATGACACAACTGACGTGGTCATTGACAGAGGCAAAGAAAAAGCAACAGAACTGCTTGGTGGCAAAGAATCTCAGTTTTCTGTGATCATTGAATCAGTTTACGCTGCAGTTAAAAGTTTGGACGACAAAGTCATTGCTAAAATCGGTGCTGGTCTTTCAAAACTCAAAAATAACTCTGTCGACATAATCTTCAAAAAAATCAACGAATTTGGTGACAAATTAATTGCCAAAATCTTCAAAACTTCAGACGAATCTGGCGTTGACTCAACGGTCATGCAAATCAGCAAGCTTGATCAGAATGAAGAAATTGTTGCTAAATCTGACGTGATCACATTATCATCAAGTCAGGATGATTTGGTCAGCATGAGTGGAGAAGATTCTGAACTTGTTGCTGCATAAGGAATTATTATCTGCTGTTTTTTAAAATTAGAAAACCCGGGAGAGGGAGGTGAAAAATCCCTCTCTCTTTAAAAAGGCCAGTGAACCCCTCCCATCGCTGGCCTCTTAAAAAATCTGAAAGGAGAATAAAAAAATGAATGAATTATTTGAAAAACTAAAATCGAGTTTGTCTTATCTGTTTCCAAAAAAAGAGCTTGAGGAATTAACTTTGTCAGCGAAATCTACAAATAATAATAAAATGATGAGTGAAAAACTTGCTGATGAGGCTCTGCTTAAGCGTCACAACAAACTTTCAGACAATCAAAAAGAACGTGTTGTTACAGTTGAATCTGATAAGCTTTTAGTGAAAGCTGAAGAAGTTTCTGCGAAGCTAGCTGAAGTGAAGAAGCAGGTCATGCAAAAATCTAATGAAACTTGGTCTGGCTATTTGGGTAATAAACTTTTTGGCATTAAGCCGGAGCAAATGAAAAAATTAGACCAACATGAAAAAGCATTGGCTTTGCTAAAAGTTGAGAGTAATGATGAGGCTAAAAGAACGAAAATCAAGGAACTGATTGATGCTTCTTTTGGTGCAAAAAAGATGATTTCAAAATTGATTGACAGTGTTGAGCAAGATCTTGGAGAGATTGAAAAATCACTGCAAAAAGCTGCTTCTGTTGAAAGCAAGAATGAAACTCAAGTTGGCAAACTTGCGGCTAAGAGAATCAATGATGAGCTTAAAGGTGCTTCAAAAGGAAGGTGAAGCAATAGCTGAATTGCTTCACTTTCCTTCATGGAAAATCTAGTCAAATTTCTTGATTTTCCTGACGCCCGCAAAGAATTCTTCTAAAATTGTTAAACCTTCTATGATTTTAGAGAGAGTTCTTTCTGCGTTTTGTAAGTCTGTTAGTTTTGAATATATGACCAGATTTTTGATGATTTTTTCCAAGCCGTGACATTTTAAAAGCAGCGTTATTTGAGAATATTGCTCTTCTTGTAGCGCTCTTTTTTTATCGGAGATTTTGCTTGTTGGTTTTTCATCTTCGCGAATTCTAAGCGAACTTTGAACGTGAGGAACGCCAAATTTCTGCACAAAAAGCATGCGCAGTGAATTTGCAGCTTGATGTTGATTTTCGGAAATTAAGCCTTTTTTCAAAAGCAAATCAATTGGTTCATCAGTGAGTCCCAGAGCCTTTTTTGCGAGAAGCTCTTTCGTTGGGGCAGAATTTTGGGCACAAGTTTTCTTTGCCCTTAAAGCATTAGCGAGTTTTGACATGACATTAATCCGTGTATTATTTGTTATGTTTTGATAAAATTTTAATAAAAACAGCTAGAAAGCGTATGATATCATAAAATGAGCATGATGTCAAGAGAAAGATTGTAAATTAATTAATCTTTTTAATTTTGGCTTTTTGGGTTAAATTTTAACTGTCTGTTAACAAATTATGTGCTACAATTTAATTATGTGGATGTTCCTAAATGAGAGGAGAAATCATCATGGAATTTAAAAATTCAACACAAAGCATAATTAAGCTTAATAAGAGGATTGTTGAAGAAATTTCGGATTTTTCTGAATTGATTTCTGAGACTTCTGATGCAGAAAAAAGCGGGGCGATTAATGCAAAACTCCAAGAATTTAGAGCAACATATCAAAATTTCCTTTTGGATAAAGAACAAGATTTTCGCCAAACATCGAAATTCTTAAATGAAATCATCTCCACAACTGAGCAAATGAGAGTAGGGGCCAAAAAAGAAGAGAATTTTTGGACAAAAACCTTTCCTCAATTTGCGCCAAGCAGCCCTTACGCCGCAACGCCATTTAACAAAAGCACGTTCAGCAGCAGGCTGTCAAACGAGACTGGCTCAAAAGACAGATCTATCTGATGAATTTTGCTCTATGATGACGTCAATGTCACAAGTTGCTTTCAAATTACGAATGAGCAATTTTTGTTTCCAGTGTAAACTTCCCGATGAGGCAGTCGTGGCATCTTCTTGTAAATCAGAGTTAGAAGCACCGCTTTTATACATGAGATTGACCAGCTGAAAGCCAATTAATGTGGATTCTGTGATTTGACTGTGAGCGAGTTTTTGAAGGAATTCAGCAAAAATTGTCTTTCCTTGGTGATTTTTCTTAGAAAAATTATAAGATTTTTCGTCTAGGAAATTAAAAATTTGCAATAAAATTTCTGAATTAGGGGCAAAGCGAATTGCGTAAAATGCAAAATCATTCCCAAATTCATCTTCTTCGTTAATGTCAATATCTCCGGTTAATTTGGCGAAAGATGAAGAATGTTTCGCAAGCTCAGCCATCAACATTTTAATTCGATGTTCCATTTAATTTACCTCCAAGCACATTGTAAAATCAATATATATAATACAAAAAGAGGAAAGTCAATATATAAAAAAATTTCGCATAAGATACATTATGTAAAATCCATTAGAAGAATGGATTTTACATAATGTATTGGGGTTTAAATATGGGTACGGTGCGAGCCGAAGGCGTGGCAAACCAGAGAGTTATGTTAAATATGAGTACAAAACTGGGTTGTGCGTTTTTTTATTCAGAGTTATTTTTCCCGTGGAATGCGGCATAACGTTGGATTGCCGCGCCTTTGGCTCGCAATGACGAAGATTGTTAAATTCGCAATGACGAAGACAGGAATATCTCACAGAATTATCTTACTTTCCTCAGTTAAAAGCGACACGAAGCCCATTGATTCGAAGGTTTCTTTGATTCTGCGCTCATTTTCTGAGGAAATTGCGTGCAAAGGAAGTCTCAGTTCATTTCTGCAAATTCTCATTAATGATGCTGCAAATTTAAGTGGAGCTGGGTTTGATTCGCAGAACAGCAGCTTATTTAACATCATGATTTTCGTGTTAAGTTCGCGCGCTTTTTCAAAATCATTTGCCATGCAGGCCTCGTAAATTCCGATAACCATTTCTGGAACTAGATTTGACGCAACGGAAATCAGGCCGGAGCCTCCTTGCGCGTAATAGGCGATGGCGTTGGAATCATCGCCTGCAAATTGGACAAATTCGCGTTTTGAGTCAGCAAAAGCTTTGGCAAGCAAAGGCACGCGTGACAAATCACCGCTGCAATCTTTCAAAGCAATCACATTATCACTTTGCAAAACAATGCGTTCAATTAACTCATTGCTCATGTCAAAAGATGTTCTGGAGGGAATGTTATATATCATCACCGGAATTGAAGATTGTCTTGCAATTGAGAGAAAATGTTTTTCAACCCCAATTTCGCTTGGTTTGACATAGGGCGGTGGAGAAATCATGACTCCATCAGCGCCACAACGCACTGCCATGGACACAAGGTCGTGAGAGAACATGGTTGAGGGTGAGCTGCAGCCGGTGAAAATGGTTGCTCTGCCTTTCACAGCGGAAACGCAAATTTCAGTGACGAGGCATTGCTCTGAAAGAGTGAGCCCAAGCCCCTCTCCCGTTGTTCCGCAAACCACAAAACCCGAAATGCCAACTTGAATTTGAGCGTGAATATGCCTTTCCAGGGCTTTTTCGTCGATTTTACCATTGATGAATGGCGTCATTAAAGCTGTGTAAATGCCTTTTAAGTTTTTTGCTTGCAACATATTCATTCTCCTGTCATTTTTACATATTGTTCAATAATTTTTTGAGTGACCGCTCCAATTTTAAATTTTTGACCTTTAATCTCACGCACTGGAGTCACTTCCATTGCAGTGCCGGTGAGGAAAACTTCGTTCGCTTTCGCAACATCTGCCAAAGTTAAATCTGCTTCTTCCGTTTCAATGCCTAAATTATCAGCAATTTCTAAAATTGCTTGTCTCGTGATGCCTTTTAAACAGGCTTTTGTGGTTGGTGTCACCAATTTCTTTCCAAAAACAAAAAAAATGTTAGACCCAGTCGCTTCAGCAATGAAACCTCTTGAATCAAGCATGAGAGAATCATCGAAATTTTTTTCATGTGCCTCATAATAGCTTAAACTATTTGTCACATAAAGCCCGGAGGCTTTGGCGTGGATTGGGGCTTGATCAATGGTTTGATTGACAAATCTTGAAATGTCAAGTCTGAGACCTGCTTTTCTTTCTTCTTGTTTTTTCACAAAATTTTCACCAATCTCCCAGGCTGCAACTGCAAAATGAGCATTGCGATTTTTCACGCCAATCGACATTTGGTCAGCCCCGCGCCAAGCAAAAGGGCGCACATAGCCATCTTTAGTGATTTGTTTTTTTGCAACTGATTCGATGATTTCAGTTGCTTCAATTTGCGAAAAATTAATGTCAAATTTCATCATTTCTGCTGACTCAAACAGCCTTTTAACATGTGCATCAAGTTTAAAAAGCCGGCCAGAATAAACCCTGATTCCCTCAAAAATTCCGCTGCCATAGTGCAAACCATGACTCATGACATGGGTTTTTGCATTTTCCCATGCAACAAATTCACCATTGAGCCAAATATAGCCTGGCATTTTTTCAAAATATGTCATATGATGTTTTTTATGAATTAATAAAATTTATTTAACTATCCTAAATATATGCATAAAATTCCTGAATTTCAACATAAAAAGAAACATATTCTCATAATTGATGATGACAAAAAAATTTTAAAACTTTTGTCTAAATTTCTCATGGAAAATGATTTTGTTGTGAATTCGGCTGAAAATGCTGAGCAGGCTGAGAATTTCATGAAAAGATTTAAATTTGATCTTCTTGTGCTTGATGTGATGATGCCTGGCAAAACGGGCGTTGAATTTTCGCGGAAATTGAAGCAAGAAGCTGACTCCACGCCAATCATCATGCTCACTGCAATGTCAGATGTTGAAAATAGAATCCTTGGCCTTGAATCTGGCGCTGAGGACTATTTAGGCAAGCCATTTGAACCTAAAGAACTTTTGCTTAGAATTAATAATCTGATTAAACGTTCGGAACTTAAATCTGGCATTGTTGTTCAATTTGGGAGCTTCGCATTTAACCTTGAAAATCAATTACTTAAATGCAGGAATGAAGAAATCACTTTAACAACTTCGGAAGCAAATCTATTAACAATTTTTTGTAAAAATTTTGGAAAAATTGTCACTCGCGCAGAAATTTGTCAGAAAATTTCCGTCACAAATGAACGTTCAATTGATGTTCTCATTGGCAGACTCAGGGGCAAAATTGAACAAAATGCTAAACATCCAACACATCTGAAAAGCGTCCGTGGAAGTGGTTATGTTTTGAATTAATTAAATGGATTAAATATATCGTGGAAAGAATTGAATTTAAAGTAAAAAAAGAAATGGAAAATGTTCGAATTGACCGTTTTTTGAGAAAAATTCACCCTAAATTAACTCAAGGAGAAATCGAAAATTTCTTAAGAAAAGGCTTAGTGCGGCTGAATGAGAAAAAATGTAAATCTAATGAAAAAATTCAAGATGGAGACATGATTTCAATTGCGAAATTCTTGAATGATGAATTAAATGAAAATGTTCCAAAATCGAATGGTAAGATTAATGACAAAATGCTGGAGGAATTCAGGAAATTCATCATTTTTCAAAATTCTGATTTAATTGCCATCAACAAACCAAGCGGTCTTGCTGTGCAAGGGGGAAGCAAAATCTCTCATTCTGTGGATGATTTCATCAAAAAACTCGCTGAATCAGAAAATTTTGAATGTGCCAAGCTTGTGCACAGAATTGACAAGGAAACAAGCGGTTTGCTGATTTTTGCAATCACTGAATTTGCCAGCATGTTTTTGACTAAAATGTTCAGAGAGAAGGAAATTGAAAAAGAATATTTGGCAATTGTGAAAGGGCAAAATCTCAAAACTGGCATTGGGGAAATTCGCTCAGAAATCAACAACACAGAGGCAATCACTAAATTTGAGCTTTTAGCTAAAAATGCTGATTCTTTTTCTTTCTTGCGCCTGAAGCCAGTTTCTGGGCGCAAACATCAGTTAAGAATTCATTGTGCAGAAAATTTAAAAGCCCCAATTTTGAACGATGCAAGGCATGGTGGTGAAAATTTTGGTACAAAAAAAATGAATTTACATGCTCATAAAATGAAGTTCGCCATGCCAAATGGTCAAGAAATTGAGTTAAAAGCCGACCTGCCCTCACATTTTTTGGAAAATCTAGAAAATCTAGGGCTTAGCCGCGATATTCTAGGCAATGTTGATAATAGTTTTTTGACGAAACCATGATGTGATTCTTTTCATTTTCACTCATTTGTCTAAAAAATTTTGCTGGATTTCCAGCCCAGATTTCACCAGATGGAATGGTTTTTCCGCTTGTTAAAAGAGCTCCTGCGGCCAACATTGAATGTTTTTCTAATTTTGCATCATCAAGCAAAATCGCCCCCATGCCAACAAAAGTTTCATCTTCCAAATTACAAGCATGAAGCAAGCATTTATGGCCAATTGTGACGTGATTTCCAATGTTTGTGGGGCCAATTTTGCGCGTGACATGAATGACGCTGCCGTCTTGAATATTCGTGAAATTCCCAATTTTGATGGGCATGACATCACCTCTGATGACACTGTTGAACCAAACACTGCTCCCCTCCCCAATGGTCACGTCGCCAATGATCGCAACTCCTGGTGCAATGAAGGCGGTTTCGTGGATTTTTGGCCAAATTCCTGCATAGGGCATGATGTGGCAATCTTTTCTTTCATTCATTTAAACATTCTCCTCATGTTCAATTGTTAAATCTTGGCTGGTGATTAATTGATAGCGATCAAGCTTTGCCGCTATATTTTTCTTATTCTCAAGGCCAAGATTTTCCAAATTATTGACCCTTCTGGTAAAATTACCATTAAAAGAAGCGGCAAATTTATCATAATGCTGAGCTGTGTTTTTTAATGAAGAGCCCATTTTTCTTGCATGTTCATATAATACATTAAAAGACGCTAACATCTGTTTGATTTCCAGCATAATTTTATGATGATTTTCCATTTGCGCTAATTGAGAAATTTGGAATTTAGCATGAGATAAAATGCTGATGAGGCCAGTTGGGCCTGTTGGAAAAATGTTCATTTCCCAGGCTTTATATATGAATTCTGGGTCAATTTTAATGATTTTTTCCAAAGAACTGTCGCTCTGCAAAAACATGATGGTGGTGACATTGGCAGTTTTATTTTTCACAAAATGCTCACTTGCGGCGGCTGAATAGTCTTTTGAGTTGAGAGAGCGCAAATGACCGCGCATGGTTCCTTTCAATTTCATTTCCAGCTCTTTTTCATTTTCCCCTTCAAAATTCATCTCAAAAAAGAACTTCGAAGCTTTTGAGTCAATCACAATCACATTATCTGAAGGCAGAAGCACCACACAGTCAGGCCTGAGTTTGTTTTCAGCCGCATCATTCATTGATTTTTGCATAAAAAAATCAAGCTCTTGCACAAGGCCAGACGCTTTCAAAATGTTCTCCAGAGTGATTTCTGCCATTCCTCCAATTGAATTTGGTGACAACATTGTTCGTTTCATCACATCAACAATTTTGCTGGAATCTTTGATTTTCTCATCCAAGGCATTAACAGATTTGACAATATTTTCAAATTTCAAATTCAGATTTTCCGTTGTTTTTTCAACCAAATTTTGATTAGTTTGATGACGCTCCTCTGCCTCTCTGCGATTTTGCTCAATGAGTTGATTTGAGAGTTTTGAGCCAACTTCAAAAACAGCTGCTTTCGCCGCTTCATTTGCTTTTTCAATGGCTTCATTTGTGTTTTGCAAAATTCGCGCATTTTCATTTCGAAGTAATCTAATTTCTTGAATTTGGCACGCAAGTTCTTTTTCCAAATGTGCATTTGAGTTACGCATTTTTTCCAATTCTTGGCCATTTTGCTCAGAAATTGAGCGTAAAAAACCATTTTCATTTTCATAGGATGAGAGATTTTTAACCAGATTTTCGATTTTTTCTTGAAACATGATTTCCTTTTGTTTATGTTCTTCCATAGAAACTTCAAAATCAGCCAATTTTTGCAACAAAAACTCTTTCTCTTTTGAAAAGATTTTGAGTTTAAAGACTAAAAAACTTAGAAAAAAAACTGCCGTTAAAGCATTGGAAAAAATCAGAAAAATGGAACTATACATGCAAAATCAACCTTCGAAAAAAACCTCTGTCATCATTTTAGCAGCCGGACGTGGCAGCAGAATGAATTCTAATGTCTTTAAAGCATTGCACAAAATTGCCGGCGAGTCAATGCTTGGTCATTCAATTGAAACAGCAAAATCAATTAATCCGCTGGAAATCATCATTGTTTTTAATCCTGAAATGAGAAATTTAGAAAAATTTTTCGAGCCCTATCATAAAAATAAAATCAAATTTGCCTATCAAAACGAACAAAAAGGCACAGCCCATGCAGTTCTCAGCGCCTTGCCGCATTTAAGCGCGGAATCTGAACAAATTTTAATATTATATGCAGACACGCCATTGCTTGATGAGCTCAATTTGCAAGACATGCTTGAAGAGCTTGAATTTGGAGCTGATGTGGTTTTCATGGGTTTTGTGGCTGACGAACCGGGAGAATATGGCAGATTCATCACCGATGAGGACAAGCTTTTGGAAATTGTTGAAAGCAAAGATGCAACTGACGAACAACTGGAGATTGATTTGTGCAATTCCGGAATTGTGGCTCTTTCAAAAAATGCCTGGCCATTTTTGCAGGAAATTAAAACGGAAAATCAAGCTAAAGAGGCCTATTTAACCGACATAGTGAAAATTGCTAACATGAAAAATCTGCTTGTGACTTTTGCCATGGGGCATGAAGATGAAGTGATGAGTGTGAATGATAAATTTCAACTAACAATTGCAGAATCAATCATGCAAGAGCGAATTAAAGCTGATTTAATTGAAAATGGTGCAATCATTCCAAATCCTGAACTGGTAACTGTTTCAAAAGGGGTTGTCGTTGAAAAAGATGCCATCATTCACCCAAATGTTGTCCTTGGACCAGGCTGCGAGATTAAAAATGGTGCAGAAATTCTGCCATTTTCATTTCTCGAAAATTGCTATATTGAGCCTGGAGCTGTGATTGGCCCTTTTGCCAGAATCAGAGACAGAAGCGTGATTGGCGCCTATGCTGAAATTGGTAATTTTGTGGAAGTCAAAGCGTCATTAGTTGGAAGAAATTCGAAAGCTAAGCATTTGAGTTATATTGGAAACACGCAAATTGGCGAGAAAAGCAACATTGGCGCTGGCGTTGTCACTTGTAACTATAATGGTTTCGAAAAATTCAAAACCGAAATTGGCGACGGGGTTTTCGTTGGCTCAAATTCCAGCTTAATTGCCCCTGTGACCCTTGGAAATGGCTCAATGATTGCTGCAGGCAGCGTCATCACTGAAAATGTTCCCGAAAATGACCTCGCAATTGCAAGAAGCAGACAGAGTAATTTGGACAAAAAAGCCGAATCTTTCCGCATGAAATATAAATCTTCGCATTAAAGATTGGTTATTTTATCAAAGACTATTTCCTTATATGCTTTTTTATTGCAAATTAGTTAATTTCTTTTAAATATTTTACTTGACACCCCCTTAATAATTAATGTATAATAAATAATAACAACGATTATATAATTAATTTAAGGAAGCAAAAATTATGTTAGAATATGACGAATTAGATGCTCTTTTCAACCAACTGAACTCAGAAAACACAATCATGATGGATGGTGACTTGATTGACCCCATGATAGAAGGAGACTTGCTTCAATATGTTCAAAATGGCGACGCAAATAATGCAAGGCTATTGCTGCAAAAAGCGCTAGTTTTTGGTGAACCAAGAGGAATTCGCCATAGCTCACTTCTTGTTGCAATTCTCCACACAAATAATCCAGAAATAGAAAATCTGCTAGAAACTGCAGTGTTACATTCCATGAAATTACCATCAGATGAACCGATCATGCCTTATTATGGACGTAATACATTTCTTGAAAACGAAAGAAGGCGCAGGGCAATATCTAACCAGATGGACGAAATAGATCAGGAAATTGCTGCAGAGGCTTTGTTGAAAATGCATGCAGCAACGCCAATTGAAGAAGATTTGGAAGAAACAGAAAGTTTAACAGATCAAGATTCAGAATTGTCTCAGGATGAAAAAATCGCGACATTTGAAGTGAATTTGAGCAAAAAGCGCGCTGCTTCATCGTCCTGGGCGAGGTGAGCGCCCCCCCTTCAAATCCTTCTCTCCCTCATGGCGCCATAAAGCATTTTGCTTGCCATGGGGAGAGAAGTTTCAGAACCGCGGCAATCGAACATGGCAGCAATCTGAATGAGCTGGGCAAGTTCAAAAGAAGCGGGGATTTCAGCTGGGCCTATTTTAAGAAAAATTTTGATTATTCTGGGTGTTAGTAGCAATGATTTAATGTTTTTATTTAAAATCAAGCTTTTATTTCCTTCTCCCAAACTAAAAGCATCATTTTCCAAAATCACATTTTTTTCACCTTCAATTTCAATTTTCAAGATCTCTCTCACAGGCCCGCAAGGAAAAATAATTTCTGACCAAGAAAATTCATAAGTCAAACAAATTTCTTTTTCCACAATGGACCAACCAAGGAAATTTTCAGCAATTTCACGGGCAGATTTAATCATGATTTTGAGCAATTGATCATCTTCTTCGTGATTTTCATCATGAGAAATTCTTAAATATTTCTTAACATTTTCCAGAGTCACAATTTCCGGCCCAGTTTTAATTAATTTCATATCAATCAAATTCATTTTTCACTCCATTTTTTTCATTCAAGAATTTTCTAACATCGGCAAAATTTTCCTCTTTCACGTCTTCTTCAAGCAAAAATAAGAATTCCGTTAAAGTCATTTGCCAAAATTCACTGGGCGCAATGCCAAAACGCAAAATTGCAATTTTAAACATCCCGCCCCAATCAATTTGCTCATTTTTCATCATGACAGTTTACTCGCGCGCAAAGCTCTGCCAAGCTCGGCTAGAATTTGGTTCTTGTTTTTAGCAAAAGAATTGGCGTCAGAACAAGTCACATTCATGGTGAGATTAATGCCAGAATTCATTCCAACGCCATTAGGCAAAATTTCGCCAGAAATGGTTGGTTTGAAGATTTCTGGACCTTTTTCTCCCACAACATAGGCCCCTCCTCCGCCAACCATGCCGCCATTTTGCCTAAATCCTAAAATTTTATTAGTCAAATTTTTTGAGAAATTACTAATATAATTTGACTCTCTGGCAGAAAGGTCAAACCAAGAATCGCTTTTTTTCCGCGAAGAACCACCTCTCCCTCCCCCCATTAATCCATTAGCCAAACTGGCAAAAGAACTCAAATTTTGAAAGCTCAAATTTTGCTGAGAAGTTTTTTGCCTAATTTGACCAGAAAATTCACGCATTTCTTTACGCAAATTTTCAAATTCTCTAGTAACTCTTTCAATTTCTTGACGAAATTCTTCAAAATACATTTCATTTTCATGTTTTTCCTCGACATTCATTTCATTTCTCATTAATTCCTAAGGCTTTTTTCAAAAATTTTACAATCAAAGGCCAAATAGATAACAAACCTTTTCCTGTAATAAATTTCTCCAAAACCTCTTTTTCTAAATCATTACCACCAGCTTTTAAAGACTCTTGTAAAATCACAACAATCTCTTGAGTTAAAAGCCCTTCAGTTTCTAAATTTTTAATTAATATCAATAAGCTTTTTTTAATTTTTTTTTCAATCTCCATTAAGCAAGCAAAACTAGCTTTCAAAGCCATTTCTCGGCCATTAATTTCAATGAAAATTTCACCTTTATCAAAATGTTTCATATTTTTTTTCTCCTAAGCACTTGTAATTGGGAAAAAACTAATTATATTTCTTTCGTGTAGGAAACGAAACTACACAAATTCCAAGCACACACCCTTTTGGGCTGGACAATCCATCCAGCCCTTTTTTTGTGTTTAACGGCGAATCTTTTTGGTGATTTTGTCGTTGAATTGCAACCTGCGCTTCTCACGTACAAAAGGGTACGTTGCGGTGCTCGCTCACAATTCGCCTAAAAATCCCTCAAAAATCTTAGCCGTTAAACACAAAAAAACACAATCAGTTTAACGGCGAATCTTTTTGGTGATTTTGTCGTTGAATTGCAACCTGCGCTTCCTCAACGCCCCCAACCAAACTCCGTCATTGCGAGCGCCAGCGCGGCAAACCAGCGTTATTTTACACTGGATTTTTACAAACATTCCTTGACTAAAAAAAATAGAATTACTTTTTCCGCACATAATAAACATAACTCTGGTTTGCCGCGCTGCGCTCGCAATGACGGAGTGTGGCTCGCAGGTGACCAAAATAGAAGAACTACAGGAGAGCAAAGTAGGAAGACTCACAGGTAACGAATATAGTAAAATTTACAAAACAATATCTCCATATAAATCCCTCCAATCCAGATTCATCGCCTCAATCAAAGCTAATTTCTTCTTACGAGACCCACTTTTTATCTGTTTTTCTCTTGATATTGCAGATATCATAGTTTCATGCAACTCATAAAACACCAACAACCTACATCCATATTTTTTTGCAAAGCCATCAACATTCCCTTCTCGATGCTCATAAATTCTTTGAATGAGATTAGACGTCACGCCTAGATATAATGTGCCATTTCTTTGATTTGTTACAATATAAACAGCCGGTTGTTTCATTTTTTATTACTCATTGGGTTGTTTATTCGATACTCTTCGCAATTTATGCGAAATAGAGAAATATGTCAAGAAGTAATTTTGCATTGCTTTACGTCACCCCCCCTTCCGTCACCTGCAAGTTTCTCTATTTCCGTTACTTGTGAGCCCTCCCATTTCTGTCATTGCGAGCGCAGCGCGGCAATCTAGAGGTTATTTTGTACTGGATTTTTACACATATTCCTTGTTAAAAAAAATAGAATTACTTTTTCCGCACATAATAAACATAACTCTGGTTTGCCGCGCTGCGCTCGCAATGACGGAGGTGGGAGGGCTCGCAGGTGATGGAGGTTGGAGGACTTGCAAGTGAAGGAAATGGGAGGATTTGCAAGTAACGAAAAATAGGAAAGACCAACAAATGACGAAAACTAGGAAGACCTCAAAACAACAAAACAAATAACAGGAACCAACACCCCAAAAACCCATCAAATCTTCAAAATTTTAGCAGCTTCCGGAGTCAATAAATCAGCGCCAACTCTTTTCGTAACATAGAATTTCACAAAAGGCTTTTCCGTATAAGGGTCGCGCATGACTCTGATGCCAGAACGATCCACAATTTTATAAGCTTGTTTAAAATCAGCCAAAATAACAGCAGCTTTTCCAGAATTTCCAGATGGCATTTCGCTACATGTATAAATTGGAAGACCAAGCAGAGTGTCAAAACTCTTATGCGCCAAACCCGGATTCCAAAGATATGCACCAGTGGCTGGGTCTTTTAACGCTCTAATTTCCTGCAAAAGTTTACGATTCATCAAAAAAGCAGCTCTTGAAAGATATTGCTCCTTCAAGCTCAAAGACAAAGTCATTAAAGCATCCACCGTGACCGACCCAGCTTTATCAGACTCCAAAGTTTCAATTTGCCCCGCTTGACTATTTTGCGCCAAAAGACCAAATGGCTTGCCAACACCGTCACCATTAATGAATGCCTCATTTTCAATGCGGCTGAATTTATCAGCAATTTTGCTTACCAACCATTGCTCAATATTAATAAAAGAATCATCAATCAGTTTTTGCGTTGCTTTAGGTTGAGCGTAAATTTCATTCACCTCAATTTTTCTTTTACGCAATGTTGGAGTTTGCGTTTCCTCCCTTGCATCAAGCTCTTCCGCCCAGCCTGCGCCCACATCATCAGCATCTTCTACAAATTCCAGTGATGAGCTTGAAATCATTTCCGATGAGCATAATTGTCTGATTGGCGAAGATTCAAAAATTCTTTGCGAAATTTGTTTTGACATGGCAGGCGTCACTAAAAACCCTCCTTCTGAATCAGAGCCGGCAAAAAGTGACTTTGACTCCATTGCTTGCAATTCAGCTTCCATGCCTTTTCTAACATAGTTTGAGAAAGCTTTTGAATGAGGATCAAATGACTTCGCGTCACTTGCAAAAGCTGGTCTTGCATTTTTCGTTTCAATGAAATCTAACCTTGCTTTTTGCTCGTCTAAATGCTCATTAATTCTTCTTAATTGCTCATCAAGAAGCGGATCACTGGCGTTTTTCTTTGCAAATTCCTCCAATTTTCTTTCATTAACTTGCTTAAAATTTTCCCAAGCGCCAGCAAGTTGATTCACTTTTCCATTAATTTCAGATATAGTCATAATTTTTACCTCAATTTGTTAAAATTTCAATTGCCCTGTGAAGATTTTTCAACAACAAAGCTTCATTTGCTCCGTCAGCCTTAACACAAGTCACTGCTGCAAGAGGGTTGGAAGGAAAAGTCACGAAACTCACCTCCCATAAGTCAATTTCTGTTAAAATTCGATGATCAGTTTCATAATCCACATAAAAATGCTTTGGAGTGAAACCAATGCTGAGACCGCTCATGGCCCCATTTTTTAGGAGAGAATAAGTTTCTCGACCTTTAGCCACATCAAGCAAAATTTTTGCTTCAATAAAAAGCCCATAATCATCTTCATAAATTCTTTTAATGACCCCAACTGGCTGGTCATATTCATGTTGCCAAAGGAGTTTACAATTATTTTTTCTAGTTAAACTTTTCAAAAACGCCCCAGGTTTAATGACGTCAGAATGTGAATCCACAACATTAAAAACACTAGCATAACCCGTTATTATTCCTTCTTTTTTCACAGATTTAATTTCGAGTGGGAAAGTCAGTTTTTCTTTATTATTCATAATGAATCTCCATCGATTTTTTCATTTATTTTGATTGGCCCCAGACCAATTGCATCTCTTTTTTCGTTAATTGTCATGAAAGAAACATTTTCGAGAGAATTTAATTTAATTTCGCGTTTTTTAATGAGTCCGCTAATTTCATCATTGTCATAGTCAAGCTCCAGATTTTCTCCGAAACTTCTTGAAAGCCAATGATTTAATGAATCTTTCACTGAATTAATGAGCGGCAAAATTGTCTCCTCCCACAAAGCGAGCCTTGCTTCTTGCATGTTATTATAGGTCATGTCGCCAGGAATGCCCAGCAATTGAGGCGGCACACCAAAAGCAAGAGCAATGTCTCTGGCGGAGCTATGTTTTGACTCAATGAAATCCATGTCTTTAGGAGTCATGCTCATTTCTTGCCATTCAATTCCTCCTTCTAACAAAATTGGTCTTCCGGCATTAGCTGCACTGACATATTTTTCATCAATCTGCTGTTTGAGGCGCGCAAATTGTTCTTCTGTCAAATAATCAGCAATGCCATCTTGCGATTTCATCACCAACGCCCCACTTGGCCGCGCTCCGTTTTTAAGCAAAGACTGATTCCAAACAGAGGCCTGATTATGTTGCTCAATGCTGTAAGCCGCAGATTCCATTGGAGAAATGCCATAAACATCGCTTAAAGGGTTAAAATTTTTGATATGTAAAATCTCACTATATCCATCAATTTGACTGACCGGAAAAAATTTTTCCTGATCTGTCATCTCTTGTGGTCGATATACATATCCTGCAGGAATTGGTGAATTTTCATTCATCACCACTTCAACCTTGTCTGGCCTGAGCAAGAAAAGCTCAAATGGCCTGCCGTTTTTTTTAACCATTTGCACATAGGCATTGCCGCTGATGAGTCTGTGAGCATAGAGCCTTTCAAAAAACTCAGCTCCTGCCATTAAGCAATTTGGCCTTTTCAGCAAATCCAAAATTTTATGTTTTTTGACTTGCTGCCTTTGCCCATCGGAGTTAACAGAATAGAGCAACCAAGGCACGCTTCCAGCAGCAGTCGACAGCAAATTCACCACTCGATGCGCCACCACATTTTTAACATAGCCCTCTCTTGCCCGTGTTTCATAGTTAGACAAACTCCAACTAACCATCTCATTGACATGCAAAAAGGAATGTTGCAAATGACGCCGAGATTTAGATTCTGTTGGTTTTTTCGTTTTCTTCAAAAAATTTAACATCATTTTTCCCTAAAAAAGCCAAAAAAAAGCCCCCTTAGGAGAAAGGAGGCCATAAATAAAAAAAAACCCCGCAAAAAGAATTTGCGAGGTGCGGAGAGTGTTAATTTCCCACTCTAAACCCATAATACAACATTAAAATTAATTTGTCAAGAGTTTTTTTACACCCCCCCCAATCTCCGCCACCTGCGAGCGCAGCGCGGCAACCCAGCGTTATTTTACACTGAATTCTTCACAAACATTCATTATAAAAACACAACAAACAACACTTGACTCACCCTCCAACTCATGCTACCATCAGGTGCAAATCACTCCACTTATTAACACATATAAAGAAAAATGCACACAGAAAAAGAAATTGAACTTTTGAGATTAGTGAAAATCATGCTAAGCCATAATGATCACTTCCAGGAATATTTAAACATATATGTTGATCGAAAAACAATTCCATCCATTCAAGTGATCTTAAAGCACTATGAACACCCCATTCATAAAGAATATAATATTTTCCAAATAGCTGCTTTATGTGGTGACAAACAAGTCATTGAGCAAATTTTATCTGTGGATTCTGACCATATCCGAGAAAAAAAGAGCAGTAAACTTAATGATTATTTCTCAAGCGAAACAGGAAAACCAATCATTTCAAAATTCGTCAAAAGCCCTGGACTCATGTCCTATAGTGGCGGGAAAAAAGGATTTTTGGTCAATGCTTCAAAAAATGGCCATGCTGAGCTTGTGAGGTTTTTGCTGGAAAATGAAGAAGACCGACATCTTCTAACCTCTGATTTGATAAATGGAGGTAATGCCATGGAACATGCAATCGTGGATAATGACATTCAAGCTCTCAGCCTTCTTTTGCAATATCATAATAACAGAAAATGCATCGTTCTTTTGCCGAATTTGTTAAATCAAAGCTTGAATAATAACGATAATGATCTAAAAATGCATGTCACGATTTTGATGAGCATTGCATGTAATAATGCTAATTCACTTGGGCTGTTGTTGAGCCAACTAGATTTAAGCACATATCATAACTCATCATATGCCTCATATGCGCCAGCATTGCCTTTGGCTGCTGCTTTAGGGAATTTGGACTCAGTTAAATTGCTGGTGAATCATGGTTTTAATTTATTTGCAAAAGACAAAAATGGTTTCACAGCGATCATAATAGCCAAACATTCTCATCAGGTGGAGATGATCGAATTTTTGACTGATAAAGTGGGCTTAAGAACACATACGGGCAGAATCTTAACTCAGCGAAATGCAAATGTAGCTTTTTCACATGAAGATGATCATCAGCGTAAATTAAACTACATTCTTCTTGTCAGCATGCTCGGGCAAGAATCAGAAATTGACCCGGCCTTCGTCAGCCATCATTGGCGGTGAGATTGTTAAAATAATAACTCAAGTTTTTCAGCAATTTGGCTGTCAAATGCATTGCCAAATATTTTTTCGAATTTCTTAGTTTTTGTTTTTTTGATCAGGCTTGCGCAATGAAAGACAAAAGACATTAAAACCGCAACATTAGCCTCTGCTGAGGCTAGGCGCAATTCCATTCTTTCATTTTCAAATTTCGAAGTGAAATGGCGAATTGCGCAAGAACGGTTATTTTCAGCGCCATAGCACAAAAAATGAGGGCTATTTCTCGAATTAAAATCTTTAAAACGGCGTAAATTTCTTTTCTGGGGTGAAAAAATTTTTAAATTTCTCTTTGCATTTTGCAAAATTTGGAAGGAAATTTGTTCAAGAATTTCAGAATCTTGCTTTAATTGATTGAAATTAAAATGTAAATGCAATGAGTTATGTTCATTTTTCTGAAATTTTTTACAATATGAAAGAGTTAAATCATGTTTTTTAGCCAGATTTCTTAGAGATTTTTTAATTAAGAAAACTTCTTTTGCAAGTTGGAGTGGAAAAAGTGGTTTAGTGCAAATTTCAAACTGAAACTCCCCGTCTTCTCTTTTAACCTCTTGATTTTTAAAGTTTTTTTGCAGAATTTTAAAGATTTCCACAGATGAAAGTGAATTTGAAATCAAGTGAAACTCAATCTCGGCGCCAAAGATAAAATCTAAATTAGCATTTTCTTTCACCATTTTTTGCAAGAATTTCAAAGATGATTTCTTAGATTTCAGATAGTCAAAATTTTTCACTTTCCCAAAACCCTTTCTAAAATCTCATTTTTATTTAACAAATAGTCACTTTTTCGCCAAATTTCTCGTGAGAAAGTTAGAAATTCGCCAATTTCTTTGCCAGATTTTCCATTTTTGAGGAAATCATCGCCCGAGACAGGGAATTGAGGGATTTGGAAATTCAGCGCTAAATCAAGAATTTCCTCATGGTCTTTGCCATTTTGCGCTTGGAATAGTTTTGCTAAAATCACAATTTTTTCTCTTTCAAAGAATTCAAGCAAAATTTTGATTTTTTCTTGCGAAAGATCTGGCAAATTTTCTTGAAAAAATTGAATTTCTGCAATTTCTTTATTACTAAAAACAAAGTCAGAAAATGGGAATTGATGTGGAAATAGGGCAAAAAATTTAGCCATGCCCTTGCTATGAAAATTTTTAAAAAACAGCAAGTTACATTCAGCTTTTGAGATTTCACTTAAAATGCCTCGCTCAAGCATAATCTCCAAAATTGATGATGCATTTGGGGCGTTTAGCAATTTACGGAACTCACTTGTTACTCTTTCTTTGCTCAGTTGTTTTAACCCATTTTTAAGCATAACAGCCGCTTCCAGGCTTTCAGCATGAATTTTTCCAGCAAGCAAGGCATTAAAACGGAAAAAACGCAAAATTCTAAGAAAATCTTCCTTAATCCTTAGTTTGGCATCACCTATGAATTTCACCTTTGTTTCGCTGAACAAATCATGCAGACCTTCGAAATAGTCAAAAAGCTCCTCACCATCAAAACTCATTGCATTAATGGTGAAATCACGCCTTTCTGCGTCTTTTTGCCAATTTTTTGTGAATTCAACCTTCGCATGCCTGCCGTCACATTCCGCATCATGGCGCAAACTGGTGATTTCAAAATTCTGACCTGAAATGTGGGCCGCAATTGTCCCATGGTCTTTGCCAATGTCAAAAAACTTGATGTTATTTTTCTGAAAAATCTCAATCATTTCCTCAGGCAAAGCTGTGGCAGCAAGGTCAATATCGGCAGAATTCACAGGAATTTCTAAACATGCGTCACGTACGCAGCCTCCAATCAGCCTGATTTCGTGACCATTTTCTTTAAAAAGCCGAAAAATTTGTTGCAATGCTGGAATTTCAGTTAAGATTTTTAATCTTGCGATTAATTCAAGATTTAACCCAGGAATTTTGTTCATTTTGCTTCCAATAAATTAACTCAAAACCATTTTGCTTATATTGCAAATAGCGCTTACGTGCCTTCTCCACTTCCTCAGTTTTATTTCCCTCAAACATGTCAATCACATGGTCAAATTTCTTTGAAAAATCAAAATCTTCCGAGGTGAAATCAACCAAAATTGTTGCGCCATTAGGGTTTTCAAGAAATTTAGTTAGATATATTGGCTGCTGTTCCTTAAACGGGTCTTTAAAAGTTCCATGAGGCAAAAAAGCGCGGCTAAATGTCCAAAAACTTTTGTCCAAATGTTCAATTTGTTGCTCAGATTTGCTTAAAACCACCACATTTTTATTGTCAGACACAATTTTCTCAAGCAATTTCGGCAGCGCTTTTTCCAATGGAATTTCGTTTAAATGATAAAAACTAACTTTTGCCATTATTTCTCATGATTTTTTTTAACAAATTGGTTCAGCAAACGCACACCAAATGCGGTTGCACCTTTTTGGCACAGATTCTGAGATTTCTCAGCCCAAGCAACTCCAGCAATGTCCAAATGAGCCCATTTCACTTCACCCACAAATCTTTGCAAAAACTGGGCAGCAGTGATGCTTCCAGCGCCTTTTCCATTACTGATGTTTTGCATGTCTGCAACTTGCGAATCAATTTGCTTGTCATAAGCCTTTGAAAGTGGCAAGCGCCAGAGTTTCTCGTCAGTTTCAAGCCCAGCGTCAATTAATTGCGCAGAAAGCTCATCTGAGTTGGAAAATAAACCTGCATGTTCTGTGCCAAGTGAAATCACAATTGCGCCAGTGAGAGTTGCCAAATCAACCATTAATTTCGGAGCAAATTTCTCTTTACAATAGTGCAAAATGTCAGCCAAAACCAGCCTCCCCTCTGCATCTGTGTTTAAAACCTCAATTGTTTGCCCTGACATGCTTTTCACCACATCTCCAGGTCTCTGCGCAGCACCATCTGGCATGTTTTCCACCAAACCAATCACACCAATTGCATTAACTTTTGCCTTGCGTGACGCCAAAGCCTGCAAAACCCCAACCACAGCCGCTGAGCCCGCCATGTCATATTTCATTTCATCCATTTTTGCAGATGGTTTCAAAGAAATTCCACCAGTGTCAAAAGTCACACCTTTGCCAATGAAGGAAATTGGCTGTTCATTTTTGCCATTTGGGTGACCGAACCATTTCAGAACCACAACTCTTGGCTCTTTTGCACTGCCAACTGCAACACCAAGCAGAGCATTCATGCCAAGTTCGGTGATTTTTTGTTTATTCAAAACTTCAACTTCCAGCCCAAATTTTTCTAATTTTTGACAAATTTCAGCATATGATTCAGGGTGAAGCACATTTGGCGCTTCCGAAACCAACTCTCTAGCCGTGAAGACAGCCTCAGTGACAGATTTCACTTCTTGAAAATGCGCCAAAGCAAGGTCAGGGTCGGAGACTTTAAATTTCAAATTTGCAAGCGAGAGTTTTTTCTTTTTTTCTTCAGATGTGAAATATTTATTAAAGAAAAAGCTTTTCAGCAAAAGCCCATTAGCAATTTCAGCCATTTCGATTGGCCCCAAATTCGAAAGAAAAAACGCTTCCGTGCATTTCTCAGATTTAAGAATGTCAAAAATCTTCCCACCAATTTCCGCCTGTTCATTTTGAGTCAAATTTTCTTTATCGCCAGTTGAAAAAAGCAGCAGATTTTTAATTGAACCAGCTGAAACTAGGTGAAAAATCTTAGTTTCTCCAAATTTCTTTTTGAAATTTTCATCAGCACTGACAAAAGCAGCAACGCCGCCTAAATCAACAGCAAAATCAGCTAATTCCGTTGGCAATTGTTTTGACGCCCCCAAAATTGCCACCACAAAATCACATTTTTTGAATTCTTTAACAAACTGAAAATCCATTTTCCAACTCCTCACATGTTATTGGGTTTTTTATCATGATGAGATAATAACACGCTAGAAAACAGATTTTCAAGAGAAATTTTCAATAAAATCATACATAATCATTTTTTGAACCCAAAATTAAGAACGAAATGTTGAGTCATCTCACCTTCCACGACTAGGCGGAGGAAGATGGCGAAGGTCCATTCTCGGAACCCTAGACATCTCCTCCGCTGTATAATTTAAAGGCGGCGGCAGTATTTTTTTGTCCTGAATCAGATCAGCCTGTTCAAGCATTTTCCTGCCTCGCGCTTCATCAAACCCAACCTCATGAACCGCTTTATTAAATGCATGAAATTCCTCAAATATGCCATCTAATTTGTCATTTGCTGACAAATTTTTTTCTTGATAAATGCGTTGAATATCTCTAACACATTTCATCATAATTTTACATTCTTGCAAATCTTTAACCCCCCCATGTCTCACTTTATCGATTGCATTTTCAAGAAAATCAATGGCTTGCTGAGGCAGATTTGAGTTTTTTGCAACAATTCTAAGACCAAATTCAGTGACTTTTTGAGCTGCAACATTCTCAGCAATTCCCCTGCTAATGACTTTTACGAGACTAAATTCCGGAGTTTCATTAGCTTTTTCAAGACCCGACGTAAAAGCATTAATCAATTTACCGCGCCATTCTCTTTTTTCTTTAGTAAATCGAAGATCTGTAAAATATTGCGCTGAAGCTTTACTTCCATCATGTAATTCAGAAATTTTCTTCATTTGATCTTCAATGAAATCGTTGATATATGTTTCATGTTTACCATGCGGAATTTTAGCTTGAATTTCCTCATTATTATTAGTAAGCGCAGAATTTGCTGGTAAATTAATCATAAATTTTTTTAACATCTTGCAATCTTCCAATGCTTGTTTATGATATTTTTTATAAATTTTCTGAAAATCCCCATCAGCTTTTTTAAGCTCTTTAGACGATTTTCTAACTAATCTATCATGTTCTGCATTTGCTTGATTAATGGCGCGCCGATCAAAAACATTCTGAATCCCATCACTTATTTTTTGGAAAAAACCTTTTTTCTCATCATTTCTTTTTTTGATTCTTTCTTCCAATTCCTGCAATTTTTCATCTGTTGATTCTTTATGCTCTTTGAGTTTTTTTTCTTCTTGACAATGCATGTCCGCAAGAGCAAGAAGCGCCTCGTCAAATCTTTCTTTTCTCTCGATAATTTTATCTATATTCGGCAGTTTAAGATTTTTGGCAACAAATTTTTTTATAGATTCATCAAATGCATCAATCATGTAATTCCTCATTTTTATAATAATTATACTCATTAACTAAAGTATAACTTATAAAAATTAACAGATGATTAAGATTTTAACATGTTTTGAATGGAAAATAGCCCTGATTCGTGTTTTTTTGTTTCAAATAACCAAAATGCTGCTTTAATGGCCCCCAGAGCGAAAAGAGAGCGTTTTTTTGCTTTATGTGTGAACTCCAAAATTTCACTTTCACTTTCAAAAATGATGTGATGTTCGCCAATAATGTCTGAAGATCTGAGACTTGCAAAGGCAATTTCTCCAGCTTGTCGGGGTTTTTCACCAAAATTTGGCAGAAATTCATTTTTTTGCGCATCTGCAATCGCTTTGCCCATCATGAGAGCTGTGCCTGATGGAGAGTCAATTTTATGAATATGGTGCTTTTCCAATATGTTAACATGAAACTCCTCACCTAAATTCTCAGCAACTTTCTCCACTGTCATTTTCAGCAAAGCCACGCCAAAACTCATGTTATTTGCATGAAAAACTGCCTTTTTTTCAGCATATTTCTTAATGATTTCCATTTGTGAATTTGAAAAACCTGTTACGCCCGAAACAATTAAACATTCTTCATTTTCAGCAGCCGCAAAAAGCTGCAAACTTGCTTCTGGAAGTGAAAAATCAATGATCACATCAAATTTTGAACAAAATTCTCTTAAATCTTTTCCTCGCTCATAGCCGGCAAAAAACGAACATTTCTCTGATTTTCCAAGCTCTTGCAAAATTTCTTTGCCCATTCTCCCAGTGGCGCCAAAAACTCCAATTTTAACCATGAACCGCCCCATGATAATATATTAATGGCGTCAAGGACGAGTCACAATCAAAAGATAATGCTTTGCCAATGATGATTTCATGGTCCCCTGCGTCAATGGTTTGAAAAATCTCACATTCGACAAAAGCTATGGCATTTTTCAAAATTGGCAATTTCAGATTTTTGCTTTCCAGAATTTCCAGATCTTTCCAGGGATTTTCGCATTTTGGGTCAGCAAAATCACGTAATTCTTGAGATTGATTTTTCTCCAAAATATTCACCATGAATGAGCCTAACTTCTTGAATTTTAACAAATTTCTTGATTTCTTATTCAAACAAAAAAGCACTAATAGCGGGTCGAGCGAAACTGATGTGAAAGAACTGATGGTCACGCCAAACCGATCCGTCAAGCCACCGCCCGTCACCACAGAAACCCCTGTCGCCATGCAGCTCATGGTTTGTTTAAATTTCTGAATTTCATTCATTAAATTTGACTCTTAATTTTTAATTTATATATATATATCAGGTCCATAAAATCACAAAATCCACTTCCGTCATTGCGAGCGCAGCGCGGCAACCCAGAGTTGTTTTGCCCCAGTAATCAACAAAACTCCGAACCTTTACAGTAATAACAAACACATCACCTCCATTTACATATCATATACAAAAAATATAAACTTGCAATTATTCTTTCTTGAATATATGCTAACATCTATCATTATTCAAACAAAAACCGAGGTTCCGAAATGTTAAAACTAAAGTTGCAAAACACTTTAAGCAAAGAAAAAGAAATTTTTACTCCAATTGATGCAAATTCTGTGAAAATATATGTTTGCGGACCCACGGTTTATGACACGCCCCACTTAGGCAATGCCAGAGCCATTGTGGTTTATGACTTACTATTCAGAATTTTGCGCCTAATTTACGGTGCTGACCATGTCACCTATGTTCGCAACATCACCGACATTGACGATAAAATCATTGACAGAGCAAAAGATTTAGGCATTAAAACCAACGAGTTAGCGGAAAAAATCACCAAAATCTTCCATGAAATTTGCCATTCTTTAGGCTGCTTAAAACCAAATTTTGAACCAAAAGCAACTGAGCATTTGGAAGAAATGTTCGACATGATTAATAAATTGCTCGAAAATGGCTACGCCTATGAGAGAAACGGACATGTTTATTTTAGAGTGAAAAAATTTGACTCCTATAGCAAACTTTCAGGCAGAAAATTAGAGGAATTAATTGCCGGAGCTCGCATTGAAGTGAGCGAAAACAAAGAAGACCCGGCAGATTTTGTGCTTTGGAAACCCGCGGAAGAAAATTCTTTCGACAGCCCTTTCGGCAAAGGTCGCCCCGGTTGGCACATTGAATGCTCCGCCATGAGTTTTAAATTTTTAGGTGAAAATTTTGACATTCACGGCGGCGGGGCTGATTTGATGTTCCCCCACCACACAAACGAAATTGCACAAAGCTGCGCTGCAAGACCTGGCTCAAAATTTGCAAATTTTTGGGTGCATAACGGCTTTTTAACAGTTGAAGGCGAAAAAATGAGCAAAAGTTTAGGGAATTTCATCACCGCCAATCAGCTCATGGATGCGGGCATTCCCGGCGAATTAATCCGTTTTTGCCTGCTCTCAACACACTACCGCAAACCATTTGACTGGAGCGAATTAACTCTTGCATCTGGACGCAAAAACTTAAGTTTTTTCTATGAACAAACAGAATTTGCAAATGACGACGAAGTGCCAGAGGAAGATTTTCTTGAAATTCTGTCACCACTTTTTGATGATTTAAATGTCTCAATTTTCATCAGCTCTTTGCATGAAATTTCAAAGAAAATTGCTAAATTAGAGAATGGAGAGGAAAAAACTAAATTAGCAAATCTTCTTAAAAAAGCTGGTCAGTTTTTTGGAATTTTTAGCATGAATCAAAAAAAATGGGAAAATGCTAATTTGGGTAAAATTGAAATTTCCGAAGATGAAATTGAGAATTTAATTGCTGAGCGAAATGAAGCGAAAAAAGCAAAAAATTGGCAAAAATCAGATGAAATCAGAGATTTTCTTCTGAGCAAAAATGTCCAACTTGAAGACGGGCATCAAGGAACAAGCTTTAGGAGGGTGTGAATTAAATTTCAATCACCAAATCAGCAATTTGCAACATTTTTTCATCATGAGTGGCAATCAAAGCAGCTGTTTTGCGGCTCTTTGCCGAATCTCTCAAATGATTCATGACAATTTGCACATTTGCCAAATCAAGACTTCCAGTTGGCTCATCAGCAAGAAGCAATTTTGGCCTGGAAATGAAAGCCCTGGCCAATGAAACACGTTGCTGCTGACCACCTGAAAGCTCTGTTGGGAAATGTGACTTCCTGTCGGCAAGGCCAAATTCGTCCAAAGTTTCTAGTGCAATTTCCAAAGCCTCTTTTTTTTCAAAACCTGAAATCAAAAGAGGCATTGCCACATTTTCAAGCGCCGTAAATTCTGGCAGCAAAAAATGAAATTGATAGATAAAAGAAAGATTTTGCGCTCTGATGCTGGTTTTTTGTTGCTCAGAGTGAGATTCCGGGGTGATTTCATGTTCAGAAAGAGTGATTTTTCCAGAGTCAAATTCATCAAGCAAGCCCAGAATTTGCAATAAAGTGCTTTTTCCAGAACCGCTTGGACCTTTCAAAATGACAATCTGCCCAGCTGCAAGCTCCAGTGAAAAATCTTTCAAAACCTCAATTACACTGCCATTTTGGACAAATTTCTTACAAATTTTCTCAGCTTTTAAAATCATCACTCCCCTCCTCTAAAAATTGATAATATGTTCATTTTAGACGCATGTAAAGCAGGCAAAATTGTGGCGCAAAAAGAAAGAATGAGCGAAATCAGGCTGATTGTGAGGACATCAGACAAATTCATTTGCGATGGCAGATATGATAAATAATAAATCAAAGGGTCGAAAAGGTTAGTGCCGGTGAAATTTTCAAGAAACTTGCGCACATGTTCAATGTTATGAGAAATTAAGAAACCGAGCAAAACACCAAGGATTGTTCCCAAAACGCCAATAAACGATCCACAAATCATGAAAATTCTGAGCACAGAGGCAGATTGCATGCCAAAACTGCGCAAAATTGCAATGTTTTTTTTCTTGCTTGCAACAAGCATGACCAAACTGGAAATGATGTTGAAAGCAGCGACAATGATGATTAAAGTTAAAATTGAAAACATGGCGACTTTTTCAGTTTTAAGTGCGTTAAAAATTTGTGAATTCATCTCTTTCCAATCTTTTACTAAAAACACATTCTCAAAACCTGCATCATCCAGAATTTTCACAATTTCCTCTTTAATAAAATCAGATTTTTCAGGGGCATCTAAATTCACTTCCAAAAAGTGAGAAACGTTTCTTTTACCAAAGAATTTTTCCTCTGCAGCAAAATTCATGAAAATGAGACTTGTGTCATAGAGATGCATGCCAGATTTAAAAACCGCGCCAATTTCGAATGTTTTAGAGCGAGGAATGGCGCCAACTAGACTGTTCATTTGGCCCGGCGCAATGAGGCGCACATGGTCGCCAATCACCGCCCCAAGTTGATGAGCCATGCCAATTCCAATGGCAATTTTTGAAGGATCTTGCAAATTTGAGGCATTGCCAGCAATGAGATTGTCAGAAATCAATTTTTTCTTTTCCAACTCAGAAAATTCAAGCCCTCTCGCTTCGAAGGCAAGTGATTTCCCTGAAAAAGAAAGAAGCCCCTGCCCACTCACCAGCTTTGAAGCTGTTTTCACATTTTTTAAATTTGTAATTTTTTCACTAATCTCGCTTGGTAATGAAAGTTCTTTTGCGCCAAATTTGCTGATTAAAACATCACCATTTGCACCGATGAATTTTTTGCTGATTTCAGCATGGAAGCCATTCATGATGGACATGACAATGATGAGAGCAGCAACACCAAGCATGATTCCCGCACTCGCAAAAATGGAATTGACGGAAATGAAACCACGCTTTGAGTCAAAAAACCGCTTTGCCACCATGAATTCGAAAGAAAATTGTCTCAAAAAACTCATTTTAAGATTTCACCAAAATTTTGATTAAAAATCTGATCTATTGCAATTTTTTGTGAAATTCCCGTTTTCCTTTCTTTCAATTCCACCACATTTTCCTGCATGAGTTTTGGACCGACAATCAACTGAAATGGAGTTCCAATCAGGTCATTACAGGAAAATTTTACACCAACTGACTCTTTTGTGTCATCAAACAAAACTTCAAAATTTTGCTTCTTTAAATGTGAATAGATTTTCTCGCTTAACGCAAAAGTTTCTTCATCTGATGTTTTGAGACAAACCACTGCAACATCAAATGGGGAAACATTTTTTGGCCAAATGATGCCTTTTTCGTCGAAACTTGCCTCAATGATGGCAGCCACCAGCCTTGAAACGCCAATGCCATAGGAGCCCATTTCTGGAAAAACAGCCTTGCCATTTGCATCTGTGACTGTGAAATTCATTGATTTGGAATATTTTTGCCCAAAATTAAAAATATGCCCAACCTCAATTCCCCTTTTTTGTTGCAATTTCTCAAGAGGAATTGGGCAATTTTCTGGGTCATGTTTTTCATCTGCCGCTGCATAGAGCGAATTTAATTTTTCAAAATCAATCGCGTCTTTTTCAAGCATTTCCTGGCAGATTATTTCATAGGAAGAATCATAAAAAATTGCGCTTTCACCTGTGTCTGCCAAAACATGGAATTCATGGCTTAAATCACCGCCAATTGCACCATTTTCTGCCCTGACTGCCACTGCTTTAATGCCAAGATTTTGGAAAATTTTAAAATAGGTTCTGAACATTAATTCATAGGTTTTTCTAGATTCTTCTGTTGTTAAATCAAAGGAGTAGGCGTCTTTCATGAGAAATTCACGGCCGCGCATAACGCCAAATCTGGGTCTGATTTCATCACGAAATTTCCACTGGATTTGATAAAGATTTTGAGGCAAATTTTTGTAGGAAAAAATGTTTTTCCGCGCAATTTCCGTGACAATTTCCTCATTTGTGGGGCCAAATAGAAGCTCATTTTCATGGCGGTCAGTGATCCGAAGCATTTCTTTGCCATAGTCATCATAGCGGCCCGATTCTTTCCACAAGCTTGCTGGTTGAATGCATGGCATGAGAATTTCACAAAGGCCAGCTTCATCATGATGTTTTCTTATGATTTTTTCTATGTTTTTCAGGACTTTAAGACCAAGAGGCAACCAAACATAGATTCCAGAACTTTGTTGCCTGATGAGACCCGCACGAAGCATGAGTTTGTGAGAAATCACAGATGCTTCTGCAGGGTCTTCTTTTAAAAGTGGGAGGAAGAATTGGCTAAGTTTCATGTTTTTTTCCTAATTTTAAGATAAATACCATTTTGGTAAAGTTAATTTTGCCTGATGATTTTCAATGAAAATATTGTTTTTAGTGAAATCTTTTTCTAAATCTGCATCTCTGATGAGAAGTAAGGCATGTTTTTCAAATTGGCTTGAAAGAAAACCAATTTTTTCTCCATTCATCATCACTTCAGGGTGGTTTTCTGTGAATTTTGGCGTTTCTTCAAAACTTGCAACATAGGTCTTTTTTCGAATGACGCCCCTGAATTTACTTCTTGCAACAACCTCTTGACCAACGTAACATCCTTTACTGAAGCTGAATCCATTAAGAAAATCAATGCCAAATTCAAGTGGAAAAGACTTTCCTTGCATCATGTCAACATGCCCTTCTGGAATGGCATGTTCCATTTTTAGATTTTCATATTGTTCTTGAGAATGCTCAATTTTAGAAAGATTTTTTTCAGCCAAACAGCGGAAACCAAGTTCTGAAAGCCTCGGATCTTTCGCACAAAAAAGAAAATCTGCATTTTCAACATCTTGGCATAAAAAAACTTCCAAACCATCAATTTTCATTAATTTAACATCTGAACGCATTTTATATATTTGCAATTTGGCAAAAAACTCATCAATAAACACAGAATTACAATCAATTAACAAGCTGTTGTTAAAGTTATAAATGAAAAAATCATAAAGATATTTCCCTTGCGGAGTCAGCATTAAAGCATAAATCGCTGGTTCTTTGCGCAAAATCTCCATGTCATTTGTCACAATAGATTGCAAAAAACTGAAAGAATCAGCTCCTTCAACTTGAATGAATGAACGATTTTTAAGCTTCAAATTCATTCCTCATTCTCTTTTTTGAAATATATTAAAATTGGCGCAGAAATATAGATTGAAGAATAGGTTCCAATGATGATTCCAAGGAAAGCTGTGAGGCTGAAGCTAAAAATATTTTCGCTGCCAAACATGAGCAAAGCCACAATCGCAAGCAAAGTTGTGAAAACTGTTAAGACGGTTCTTGAGAGAGTCTCATTAATGCTTAAATTAATGATGTCATGGAATGATTTTGTGCGATATTTTCTTAAATTTTCACGAATTCTGTCATAAATGACCACTGAATCATTCACAGAATAGCCCACCACTGTCAGCAAAGCGGCGATGGTTGTGAGATTAAATTCAATTTGCAAAAAGCTCAAAATTCCAACAGTGACAATGACGTCATGAATGAGGGCAAGCACAATTCCAACCGAAAATTGCCAACGAAAGCGAAAAGCAACATAGATCATGATGGCAATGAAAGAAAGGAAAATGGCAAGAAGGCTGTCAAAAATTAATTCATCGCCAACTTGCGGTCCAACATAGTCTATTTTGCGAAATTCAACTTTTGGCAAGTTTTTTTCCATTTCCTCTTTAAGGAAATTGACAAATTCTTGATAGGGGCCCATTTCTGCACTGAGAGCGCTGATTCTAATGATGAAATCATGCTCATTTTCTTGACCGCCACTCAAATTCTGAATTGAAATTTCTCTGGCTTCACCGTTATCATCAAATTTTTGGGTTTGTTTTGCAACAAATTCTCTTAGCTCATCAATTTCAACTGATTCTTGGAACCTTGTTTCAAGCAAAATCCCACCTGTGAAATCAATGCCAAAATTCATTCCTTTAAAAGAAACAAGAAGAAATGAGCAAATGACGCAAATGACTGATAAATAAAGACTAATATTTCTTTTTTTCATGAAATTGATGTTATTTTCTTCAGGCAAGAGCCTTAGAGGAAAAAGTCGCATTTCTCACCTCACTTTAATGTTATGTTTTTTTGCAAGCGCAATATTAATGAGCTCCACGGCCATTGAAAAGAGCATTGCAAAGTAAAGATAGGCTTTTGGAATGTCAATGTCAATGCTATTTGCAAGCAGAAGCACACCAACAAGCATGATGAATGTGATGGCAATCACTTTAATGCTTGGGTGACTCTCAATGAAATCACCAATTTTATTCGCCGAAATGAGCATCACAATCATGGCAAGCACAATTGCAGCTGTGATCACAAAAATTTCCTTGGTCATGGCAAGAGCAACTAAAATTGAGTCAAAAGAAAGCACTAAATCAATGAAAATGATTTGAGCGATGATTTTAACATAGCGCCATTTATAGGAACTTGTATCTTCTTTTTCGCTTTGATTTTTATCAATTTTGCTTTTGAACAATTCTTTCAATTCTGACAAGCCTTTCAAAATGAGGAAGAGGCCGCCGAAAAACAGAATTAAAACACGGCCGGAAATTGGGAAATTGTTGATCTCAAACAAAGTTTCTTTCATGCTCATGACAACTGAGGCAATCATGAGGAATGTGACGCGCAAAATGAGCGCCAAAGAAAGGCCAATGAAGCGAATTTTCGGTCTGTCTTTTGGCTCAAGACGCCCCACCAAAATGGCAATGAAAATCACATTATCAATTCCAAGAATGATTTCAAGACCAGAAAGAATCAAAAAATTTAAGAATATATCCATATAAAATCCTCAGATTTTGTTATTAAAAGGCAGGTTAAGGCAGTTCCTGTAAGCCGGATTCTGTCATGGATGTGCATTCATCTGGGACTTTTGTTACCAAAAGCCTCAAGCAACCTACCCGAAGTTTCACAAGGCTCAGAAAAACGCCCAAAACAACCGAAGCTGCTTTTAAAAACTCCCTATTTGGTCTTGCTCCTGGAGGGGTTTACAATGCCAATTTAGTTACCTAAATTGCGGTGAGCTCTTACCTCGCCTTTTCACCATCACTTAAAAATTGCTCTTTAAGCAGTTTATTTTCTGTTGCACTTTCCCTGGGTTTAGCCCGAAGGCACATGCCCGCCGGGAATTACCCGGCACCATTTTTCTGTGGAGTCCGGACTTTCCTCTTTTAGGTTAAACTAAAAGCGCACATCCAGAACCACCTTAACTGCAGAGTCAGATTTTAAACAAATTTCTTGTGTTTTTCAAGAGCTAAATGCGCATTTTTGTGGAAAACACATTTTTTTCCAGAGGTCAACATTTCCAGGACTGAAAAACTCAAATGGGTGATCTAGAATAATTTCTTTATATTTCAACGAGTTATGCGAACCACTTAATGTTTCAAATGAAGAAAAATCAATGTCGCAAAGCCAATTTTCATAAAAATGGAAATCATGGAAATTTTCGTCATTAATTGCAATATATTTTTGCATGAATTTTTTCGGATTTTGCAGGAAATAGAGCAGCTTAACCAAAAAGGCCGGAAGCTGAGCGAAAGTCAGATGTGAAAGAATTTCCTTTTGCGGAGAAAATTCATCATTTGAGAAAATCATGTAACCAGAGCCTATATTTGGTAGAAATTTAAAAGCTGATTCATAGGAAAAAATCGCTTCAAAATTCTCTTGGCAGACAGAGCGCGCAAAATCTCCACAACAAATCCAAAGCTCTGAGTCATTTTCCTGCAAAAATTTCGAAAAATGCACTAAAATGAATGGTTTATAGATCTTAGGCAAAATGAATAAAAATTTTTTCTGGGCATTTTCACATTCATGTAATTTTGAAATTTTGCATTTCTCATTCTCAAAAATTAAAATTTCGGGAATTTTAGCAATTGATGTTTTCGCTGATTTCAGCTGGAATTTTTTAAAAGATTCAAAAAAATCTTTCAAAAACAGCATTAATTCTTTCTGATTTTTAACACTCCCCACAAATTCTGCAATTTGATGAAAATTTCTCACCTCTTGATTTTGCATTAATTGCACCAAAAGAAAATTCAGCTTCACTAAATCAAAAGTCATATATCTCACATTGAATTTCAAGTAAAAATTTTATTTTTCAGCATATTACATTAAAAATGCAAATTCAAGAGATTTTTTTTCCAATTTAATAGCCCTTGCGAATCAGATCTAGAGCTTTTCCAATATTTTTGCTTTGCAGCCTAGAAACGCCAGAATTTTCAGCAAATTCTTGCCATTTTTCAGTCGAAGCCAAAACTTGATTAATGATCTCCAACGCTTTATCTGGCTTGATGTTGCAGACATTGGCCAGTTTTAATAGATGCTCTTTTGTCGGGTTTTTTCCCTCACCCATGATCAAGGTTGAATGCTCACCTGCAGGACCTGAAGAAAAAGTTAGATCATAAGCCGGCGAAACAGCCCAATTAGCTTCCATTAAAAATGAAAAATTCTTTGAATGATCATCCCGATTATGGCTTAAAACGTTGAACACTGCGTTTCTAAATTGAATTTCACATTGTCTAATGTCTTTTGTTAAATATAAAGTTGCTTTCATGATGTTTTCATAGTCAAGAGAATGCTCTCGGTGGTCTGCGTGAAGCAGGCCCGCAATGCTATGCATGTGAATCAATCGGTCGCCATTGCGGTCAAATCTTTTAACCCCAAAAAAACCAAAACCTTTTTTTGAAGGAAAAATCTTTGCTTCTGGAAGAATGAGCCCCGCCTCTTTCGCCATTTGGTGATAGGCATATTCAATGGCGCTTATATCTTCAGGATCAAGGCTAGATCTGAATTTAATGAGCCAATCATGGAGCAAAATTTTTGGACGAGCTCCGGCCGAAGAACTTCCCAAAACCAACAAATCTTCCACATAAGCATCATCTCCCGCTAAAATGGCTTGAATTTCACCGTCAATTTCATCTAAATCATTCAGTGAATTTAAATGATCATTCGAATTTTCAGGCTCATAGGACAAAGCTCCCATGGCGCAATTTCCCACAAAACAGAGGCGATCAAGTGGCGAAAGAGTGGCGGGGTTAAAACCAGCTTTCATTAATTTACGGTCCAAAAGCAATTTTCCCCAACCATCCGGCAGACTGTCATTAAATATGCCAAATAACCCATCAAAAACGCGATCTTTTGATTCAATGACACCAGCTTTAAGAGGCAATTTAAAAGGCGACAATTCCAGACCTGTTTTGATAAAATCAGCATCATATTCAAAAAAAATCTTCCTATTTTTCAGCAATAATCTGCCCATGAGCTGCTTTCCTTTTGCGCCATGATGATGAACATGAACAAGATTTTGATGGAGCATTTTCATTTTCTGCCTCTTTTTCTTTTGCCATCTTCAATCAGCTCATCAAGGGACGAAGCTTCGACAGAAGGGAGCTCCGCAAAGAGCATTTTAAAATCATCCATGCGCCCAAGCACAACAGCCAGTTTAAGCAATGAATCCAAAGAAATTTGCCCCGTTTGTTCAAATTTTTTTAAAGAACCATAACTAACTCCCGACATTGAAGATAGTGTCTTTTGGCTTAAATTTTGCTCAAGCCGTAAATTGCGCAATTGCAGCGCAATCATTTTTTGCATTTCTTGAGTAGTCATGAGGTTAATTGATATCATAATGCCTTTTGTGATTATAAATGCCACATAATAGATATTATATTATCTTCTATGCTAAAAGTCAAATCATTTGTTTTTGTTACAGCTAAAATCACATAAAAAGGTTATAGAATAGAAAATAAGAGACTATTAAAAATTTAACAACCTCCGTCATTGCGAGCCAAAGGCGCGGCAAACCAGTGTTATGTTGCATTCCATAGGAAAAACAACACTGAATCACCACAGAATTTTACAAAAAATGCGGAGGATATAAACTGGAGAATTTAATAAAATGACCATGTAAAATTACAGTCCAATTTCATGACCTTTTTATGTGATTTTAGCTATACAATTCAAAGCAATTAAATTTTGAATTTCCGCCAAAATTTCGTCAATTTTTTTATCACTAGAATCAATGACAACAGCATCAAAGGCTGGTTTCAAAGGAGAATCAGCGCGATTTGAGTCACGCTCATCTCTGATTTTAATGTCTTGCAAAATTTGCTCAAAATTGCTGCCAGGAAGTTGCCTAAAACGCCTCTGCGCCCTCACCTCTGCATTTGCAGTGAGAAAAATTTTCAAATCAGCTTCCGGGCAAATGACCGTTCCACAATCACGGCCTTCCAAAATTGATTTCGGGTTTTGTTTAATGAAATTTCTCTGAAAATCAAAAAGCGACTTTCTAACTTCAGTTTGGGATGCAAGTTTTGATGCCAAAGCGGCAACATCATCTCGCCCAAGTTCATTTTCCAACAGGTTAAATGTTTGAATTTCCAAGGCAATTTTTTGAATTTGGTCAGAATTAAGACTCAAAATCTCCTCCTCATCGGCAAAATTTCTGAGGCAATTCAGAGCAAAAGCGCGATATATATTTCCAGTTGGTAAAAATGGAATTTCCAGAATTTGAGCTAGTTTCGCAGCAACGGTCCCTTTGCCAGATGCTGAGGGACCGTCAATTGTGATGATGAATTTAGAAAATTGATTAAGCATTTCAATCTGTTAGTTTTTTCCACAAACCTTTCAAAATTCCGCCCTCTTTCTTAGCGGGCGCAACTGGAGCTTGGGCTTTGTTGTTAATTCGATTTCTTCTTCTGGCAGAATTTCTGCTTAATTTCTTTTTAGCAGAGTCAGGAGCAGTTTCTGCAGCCACAGAAGTTTCTGCAGCTGGCTTTGCTTGCGCATTTCTGGCTGGTTTTCTTCTAGAATTTCTGCGAGACATCACACCTTTTGCAGGGACAATGTTTTCAATGCTTTTCTCAAGCAGCAAATCTTCATAGTGAGCGCCGTCATCAGGGTGAATTTCTGAGGATTTTTTGTCGATTTTTTGCCATTTTTTCTGGCCACGAGCTTGATTTGTTAAATTTGTTGCATCAATCACTTCTTCGCGAACCTCAAATTCCTCTTCTTCAATCTCACTATAGGCCGTGCCGGCATTGGTCATTGATTGCTCATGTTTTGCATCAATATTTTTTCTCTTTTTAATTGTTTCAATTGAAAAACTGTCAGCGCTTGCACTGGCATCTTTGCTAATTTCAATTGAGAGGTCATATTTTTTCTCAAGTGCCGTGATTTGTTCGCGTTTTTGATTTAAAAGATGAAAAGCTGCATTTTCATGGCAAAAAATATGTACATGACCGTAACTTTCAGCTGAAAGCTCAGACTCAACAGTTCTTAAAATGTTTTTTGCATTTGATTCATTTGACCGCACAAAACCACGCCCCATGCAATGCCCACAATCTTTTGTGTTCGCCTCCAAAAATGTTGATTTTAGCCTCTGTCTTGACATTTCAAGCAAACCAAATTGCCCAATTGAGCGAATTTGCGTTTTAGCTTTGTCATTTTGCAGCACTTTTCTGAGCAGATTTTCAACAGATCTGCGGTTTTTATATTCTTCCATGTCAATGAAATCAACAACAATGAGGCCAGAAAGATTGCGCAGTCTGATTTGGCGAGCAATTTCAATTGCTGCTTCCAAATTGGTTCTGGTTGCTGTTTCTTCAATGTCTCTCTCTCCAGTTGCGCGCCCTGAATTCACGTCAATTGAAACCAAAGCTTCTGTTTGATTAATCACCACATATCCCCCAGAATTCAAAGTTGCAATGGGGTTATAGAGAGCGGAAATTTGTTGTTCAATGCCATATTTTGTAAAAATTGGCGTTTTGCCTTTAAATTGAGTGACTTTAGCCTTCTGATTTGGCAGCAACATTTTCATGAAGCTGAGCACTTCTTTATGGGCTTTTTCGCCATCAACCACAATTTCAGTGGAGTCATTACGGTAAAGATCTCTGATGGCTCTGGTGATTAAATTTCCCTCTTCATGAATGAAAGCTGGGGCTTTTGATTTGACTGTGTTTTTCACAATGTCATTCCAAAGCATGACCAAATAGTCATAGTCACGTTTAATTTCAACTTTGCTTCTGCCAATGCCGGCTGTTCTCATGATGACACTGGCTCCCGCTTTGACTTCGAGCGAATCAATCACCGATTTCATGCGGCTGCGTTCTTTTTGACTATCAATTCTTCTTGAAACGCCGCTTTGCCTGAAACTGTTTGGCATGAGCACGCTATACCGCCCTGCGAGGGAAATATAGCTTGTGAAAGAGGCTGATTTTGTGCCCCTGTCTTCTTTTGTGGCCTGCACCAAAATGACTTGATTTTTTTTAATCACATCTTGGATTTTATAGCGGCAGATGATGTCATTATAGCGTTTTCTTTTTTCAATTTCCAGCAACTCATTTTCATCTTTGAGGGAAGAATCTTCAGAATGGCTTTCATTTTCTTCATTTAAAGCCGCTTTTTCTGCTTCTTGAACAATTTTTTCAACATCTTCGTCATCATCTTCATCAATGATTTGCGTTTCTTCTTTTTTCTCTTCTTCAGAAAATTCAGGCCTTTCAAGCAATTTATTGCTTAAATTATTAAGATCCGTTAAATCATCAGAGCCAGTGAGTGACGCTTCTTCAGAATTTTCTTCAGATTCTTGCTTGAGAAGCGCGCCTCTGAGCTCTTCTTTGTCTTTTGCAAGCAAGTTATAATAGTCTGGGTGAATTTCCGTGAAAGGAAGAAAACCATGTTTATCATTACCATATTCAATGAAAGCAGCTTGTAGTGAAGGTTCCACCCTTGTGATTTTAGCAAGATAGATGTTGCCTTTAATTTCTTTTCTGCTGTCAGTTTCATATTCAAAACTCTCAAGACGGCCATGTTTGCTGATTGCCAGCCTTGTTTCATCTTCTTGAGTTGCGTCAATTAAAATTTTTGTGTCACCTCGTTTGTTTGACATTTAAAAATACCTATTATCTTATATCTAATTAATGTTAATTAAATAAACTTAAATGAATATTTCATTGGAGAAATGGTATATATCTCTGAAATTGGCAATTTGCGCCAAAGCATGTTAGTTTTTTCTATCATATTTTCATTTGCATCATCAGTTTCAGGCTGAACTAAAATTACTTAAGTTTATTTAATATTTCTATGTTGTGTCTTAAAATGAGCAAAATTTCTGAATTCATCAAATTCCGACGCTTAAATTGAGTTAAGAGATTCAACCTCTTGTAAAAAGCGGATATTTTGCTTCAGAAGCGACACTGAATTAATCCATATGAGGCTAGGAGAACTCCCCGGCCAATTCAGACAGCTGCAGATTAAGCCTTTTTTGGCAGCAGACGTTTTTTATCATGGATAATCACATATTTACATGATACACTCTTTTTCAATAAAGCTCAAACCCTATTTTCCATAATCATCATTTTTTTTATGCAAAACTCTATAATTCTTTTAATTTCAAGGCTTTTTCTGTTTTTTAGCCTTTGTTTTTGCTCGAATTTTTCATATTCTGCTGAGAAAAATAATGAAATTCGTGCAATCAGAGGGGCAAAACAGTCAAAAACTGGAGTCACTCGTCTTGTGGTTGATGTTAAGCAAAAGCCGGAATTTAAATTTTTCACTTTAGAAAATCCACCAAGAGTTGTTTTGGATGTGCAAAAAAGCAAATGGAAATTGACGCAAAAACCTAATCTTGATGGGTTGGTTTTAAAAACTCGCTTCGCAACTAAGGAAAATGGAGTTTTGCGAGTGGTTTTTGACATGAAAGAAACCATTAAATCATCGAAAATTCAAATAATTGAACCCAAAGAAAAATCTCCTTTTTTTAAAATTGTGCTTGACATTTCTTCAAAGGGAAAAAAATTACCAGAAGAAATCACTCTTGCAAAACCTAACATTTTCAAACACTTAGATGAGAATCCTAATCTTTTAGATGAAGAACCGCAGATTTTGAATGTTCCACAAATCAAGAAAAAGAGAAAATTCATCATTGCCATTGATGCCGGCCATGGTGGCGAAGATCCTGGCGCAATTGGTAAATTTTACGGCACCAGAGAAAAAATTGTCACTTTGCAATATGCAAAATATTTGCAGAAAATTCTCAACGAAACTGAGAATTATAAAGCAATTTTAACCCGCGAAAATGATAAATTCATGAAATTGAGCACCAGAGTTGAAAAAGCTAAGAAACTTTCAGCTGATGTTTTCATTTCAATCCACGCAGATTCCAGCCCAAGCAGAATGGCGCGCGGAATGTCGATTTATACATTGTCAGAAGTGGCTTCAGACAAAGAATCTGCACGTTTGGCGAATAGCGAAAATAAGGCTGATTTCATTGTTGAGCCACAAAAAAAATTGAAAAATGAGGAGTCAGAGGTGATTGGGGTTTTGTTTGATTTGGCCAAAAGGAATAAAAACAACCAATCTGCAATTCTGGCTTCACATATCGCAAAAGAAATGCAAGAATCTGTAGAAATTTTCCGAAAAATGCACAGATTTGCAGGTTTCAGAGTTCTCAGAGGCTCCACAATTCCCGCAATTTTGCTTGAGCTTGGCTATTTATCAAACAAACATGATGAAAAATTAATTGGCACAAGATCCTACCGCGAAAAAGTGACTCAAGGGATTAAAAGAGCTCTGAATCTTTATTTCGCCGGGAAAGAAAATTCGCCTTAGGAAAATGAGCCACCCACATGCAAAATGAATCAGAGCTACGTGCCTAAAATAATAACTCTGATTATCATTTCAGATCAACTGCCAAACCCACCACGCCCCTGCTGAGAAGAAGCTGCTTTTTGTTCTCTCGCACTTTCCTGCCAAGATCTCATTTTTTTTACTCCAGACTCCCTTGTTCCTTCTCGTGCATCCATAACAGAACCGTCCCTTTTGGTGCTAGAACGTTCTGCCGCCACCAAAAGCGACTTCACCTGCTCATCTGTCGCAAGATCTAAGGCGGTTTTTCCCTCTTTATTCTTAATATGCACATTCGCCCCAAATTCAAGTAATGTTTTTACAGCTTCTATCTCTCCAGCTTCACTAAAAATCATCAAAGCCGTTTCTCCAGCATAATCCTTACCATCAATAGAAACCCCATTTTTAAGTAAAATCTCTATAATTTCCCTGATCTTATCATCCTCACTATCCCAGTCACTAAGACAAACTCCCATCAAAGCATTCCTCCCATCGTTATCTCTTATATTAGCATGGGCCCCATTCTCAATTAGCGCTTTTAAAGCACCTAATCTTCCATACATGCTAGCCTCTATTAAAGCTGTTCTCCCTTTCAGAGTTGGCATGTTAACTTTTGCTCCATTCTCAATTAACATTTTTACAATGTTTGCAATGTTTTCGTACCCACAGCTGCTAAGATGATGCAACGCAGTCAATCCATTTTTATCCTGAGCATTAACATCTACTTCATACTCAACAATCAACATTCTTGCAGTTTCCATGTGTCCATCAGCAACAACAGTCATAAAAACCGTCTCTCCACTATCATCTATAGCATAAGGATCTGCTCCATACTCAAGCAACATTCGTGTAAGCAATATTCTTGTATCTTCTTTAATTAACTCAACATCCCTAGACACTAAAACCGTCTCTCCAAAATGACTCTTAGTTCTAACATTCGCTCCATTGTCAAGTAACATTCGTGCAATTTCCAGCTGCTCATGAAAAATAACCCAGTGCAAAGCAGTATATCCATACTCGTCCTGAGCGTTAACATCTGCCTCATACTCAAGCAGCATTCTTACAATTTCTACTTTCTCCTCATGAACAGCCCTGATTAAAGCAGTATCTCCTCTTGTATCTCTGGCATCTCTGGCATCAACATCGCCTCCATTTTCCAGCCAAGCTCTAACCTGAGTAACATCATTGTTCCTAATCGCAGTAAATAATTCTTCTGTTTTCATTTTTATATACCTAATCTTAAATTGCTTGTCACTAGGGTTATGAACCCCTTTCTCTAAAAGTAAAAGAGTTTGCTTTTATTTTAAAGCATTATAATATTATAATATTACAATTATAACCAAAATTCAAGAAAAAAGAATAATCTTCTCCTCATCTTCTAAAGATATAATAAACTCAACCATTTAACTTAGTAATGCAAGAAAATGGACAATCTAAAGTTACGCTCATTTCTCTCTGGATTTCTTCATATCCACACTTCCCGCGCACAATTTAGCGAGAATGTTGCTGTTGTTTTGGCTTTGATGCCTGCGCATGCTTGATTTCTTCCTGACTCAATGAAGCAGCTGATTTTGGTAATTTGTCAATTGCTTCTTTCAAATCATGCGTTAAGCCATGTTTTTGCGTTCCTTTCTTAAGATTCTTAAAGGCCATTTCTGGAATTTTCTCAGCCTTTTTTAGAGCGGTTTTTAGCGCATCTTTGATTTGTTCAGCAAAATTCTTAACATCTCCATTAGCTTTTTTAATGGTATCTTTAAAATTTTTGGTTTCGCGCGTTTTATCTATTGATTTTTTAGCATCATCTCGCTCTTTTAACGCATTTTTGACATTTGCCTTTAATGTGTCAAATTTCTTCTGATCTTCAAGCAATTCTGGAGAGGCTGAATTTTTTGAAATTCTGCTTAAAACCCTGCTCAGCAAAGGGTGACGTTTATATTCTGTGGAATTTTCTAAATCATCCTCTGATTTTTGGAGTTTTTCTTGCTTGTCATAAAAATTTTGATATAAATTCACTCCATTTTCTTGCCCAATTGCATCATAATTGGTTTTTTCTTGAGCTTTTTTCGCTTCAAGAAGATGCTTCATGAACTTGCTGACAAGGAGAATCTTAGCATATAAAACTTCTTCCTGCGACCCAGAATTTGCAGTAGAGGCGGGGTGAAAATTCAACGCCTCTTTAGCTTGCGCCAATGTTTCCAAGACTTGTGCAACATTTTCTGATCTAGAATTTTTAAGAAAATCACCATCTGTCACAAAATCAAAAAAAGACTCTTTTTTCAGAATTTTAGACATTTTTTTGCTAATTTCATCTTTTGGAAGATCTGTTACAGAATTTTTTAGAGAAACAATTTGCGAAACCACTGAGTTTGTGTTTTCTACATCAAAAAAACTCTCACATTTCTGCCTAACTTTTCTGTCAAAATTTGCAATTTCAAGTGGATCCATGTTTTTTATTCATATCAAGCCTCTCCCTATATATATTAAATTATATAGCTAAAAACTTAATAAACAATTAATAGTTGAATTTTATCTGTAAAAATGGGAATTTTTTGAGGCAAGTCTTTTTTCTTAAGTGGGAGGTTTTTATTATTTTGCACCACACCAAAACCCGTCATTGCGAGCGCCAGCGCGGCAATCCAGAGTTATTTTACACTGAATCTCCCCTACCCCACCCTATAGTTTTTCTGATTCAGAATTATTTTTTCCGCTTACAATAAACATAACCTCTAGATTGCCGCGCTTTCAGCTCGCAATGACGAATAATAGGTTAAATTCAACCAAAAAAAAAAAAAAAAAAAATTACAAACTTATCTCCGTAAATTCCCCCCACTCCCTCACCATTCATTTAAAAAAACTAAATATTTTACGGAAAAAAGCATAATTCTCCTTAAAATTCACCTGGTTTTTATTCAGCTCATGAGTTGCAAACAAGAGGCAGCCCACTGCTGAGGCGAAAGTTGGTGCAAGATGTTCTGGTTTAAGCCCCTCAATTTGGCGCACTTTTCCAATTCTGACATTTCTTTTAAAAGTGATTGACGCAAGTTCTTTAATGCCATAAAGCTGGCTTGTGCCGCCTGTCAGCACAATTCTTTTCGTGCAAACATGAGGCATTCCAATGGTTTCCAAGCGAATTTTTACAATTTCCAAAATCTCCTCAACACGCGGCCTAATGACACCACAAATGAGAGAAGTTGAAATTTCCTCCGACACTAATGAAATTTCCGAATCTTCAAATAAAGATTCAAGATCAATGATTTGGTTCTTATCATTTTGCGTAAAAATTGTTTTTCCATGCAGAATTTTCAACTTTTCCGCGGCATTCACATTAATTGAAAAAGCATGCGCCAAATCAGAGGTAATATGCATTCCTCCCACCGGAATTGTTGATGTATAGATTATTTTATTATCCACAAAAATGGAAAAAGAAGTGCTGGAAGCGCCAATGTCAATGACTGTTGCGCCAAGATTCATTTCTTCTTTTTCAAGCACTGCGAAAGCTGAAGAAAAAGAGGAAAGCAAAAATTCCTCAATGTTCAAATGGCATTTCGCAAGGCAATTTGCCAAATTCACCATCATGGTTGATTGTGCGTTAATCACATGAATGCGCCCACCAAGCACTTTGCCAAACATTGAGCGCGGGTCAATGATCCCCCCAGTTCCGTCAATGAAATATTCCAATGGAAAATAGTCAATCACTTCATAATCTTCTTTTGAAGCGCATTTCAGCGAGTCATAGACCATTCTTTCAATGTCACGTTCGGTGATTTCTTGGCCGGCAACTGGCACGGTGTTTGTGACAATTTCAGAGTAAATTTTTGGAGAAGAGACAGAAACAAATGCTTTGTCAATGTTGCAACCAGCCTCAGTTTCAGCAGCAGTGATGGCCTTAACCACAGCTTTTTCCGCTTTGTCAAAATCTGTGATAATTCCAGCTCTGATGCCGCTTGAGAGTTGATGCCCAACACCGAGAATTTCATAGTTCCCTTCATGGTCAATATTTGCAATGATGCAAATGATGTTTGCACTTCCAATGTTTAAAGCCGCAATGATTTTTCCTTTTTTCACTTTTCTCTCTCTATTAGTTTTTTGTTTCAATATATATTTTATCTTTAACTCTCAAATCCATGCTTTTAATGTTAGAATGCAGCAAGCCGCCGCTGACATAAAGCTCAACCACATGAGTCCAAGCGCTCATGATGTCTGTTTCTGGCAATTTCACCTCTGTGCCATTTCTAAAACGCACATTCCACCTTCTTTCGCCAACTCTGATGATTGAGGCAATTTCATCTTTAATTTTTGAATTTGCCGACAAAGATTCAAGCAAATCATGTGCCAAAAAATGAGCATTTTCACCAATTAAAATTGGTAAATTAGCAAAATTCTGCATTTTTTGCTCTTTAATCAGAGAGCCTTTTTTGTCAACTAAAAACAACTTTCCAGAATTCTGCCAAATTGCAATTGGCTCTTTTTCCTCAATGTCAATGAAAATCAGATTTGGGATTTTTCTTTTAATTGTAACATTTTCAACCCAATCGAGCTTCAAAATTTCAGAGACAGATTGAGGCAAATTAATGGCCAAAATTGGCTGGCCTTTGCGCATGTTAACTTTTTGCAGAATTTCTTCTTCAGTGACATTTTTCATTCCACTAACATAAATTTCTTCAATCACCAAGCCTTGTTTTGTTGATGATTCAAAAATCTTTGCCATGAATTGATTTGTGAGAATGGCTGCTTTGCCAGAAAAAAACAAAAAACATGAGCCTCCCAAAAGCGAAATTGCAAGAAGGATTTTTGCATAGTAAAAAATTCTGAACCATAAAATTCTCAAAAGTCTCATTAACAGGACACTCAATTAAAATTTTCTAAGGAAATATCTCGAATTATATCATAGCGCATAAATCAAGCCAGGTCAAACTAGTTATATGGTGATTCCATCATAATTTGTCAAATATTTTGCTGTAAATTTTTTAAAAAAACTGCAAAAATCACTGTCTCGCCATTTTAAAATTCGGAAAATTGCTGAAATCTTCAAAATTTGTTCTAAATGGGTTAATGTCAATTCCCCCTCTCCTGACATAGCGCGCATGGACGGAAAGCTTTGCTGGTCTGCATTCTCTCATCAAATCAACAAAAATTCTCTCCACACATTGCTCGTGAAATTCATTATGATTTCTGAAAGAGATTAAATATTTCAGCAAAGATTCATGATCAATTTTTGGCCCCACGTAAGAAATTTGAACTGAAGCCCAGTCTGGCTGATTAGTCACAAGGCAGTTTGATTTCAGCAAATTTGAATGCAAAATTTCTTGGGTTTCATTTTCAAAATCACATTTCAAAATTTTAGCATTTGGCAAAAATTCTGCAATTTCCACATCAAGCAAATCAAGATTAACCCCCTGAAATTCCCCTGTTTTTTTATCACGCAAATCTTCGAGATTTTTAAATTTAATTTGCAATTCTGAATTAACAATTTTTTCAAGATCTTGCTTAACAATTTGCGTCACCACATCAGCATTTGCAAAACGAGTGCCATTGAGCGAATTAAAATATAATTTCATTGATTTTGATTCAATGATGAATTCCGAATTTGCATCAATTTTAATTTCAAAAATCCCCACAACAGGTTTTCCTTTTTGATTCAGCCAGGAAGCTTCGTGAATGTTCCAAACATCAAGCCCTTGAAACGGCAATTCTTGAATGCCAATTTCCCGTCTTTTGTCAATTCGAGGAATTGGGCAGAGCAAATTTGGGGCATATTGATCATGGTAAATTGTTTTTTTTCCTAAAAAGAGATCCATATGTTTGACTTAACATTTCTTAAAGTTTAAAATAATATTATATAAATCACTCCAATAATTTTGTCTAGAGAAAAATATGAAAAAATTTTTAATCATGGCCCTATTTTCAATTTCCACTTTCGCAAAAGAATGCCCCGAAGGCATGATTCTGTGGAAAGCAGCTGGTGAGTCTGCGCAGGAATGCAAATGCCCCTCAACAACCTACATCAGCACAGACATCTCAAAAAAGCCCGGTAAAATGGGTGGATGTAATGAAATTCAAAATGTCACAGTCCCTAAAGACATCATCACCACACCTTCAGATTCGCTTGTTTTGTGGCTTGACGCAAATGACCCATTTGGGAATGGTTACTTGCCAGGGCAAGACAGTAAAATTCAGCAATGGTTTGACAAATCAGGCAAAGGGAATCACGCAATTCAAGAAAATCCTTCAAAATCGCCAATTTTCACTAAAAGCTATCTTAACGGAGGCGCAACTGGCACAGATTATAATGGCAGAGGAGCTTTTGTCAGAAATGAAGTTTTTTTTGATGGCAATGATGATTTTTTATCAATTGAAAATCAAACAATTTTTAATGTCGATGACCGCAACTATGTAATCTTAGCAGTAATCAAGCCAACCGAACTCAACCAAACCAGAGTGTTTTTTGAATCGAAAGTTCAAAAACCAAGCCGAGTGACTAAAAGTTTAAGCGTCACAGCTAATGGCTCTTTGCTTGAAAACTGGCCTAGCCTTGGGCTTGAGAGTGCCACCAGCACATTTAAAAACAAATTAAGCACAGTTCTAACCATAACTTATACAGAATCATCAGGGTCAATTTTACGCATTAATGGCACCCAAGTTTCATCCAAAATCCTCTCTAAAAGCGCATTTGAAAATGAACAAGTGACAATCAGCTCAAGCTCATATGGCTGGAAAGGGTCAATCAGCGAGATCATCATTTTCAAAACCAACCTAAATTCCGCACAAATCATGGCACTTGAGCAATATCTCATAAATAAATGGGGCGTTTAATTAAAAATTTAACACCTCCGTCATTGCGAGCCAAAGGCGCGGCAACCCAGTGTGATGTTACATTCCATAGAAAAAACAACACCGGATCACCACAAAGTTTTACAGCAAATAGGTGTAAAACTTACAACCCAATTCCATAACTTTTTTATACGATCTTAGCTACAACTAAATTCTCACAAACATTCCCCACCAACAACTCCATCTTAAAATTGCTAATTTTATCATTGACATATGTACAAAATTGTGTTATATTACTTTATTCGCACTAATAATGAAAATCAAAGGTTAAAAACATGGTAAATTCTAAAACTAACAGCAGCAATAATGACACGTCACCAAAAAATGTAAATATCAAACATTCCGAAGAATTAAATGCATTTTTGCATTTTTTAAGTGAGCATCCAAAAGTGAGTGAACTTAATATAAAAATCGACACTGCAGCATGGACATTAAAACCTGCAATCACGCCAGAATATGCAATAAAATCGCTAGATTCTTATCTAAAGTCGCCACATGCCAAATCTTTAAAAAATCTGAATATAGATTTAAATTTACGCAACGACACTCTTCTTTACACATTAAACATACCAACAATGTTTTTTCTTATATGGGCTAGTGGAAATGCCATAGAAAATAAAAATTCTCACTATAAAAATTGGAATGACTATGCAATGAATGACAGCGCTTTTCAGCTTGCTGCGTTCACAATGCTCATAATTATGTGCACCTTCCCCTATTTGGAACATGTGGAATATTGTAAAAATCATAAAATGAAATGTGACCTAGAGGAATATATTCAAAAAAATATGAATTTAACTTATAATGGCTCTGACACTGAGTGTAAAAAACTTTTAGCAAACGCAGAAGATTCGCATCTAAAACGGATTAAAAGGCGTGATGCCACTGAAAGAAGCGCAAATGAGATGAGCGGGGGGTTTTGAATTTTGCTCATTCTGTTTTTAAAGCGAAAGAAAGATTGCCGCGCTGCGCTCGAAGGTGACGGAAATGGGAGGTGGCTTTCAAGAATGTTCTGTGTCTTTTTTGTAATGCCCATTGCGTTAAAAGTTTTACATGTCAAAAATTATTAAATTTATCCTTGAGTAACTCTACTTTTAGTTGGTATGATGTTTCTAGGTCGGGATATGAAGATAATTTTCCACGGGGCTTGATTTTTTGTGTTTAAAACACCATATTTCTCTTTTAGAAAATCAGCCACGGAGAAAAAACACATATGTCATATTCTAAAGTTGTGAGTATGTTATTTGATAGAAAAAATATGGAACAGTCAGACAATTATTCACTGAATTTAGAGAAAAATCTGGATAATTTTCTGCAAGATTTGCAAAAAGTTATTGATGATGCGGTTGTTGCCAAAAAATCAAAACATCTTTTTTTGCTAAACATCTCAAATTTACTTGTCATTTCAAGCATTTACGGTCATGAAATGTCACAAGAAATCATGGAAAATCTCATCACAAAACTCAAAAAAGACCTCTCTTTCGACAAAATATATTTCATTTCAGATGATATATTAGCTTTCATCTCAGAAAATCAAATGGATGAAGGGCAAATTAATCTATTCATTCGGAAAATCAAAGAATCCATCCAATTTTATAATTACTCGCATGATCAATCTAACGAGCCATTTCATTTGACTTTCAAAATGTCTATCATTGAATTTCCAAAATTTTCTGACGATGCGCGAAATCTCTATATGAAAGCCATGCATGCTCTGGCAAATGTCAGAACTGACATTGGAAAGTTTTTTAACACATATACTGATTTTTTAACGCAGCAGAAAATCATTAAAAATGAAATGCAACAGGCCAGCTATTTTAAAAACGCAATTCTAAATGGAAGACTGAGATTGGCCTATCAACCAATCATTAATGGACAAAATGGTAAAGTTAATCATTATGAATGCTTGCTCAGAATCATTGATGAAAATGGTGAAATCATTTCTGCAGGGCCGTTCATTCCAATTGCTGAAAATCTCGATTTCATTAATGTGATTGACGAATTAGTGCTTGAAATGGTGGTGAATGAAGTGAAAAATTCGGAAAATGTCAAATTCGCCTTCAACCTCTCCAGCATGGGGGTTTATAATGAGCAATGGCTTGAAAAAGCGCGGGAATTATTGGCTGATCCGAAAATTGCGTCGAGAATCATTGTCGAAATCACCGAAACTGCCATTCACAGAGACATTGGAAAAGTGGCCTATTTCATTGCAATGTTGCAGGAAATTGGCTGCCAAGTTGCATTAGATGATTTTGGCACGGGGCACACTTCCTTCAGGCAACTAAAATCTCTGCCGGTTGACATTGTTAAAATTGACGGTTCTTTCATCAGAGGAATTGCCACCAGGTCTGAAGATGAGCTTTTCATTAAAGTCTTGCTTGGCAGCATTCAATCTTTGGGTTTCAAGTCAATTGCAGAATTTGTAGAAAATGGAGAAGTGGCTAAAATCCTTATGGAACTTGGTGTTGATTACATGCAAGGTCACTATTTTTCCGAGGCAAAGAATCATCGCAGTTGGGAGCATCTCTGATTTTAAATGTCTGAAATTAGAAAATTTTTATATGAAAAATCTTTGAATCTGCCAGTGGCAAATGCAGAAATTGAGAGAATTATGCAGATTATTTTGCGAGGAGGAGCAACGCCAACACAAATTGCTTCCCTTCTGACCATGGTTGATTTGCAGAAAAATCCATGTGCTGAAATTCTTGCTGTGCTGAAAATTTTGAAATGTCATCAGTCAAAGGGGAAATTTAACGCCATTTCATGCACTCAAGATGTGAGGGCGAAATTGATGAATGTGGAGCTTGCTGTGGCCTTCATTCTGACATTGTTTGACTTTCCCATGATGATTTGTGACCGTTTGTCGTTTTTGCCGAAAAATTCCCTGGCGCGCCATAATTCCAGCGCCGATTTATTGAAAGAACTGGATTTTCCAAAAAACCACTCATCTGAAAAGTTCCGTTTCGTGGAGATCTTTCATTTTTACCCTGCATTGAGGGAAATTTATGAGATTCAATGTGATTTGTTTGGCAAGTTTTTTGATTTTGTGAAATCTTTATGTTTTCCAGAGAAATTGGAAAGTTTAATCATTTATGTTGAAAATTCTTGGGAAATTGAGTTATATATTAAAATTTTGCACTCACTAGAAGTTCAAAACGCCTTGATCATTTGCAGTCACTACCCGGGCATACCTCATTTATTGGAAAATGATGTGAATTCCGAGATTGTCATCATCAGAAAAAATGAGATTACGAGGGATTTTTATAATTTCAGTAAAACACCATTCGTTGAAATAGAAGATCTTGTGGCGCAAAGGAACATGCAGGAAAATATGAATATTTTCAGGAAAATTCTCACAGGCCAAGATTTCACCACTCCTCAAAGCCGTGTAATTTTGCTAAATGCCGCTGTGTGCCTATGTTTTTTGTCAGACACAAATCTTACAAACCTTGCAGAAATGCTTGAAAAAATTAAAGAAAAATTGCAAAACCAAGAACTCTTAAACTCTCTGAGAAAGTAGAATCAAAATCCCATTTCTTAACCACGATTTTTCCTTCCGAACTGTTTCACCTTTACAGCAATGACGAAAGCATGGCGACCCCATCTTAAAGTTGAAATTCATCATGGCAAGCAAAGCGTGACCATCAAGAGTTATGTTTACTTCCAAAAAATAACATTGCTTCGCATTCACTCACAAAAACTCACCTATTCACCCCTTGAGAAAAAGCCGCTTTCTGCGTCCTCCCCACAAAATCTTTCTCAGTCATCGATCTTTTCACCCTAGGCGTTTCTTCTGATGCATCAGAATTTCCCCTTTTCGCCCCAGATTCCCCAAGCCCACAATTAGCTAAAAGCCCCTTTTCTAAATCTTTTTCCTCCCGCACAAGAGCATCATAAATAGGGATGGGGCTCACTTCGTCATTGACATTATTGCTCCAATCTTTAGCACCTCGAACTGTTGTCAGAAAATCATGATTCACAAAATCTAAAGCAAATTGAACATCATCCATGGACATCTTGCCATTTTCATCCAAAATTTTCTTAATGTCCTTGCAAATACTCTCTATAGTTTCATTTTCAGCAGACCCCTGGATGATCGCATTGAATCTAGTAGCATTAGGAGCAATCTTATCAAAATATTTCTCATCCATAGCCCGATAACCAATCCTATTCTCAAATTTCTTCATCTCTCTAACGCAAAAATATCCCTCAGGCCCTCTTCCAAATATCTGAGAAACCTGTCTAAAAGTGTTTTTCAACAAATCATTGCTTTCTTCCTTCATATCACCCTCTTCGCGATCATCCAAACGCAACCACTCCTTAAGCTCATTCTCAGCCCGACTAATCACATGCAACAAAAGCCGATGATTCAACGAAGCATGACATTTCACTTCTTCGCGCACAAAATTCGTCTCCTCTTTCACCTTAGCTAAATCACCTTCCGTAAGCTCTTTTTTCGACCATAAATCCAAAGAAATCTTCGCCTTCCACAAAATATCCTTAACATTCTCATCAGTCGCATAATCAAAGACAGTTTTTCCATCTTTATCTTTCGCATTAACATCCGCCCCTAATCCAAGCAACTTCTCAACAACGTTCATTTTGCCATTCTCAAGAGCAATCATCAAAGCTGTTCGTCTATTATAATCCCGAACATCAACATAAGTCCCTTTTTCAACCAAAAGCTTCGCCACCTCAGCGTGACCATTCTGGCTAGCAAGCAAAAAAGCATTTTCTCCATCCCAATTTCTAGCATTAATATAGGCCTTCTTTTCAAGCAAAATCTTAACAGTTTCCATGTGACCCTTCTCAGCAGCAGCCATCAAAGCCGCCTTCCCACCCAAATCACAAATATTAACCCTAGCACCTCCTTCAATCAACACCGCAACAGTCGCTGCATGCCCAGCACCACTAGCAGCAATCAAAGAATTTATCACATTCTGATTCAAAACATCAAAGGCCCCACATTTAATCAACATATCCACAGTCTCTGTGCGCCCATTCCCACTAGCATGCACCAAAGCCGTTTTTCTATTTACATCACAATCATGAAGATCAGCCCCATGCTCAATCAATATTTTTGCAACCTCTGTGCGTCCATTAATGCAGGCAAGCTTCAACGCAAGATTTCCATTAAATCCCCTCCGATTATAAATATCAGCCCCACTCTCAATCAACATCCTTATAATTTGCACATGCCCCTTCTCACTGGCCACAGTCAAAGCATTAGCCCCAGTGTTATCTCTAGCATTAACATCAGCCCCATGCTCAATCAACATCCTCGCAACCTCCACTCGCCCATTCTCAGCAGCCAGCATCAAAACGGTCTTATTGTGACCCGTACTCCGAACATTAACATTAACATTAGCCCCTCCTTTTGTCAGCAACAACGCCACAACTTTCTCGTGACCTTTATAAGCAGCATTCAGTAAAGCATTATTTAGATCATTAACATCAATCCCCTCTTGCGCCAGCAACATTGCCACAACTTCTGCTGTACCATTCCAAGCAGCCAACATCAAAGCATTCTCTCCATGATTATTCTTAGCATGAACATCAATCCCCTTGTGCGCCAGCAACATTGCCACAACTTCTGCTTTACCATTCCTAGCAGCCCACATCAAAGCATTATATCCATGATTATTCTTAGCATTAACATCAATCCCCTCTTGCGCCAACATTGCCACAACTTCTGCTTTACCATTTTTAGCAGCCCACATCAAAGCATTCTCTTCATTATTATCCTTAGCATGAACATCAATCCCCTCTTGCGCCAGCAACATTGCCACAACTTCTGCTTTACCATTC